>JABFXA010000336.1 GCA_013361955.1 Nocardioidaceae bacterium
GCCACGTGCGCGACGCCGAGCCGCTCCATGAGCTCGAGCGCCGCGGGGCGCGCCTCGCGGCGGCGTCCGGTGAGCTGGAGCGGGAGCATGACGTTCTCGAGCAGGGTCAGCTCCGGCACCAGGTCGCCGAACTGGAAGACCATCCCGAGGCTGGTCAGCCGCAGCGCGCTGCGGGCCGCCTCGGACCGGTCGTCGACGCGCTCCCCGCGGAACCGGACCTCGCCCTGCTGCGGCCGGACCACGCCGGCCAGGCAGTGCAGCAGCGAGGACTTCCCGGACCCCGAGGCGCCCATCACCGCGACCCGCTCGCCGGGGAGCAGGTCGAGGTCCACGCCGTCGAGCGCGCGGGTGTCGCCGTACGACAGCCGGAGCCCGCGGGCGGAGAGCAGTGGTGCGGAGTGGTCGGTCATGGTCGTGCCCCCTTGTCGGTGCCGAGCAGGGCCTGCCGGGCGTCGGTGAGCCGGGCGCCCGCCTCCTCGATCCACCGCAGGTCGGCGTCGAGGTGGGCGAGCTCGTAGGTGATCGCGAGGACGTCGGCCGGGTCGGCGGTACGCCGGGCCTCGGTGAGCGCACGCATCCGCTCGAGGTGGGTGGCGCGCTGGGTGTCGAGGACGTCGGCGGCGGACCGCCCGGACATCAGCGCCACCGACACCCGCGCGAACAGCGTGCTGTCGGAGAACTCGGCCGGCTGCTGCGGCTCGAACACCCAGCGGTCCACGACGGTCACTCCCTCGCCCGTGATCCGGTAGAGCTTGCGCTCCGGTCCGTCGCCGGCGACCACCTCGGTGACCTCGGCCCAGCCCTGCTTCTCGAAGCGGGCCAGCGACGCGTACACCTGTCCGAACGCGAGCCGGCGGCCGCGGGCGAAGCGTTCGTCGTAGCGCTGCTTGAGCGTGTAACCGTGGGCGGGCTCGCGTTCCAGCAGGGCGAGCAGGGCGTGGGCGGCGGACATGGCATCACTATACACAGTGTGTATACCCAGGGTGAGTAATTCGCGGAGGTGTTTCGCGCGGTCGATATCGTCGGGCTCGGGGGCTTCGACCGACGCGGAGGAGGGATGGCGTGCGCGCCAGGTGGTGGCTCCCGGTCGTGGTCCTGGCCGCGCTGCTGCTGGCGGGCTGCGAGAGCGACGACCCCGCGCCGGCGTCGACCCGCCCGACCGCCACCCCGACGCCCGGGGGCAAGGCGCCGGCCCGGCAGGAGCCGCCGAGCAGGCCGATGAACGACCTGGAGCGACCGGTGGCGGAGCGCCTCCGGAGGCAGGTCGTCGGGCAGGGCCTCACCCTGGACTACCTCGACTGCCCCCGCTGGGACGGCCGGGTGCCGGTGCGGATGTCCTGCCGGGCGTACGTCGACGGGCTCGTCGTCGGGGTCGCCGTGCACCTGCGGGCCGCGGTGGAGGGGAGGGCCGTCGGCTTCGACGCGTCCCTCGACGACGGCGTGATCGCCACCCGCAAGCTCGAGCAGACCCTGGACGAGCGGGGCTGGAAGCGCGCGAACTGCGGCGAAGCGGCCGCCTACCCGGCCGACGTGGGCGCCCGGATCGTCTGCCGCGTCGAGCGTGACGGACGCACCCGCTACCTGCTGGCCACCGTGACGAGCCGGTCCGGTCGCGTGATGATCACCGACTACCGTCCGTCAGCAGGTCGGTAGGGCAGACTCGTCGCCATGTCCAGGGTGATCGTCGTCGGCGCCGGGGTGGTCGGGCTGTCGTGCGCGGTCCGGCTGCTCGAGGCCGGGCACTCGGTGCACGTGGTCGCCCGCGACCTGCCGCTCGAGACGACGTCCGCGGTCGCCGCCGCGATCTGGTACCCCTACCGCGCCTTCCCCTTCGAGCGGGTCACCGCGTGGTCGGGCGCGTGCTACCGCGAGCTCGAGCGGCTCGCCGAGGTCGACGACACGGGCGTGTTGATGCGCACCGGCACCGAGCTGCACCGGGCCCGGACCGCCGACCCCTGGTGGCGCGAGGCGGTGCCGGCACTGACCCGGGTGCGCGCCGTCGGTCCGCCGTACGTCGACGGGTGGAGCTTCGTCGCGCCGGTGGTGGAGATGCCGGTGTACCTGCGCTGGCTGGTCGGCCGCATCGAGGAGCTCGGCGGCACGCTCACCCGGATGGCGCTGTCCGCCCTCCCCGACCGCGCGGAGGTGGTCGTGAACGCCTCCGGCCTGGGCGCGCGCCGGATGGCCGAGGACATGTCCGTGACCCCCGTCCGCGGGCAGGTGGTGTACGTCGAGCAGGTCGGCCTCGACCGGTGGTGGCTGGCCTCCGACGCGAACGGCTCGCCGATCTACGTGGTGCCGCGGAGCAACGACATCGTGGTGGGCGGCACCGACGACGAGGGGGAGTGGGACCGACGCCCCGACCCCGACGTGGCGAAGCTGGTCCTCGAGCGGGCCATCGAGGTGGTCCCCGCGCTGGCCCGCGCCGCGGTGCTCGGGCACAAGGTCGGCCTGCGCCCGGCCCGCCCCGAGGTGCGGCTGGAGGCGGAGGACACCGGGACCACCCGGGTCGTGCACTGCTACGGCCACGGCGGCGCCGGGGTGACGCTCTCGTGGGGGTGCGCCGACGACGTGGCGGCGCTGGTGGGCGCGTGAGGGCGACCCGGCCCGTGCCGCCGAGCGCCCGCGCCGTGCTCTACGCGGCCCCCGGCGTGCTGCTCGCGCTGACCGGCCTGTTCCACCCGGCCGTGCTGACCTACCCGACCTCCGGACGCTGGACCGTCGTGCACGCGATCGGGCTGTTCCTGGTCCCGCTCGTCGGCGTCGCGCTCGCCGAGATGGTCTGGAACGACCGGTCGCCGCTGGCCCGCACCGTGGTGCTCGGCTCCTTCGTCTACGCGACCGGCTACACCGCGCTCGACGCGCTCGAGGGCGTCGGCGCCGGCTACGTGACCTACCGGCTCGGGCCGGGCGCGGCCCGGTCGCCGGCGGTGGACTACCTGGTCGACATCGGCAACGCGCTGGGCAGCCTCGGTGTGCTCGGGCTGCTCGCCGCCACCATCGCGATGGCCGCGCTGGCCGGCCGGCGGGGCGGGATGCGCGCGCTGGCGCCTGCGGCGCTGCTGGTGGTGGCCAGCCTGTCCTTCCTGGACAGCCACTTCGACCCGTGGCGGGGCGTGCTGACCGTGCTCGCGATCGGCATCGCCACCGGCTGGCTGGCGCTGATCGTGGTGCCGCGCGACCTCGGCTAGAAGAGCCGCTCGGTGGGGTCGTCCATGCCGCGCAGGGCGTCGTAGTCGACGACCGCGCAGGCGATCCCGCGGTCGGTGGCGAGCACCCGTGCCTGCGGCTTGATCTCCTGCGCGGCGAAGATGCCGCGCACCGGTCGCAGCGCCGGGTCGCGGTTCAGCAGCTCCAGGTAGCGGGTCAGCTGCTCCACCCCGTCGATCTCGCCGCGGCGCTTGATCTCCACGGCCACGCTGGCGCCGGCCGCGTCGCGGCACATCAGGTCCACCGGGCCGATCGCCGTCGGGAACTCGCGGCGGACCAGGGTCAGCCCGTCGGCGAGCGTCGCCGGGTGGTCGGCGAGCAGCTCCTGGAGATGCTTCTCGACGCCGTCCTTCTGCAGGCCGGGGTCGACGCCGAGGTCGTGGCTGCTGTCGTGCAGCACCTCCTCGAGGAGGATCCGCAGGGTGTCGCCGTCCTTGCCGGTGACCAGCCACTCGTCGACGCCGTCCTCGCTGGCGCCCTCGACCACCTTGCAGGGCGGCGACATCCAGTTCAGCGGCTTGTAGGAGCCGCCGTCGGAGTGCACCAGCACCGAGCCGTCGTGCTTGACCATCAGCAGCCGGGTCGCCATCGGGAGGTGGGCGGTCAGCCGACCGGCGTAGTCGACCTGGCAGCGGGCGATGACGAGGCGCACGGGCGCGAATCTACAACGCACCATCGGGTGCCCCGCAGGGGCGGGGCAGGGGTGGGGTAGGTCACGGCGGCGGCCCGAGATCGCGTGCCATGATGCCGCCCATGGGCAGGACGAGTCGCGAGTTCTCCACGGTCGGCGTGGTCGGTCTGGGCACCATGGGCGCCGGCATCGCCGAGGTGTTCGCCCGCAACGGCTACCAGGTCGTCGGGGTGGAGCTCTCCGAGGAGTCGCTGGAACGCGGCAGGGAGCACGTCGAGCACTCCACGGGTCGCGCGGTGAAGCGCGGCAAGCTCAGCGCTGAGGAGCAGGCCGAGCTGGTCGGCCGGATCACGTTCACCACCTCGCTCGACGACGTCAAGGCGTGCGACCTGGTGGTCGAGGCGATCATCGAGCAGCTCCCGCTCAAGCAGGAGCTGTTCCGCACGCTCGACGGCATCGTCGGCCCCGACACCGTGCTGGCTACCAACACCTCGTCGCTCTCCGTCACCGAGATCTCCGCGGCCACCACCCACCCGGGCCGGGTGATCGGGGTGCACTTCTTCAACCCGGCGCCGGTGCAGAAGCTCGTCGAGATCGTGCGCACCGTGGTCACCGAGCCCGAGGTGGTCGAAGACGCGGCCGCGCTCGCCCGCTCGCTCGGCAAGACGCCGGTCGTGATCGGCGACCGGGCCGGCTTCATCGCCAACGCGCTGCTGTTCGGCTACCTCAACCACGCCGCGGCGATGTTCGAGGGCAAGTACGCCACCCGCGAGGACCTCGACGCGGCGATGCGGTTCGGCTGCGGCTACCCGATGGGACCGCTGGCCCTGCTCGACCTGATCGGTCTGGACACGGCGTACGAGATCCTCGACACGATGTACAAGCAGGGCCGCGACCGGCTGCACGCGCCGGCCCCGATCCTCAAGCAGATGGTCACCGCCGGGCTGCTGGGCCGGAAGTCCGGTCGTGGCTTCTACACCTACGAGGGTCCGGACAGCCCGGTCGTCGTCGACGACGCGCTCACCCCCTCCGCGGACGACGCCCCGAAGCTGCGGCACGAGCTCGCGTCGGTCGGCGTGGTCGGCACCGGCACGATGGCGACCGGGATCATCGAGGTGTTCGCCAAGGCCGGCTACCCGGTGACGTACGTCGGACGCAGCCAGGCCAAGGTCGACGCGGTGCGGTCCGCCGTCGAGCGGTCGCTGGACAAGGCGATCCAGCGAGGCAAGCTCGAGGAGCCGGTGCGCGACGAGGTGCTCGGCCGGCTGCGCGGTACGACGTCCCTCGACGACCTCGGCACCGTCGACCTGGCCGTCGAGGCGATCGCCGAGGACATCGGGGTCAAGACGGTGCTCTTCGAGAACCTCGACGAGATCTGCAAGCCGGGCGCGATCCTGGCCACCACCACCTCGTCGCTGCCGGTGATCGCGCTGGCCAAGGTCACCAGCCGGCCGCAGGACGTCGTCGGGATGCACTTCTTCAACCCCGCGCCGGTGATGAAGCTGGTCGAGGTGGTGAGCACGGTGAGCACCGCCGACGACGTCGCGGAGACCACCCGCGCGCTGTGCGCGGGGCTCGGCAAGGTCGCCGTGTCGTGCAGCGACCGCGCCGGGTTCATCGTCAACGCGCTGCTGTTCCCGTACCTCAACGACGCGGTGAAGATGCTGCAGGCGCACTACGCCTCCGCCGACGACATCGACACCGCGATGAAGTACGGCTGCGCGCTCCCCATGGGTCCCTTCGAGCTCCTCGACGTGGTCGGCAACGACGTGTCGCTGGCGATCCAGCGTGAGCTCTACCTGGAGTTCCGCGAGCCCGGCTTCGCGCCGGCGCCGCTGCTCGAGCACCTGGTGACGGCCGGCTACCTCGGCCGCAAGACCGGGCGCGGGTTCCGCGACTACACCTCGCGCTGAGTCAACGGCGGAGCAGCCGGCGCCAGCCGCGCACCGGTGGCCGCCTCGGCGGCTCGGCGGCGCGTCGCGCGCACACCGCGCACTCCGGGCCGCAGCCCGCGGGCTCGCCGTCGGTGATCAGCCGCAGGGCACGGTCGGCGTACTCGTCGGCGAGGGCCGCGACGAGGTCCATGCGGTCCTCGCCGACCGCGGCGTTCACCTGCCACACGTAGTCGTCGTGCAGCCGGCGCAACAGCTCGGCGTCGCCCATCGCGCACCTCGGGTCTCGGCTGCTCCCAGTCTGCGCCCCTGCGGGCGCCGGGGCCAGGTGCGGACGGCGACAGGCCCTCGCCGTCGCGGCGAGGGCCCGCCGAGGTGTGCGTCAGTCGTCGAACTCCGGGAGCCGGGTCAGCCAGAAGTCCGCGTTCGCCGGGTCGGCGACGCCGAACCGGGCGTTGGACGACCACAGGTCGTGGTGCACCAGTGCCACGGTCGCGGGCACGTCGAGGTCGCCGGTGATCGTGTCGACCAGCTCACCGGAGGCCAGGTCGCGGGCCAGGTCGACGACCGCCACCTCGTTGTTCTGGTTGCGGACGACGTACAGGATGTCGCCGTCGAGCTCGAGCCCGTCGCCGTTCGTGAGGTCGGCGCCGCCGGTGTCCACCGCGGTCGCGTCGCCGGTCGTCCGGTCGACCCGGAACAGCGTGCCGGTGTTGGACTGGATGACCAGCAGGGAGCCGTGCGAGCTGACGATGCCGTTCATGTTGAAGGCACCCGGCACGTTCACGAGGTCGCCGCCGACGGCCAGCGTCGGGATCTCCCCGGACGGCGGCAGCTTCTTGGCGTTGCCCGAGCCGAGCTTCACGACGCCGAGCTCGGCGTTGAACGAGTCGGTCGCGTAGACCGCCTTGCGGGTGACCACCAGGTCGTTGATGAACCGGGTGCCGGCCGGGAAGGTGTAGGTGCGCAGCAGCTTGCCGTTGCTGGCCTTCTGCACGCGGATCTCACCGGTCGGGCCGCCGGCCACCCAGATCACGTCGCGACGCTTGTCGAAGTCGACGCCGACCGCGGGCTTGCCGGTGGCGCTCTGCGGCAGCACCGTGGTGGCCCCGTTGCGCGGGTTCGCCCGGAGCAGCGAGCCGGTCGCCAGCGAGCCGGAGTACACGAACTTCCCGTCGGTGGTGACGCCCTCGGGCTGCCACCCGACCGGGAGGTCGATCCGGTCGACGACGTCGCGCGCCTGCGCGGGGGACAGGGGAGGGACTACGAGGGCCAGGGGGAGGGCAGCCAGCAGCACGCCCCAACGCTTCACGGACATCTGGACTCCAGTTCTCGGTCCGGTGACCCCTGCCGGTCGGACGAGCGGATGTCCCCCAGGGCGCCATCGTGTGCCGGGCCCGATTGACCAGTCAACCCTCGGGGCCGGTTCACAGGAACCGCTCAGGTTCGCAACTCACCGTCTCGACCCGATGTCGGTACGCCGAGGGTGACTCCTGGGTCACTCTCCCGACCCGATGTCGGGTCAGACGAACCGCTCCTCGTCCCCCCGCTCCTCGAAGAGCGTGACCTGGACGCCGTCGGCGAGAGTCAGCCGGGAGTTCAGCGAGCCCCACGGCGTGACCGCGGGCGCGCCGAGGACCCGTACGTCGGGCCGCTCGGCCAGCGCCGCGGTGAGGCCGGCGGTGTCGTCGACCTCGAGCGCCAGTCGCAGCTGCGGGGACGTCGGTCGGCCCACCTCGATGCCGTCGATCTGGTCGGTGTGCGCCTGGTTCCCGACCTCGATGGTGGCCGCGCCGGTCTCGAGCAGCACCGCCTCGGCGCCGTCGGTGCCGAACCTCGCCAGCTCGCCCATGCCCAGGTCGTCGCGGAGCAGCCGGACCAGCGCCTCGACGTCCGGTACCCGGACGACCAGGCGCAGCTGGGCGACCCGGCTGGGGCCGTTCCCCGTCATCTCGGACTTCTCCACCTCGCTGTCGTCGTGCGTGTGACCCGATTCTCCCGGGGAGGTACGGACCACCCGGGTAAAGATCGTGGTTTCGCCTGACACTCGGCCACGAGCCTGGTTACATGGTTGGTGAACGGCCGCTGGTGACCCGAGACGCCAGCGGTCGTTTCCTGTTTGTCGGGGTTGCCGGGTTAGAGCCCCGAGAGGTGTCAACCCTCTCCGTGGGACCCGGTCGACCAGAGGGCCCCAGCGCCGCGGCCAACGCCGAGTCCCGCCCGGTCACCGGTGCTCCATCTGCGACACACCTGGGCGGGAGCGGGGAACCCAACCGCACCACGGCACCCTCGGTGCCTCGGGGTGAAGCCGGATCCCCCGGCCGGGCACGACCTTCCGCCCGAACCCGACAGCTAACTCCGCAGGCGGTGGAGAGGTCCGTTCACCATGCGCTTCACCTTGCGTTCCCGCCTGCCTGTGGCACTCTGCGTGCTGCTGCTGGCACTGCTCCCGATCCTCGCCTCCGGGCCCGCCGACGCCGCGACCCTGCGGACGTGGAACCGGCTGGCCCAGTGCGAGTCCGGTGGCCGCTGGCACATCAACACCGGCAACGGCTACTACGGCGGCCTGCAGTTCAGCCACGCGACCTGGATCGGATTCGGAGGCGGCCGGTACGCCCGCAACGCCCACCGGGCCACCAAGTACCAGCAGATCCGCATCGCCGAGCGGGTCAAGCGCGTGCAGGGCTGGCGCGCCTGGCCGGTGTGCTCGCGACGCATCGGTCTGCGCTGACCCCTCCGGCGTACCCGCGGGGCCGACCACGGTGGACCGGGCGTCCGCTCGCGACGCAGACTTCGGAGCATGGCGGACGCATCGCGCAAGACCACGGCCACCGACGCCGACGTGGACGGCTTCCTCGACGCGGTCCCCGACCCGCGGCGTCGCGACGACGCCCGGGCCGCGGTCCGCCTGCTGCGGGAGGTCACCGGCGCCGAGCCGGTGATGTGGGGCTCGATCATGGGGTTCGGGCGGCAGCCGTACACCACCGCGGACGGCAAGCAGCACGAGTGGTTCGCGGTCGGCCTGGCCGCGCGCAAGGCCGCGCTCACGCTGTACGGGCTCACGTACTACGGCAGCAACGAGGACCTGCTCGCCCGGCTCGGCCCGCACACCACGGGCAAGGGCTGCGTGTACGTCAAGCGACTCGACGCGGTGGACCTCGACGTGCTCCGCGACCTCGTCCGGCGCGCGTGGGCGGCGAACCACACCGGCTGAGCGGCGGCAGGGCATCCCGTCCTGCGGCGAGAAACTCCCGCGAGAGGGAGAAGTCGGGCATCATCGTCGGGTGACGAGCGCGTGGGGGCTGCGGTGACCGAGCTGCGTGCCCGGTTCGCGTCCGTCCCGGCCAGCGTCCCGGGCGCGCGCCGCTTCGTCACCGACGGGCTGTCCTCCTGGGGTCTCGACAGCCTCGCCGACGACGCCGCGCTCTGCGTCACCGAGCTCGCGGCCAACGCCGCGCTGCACAGCGTCGGGTCGTTCATGACCGTGGTGCTCACGGCGCGCGAGGGGGGCGTGCGGGTCACCGTCGAGGACGACGGCGCGGTCCCGAGCGCCGTGGTGGTGCCGCGGGCGCACTACGACGACCCGGACCCCGTCGTGCTCGACCTGGTCGACCAGCCCACCACCGGGCGCGGGCTCGCGATCGTCGAGGTGCTCGCGTCCGGCTGGGGCGTGGAGGACGCCCCGGCCGGCAAGCGGGTCTGGGCCGACTTCGGCACCGACGAGCTGCCGCCGTACCCGGACGGGCACCCGGTGCCGGAGCCGTCGCGGGCACCGCTGCCGCCCGGCTGGACGCTGGTCACGCTGGCCGGCTGCCCGGTCCGGCTCAGCCTCCGCCAGGACGAGCACCTCGACGAGCTGGTCCGCGAGCTGCAGCTGCTCAACGCCGACGAGGGCAACGAGCGGTCCCGGTCCGTGGCCGCCACGATCCAGGGCCTGCTGGTGGCACCGGCGCACGCCCGGCTCACCGGCCGGCAGACCGCACTGCTCGCCGAGGAGCAGGGCCAGGCGTACGTCGACGTGGAGATGGCGCTCCCCGACGAGTCCAGCCTGATGATCCGGGAGCTGCAGGCGGCGGTGACCGCGGCCGACGTGCTGTGCGAGGAGATGACGCTGCTGACCCTCGCGTCCTCGCCGGAGCTGAAGGCGCTGCGCCGCTGGATGACCCGCGAGGTGGTCGAGCAGATCGAGCTGCGCCGCCCGGCCGAGCCCTGGACCACCTGGCAGGACCCCGGGCCGGATGGCCCGGCTGGGCAGGGTTAAATCCACCCAGGGGGGCATGGCACCGAGGCCGTCCTCGGGTCACGCTGCTTCCATGTCTCCCCGGGTCGCCTACAGTGCCGTCGCGCTCCTCGCCACGATCTGCGCGCTGCTCGTGTTCGTCCGGCTCTGACCACCGGCGTCCTCCGGTCAGACGTCCAAGGAGACCCGCACGGTGACCACGACCCCGACCTCGAGCCCCTCGGCCCGGCGCACGTCGGTCTTCAGCGGCACGATGTAGCGCCCGTCCTTGGGCCACAGCGACGTCGACCAGCCGGTGTCGCCGATCGTGACGCTCGCCGGGATCATCCCCCAGCCGTAGGTGACGAACGCGGACGCCGCCTCGATCGCGTCGCTGTCCTCCTCGGGCACGGTGACGAAGTGCCAGGGCGCCGGGCCCTTCCAGAGCCAGATCTCACCGCTGAACTCGAGGTCCATGGCGAGAGCCTACGGTCGGGCGCCGACACCCGCGTCTGACAGACTCGATCCGTGCCCACCAACCGTCTCGAGGCGTTCAGCGACGGCGTGCTCGCCATCATCATCACGATCATGGTGCTCGAGCTGCAGGTGCCCGAGGGCCACGACTGGCACGCGCTCGCCGAGTCCGCGACCGGCTTCCTCACCTACGCGCTGAGCTTCGTCTACGTCGGCATCTACTGGAACAACCACCACCACATGTTCCAGGTCGTCGACACGGTGCGCGGCACGGTGCTGTGGGCCAACCTGCACCTGCTGTTCTGGCTGTCGCTGTTCCCGTTCAGCACCGCGTGGATGGACGAGAGCGGCTTCGAGACGGTGCCGACGATCGTGTACGGCCTGAACCTGCTGGCCGCGGCGATGGCGTACTACCTGCTGCAGCTGATGATCTACCGGTGCCCGGGCGGCGAGCGGCTGCGCGAGGCGGTCGGCAACGACCTCAAGGGCAAGGGCTCGCCGCTGATCTACGTCGCCGGGATCCTGCTCTGCCTGGTGAGCAGCGCCATCGGGGTCGCCGTCTACACGCTGGTCGCGCTGATCTGGCTGGTCCCCGACCGGCGGATGGAGCGCTACCTGGCCACCCACGAGACGGTCGCGTCGTGAGGCCGGGGTGAGCCAGGACCGCACCGAGACCTTCCGCGGCGAGGAGTACGTCGTACGCCGGGTCACCGGGTCCGCGGCGACCAAGCCGTACCGCTGTCCCGGCTGCCACCAGGTGATCCGGCCGGCCACCCCGCACACCGTCGCCTGGCCGCTGCTGCCCGCGCTGCACGCCGGTCCGGGCGCCACCGGGCTCGACGAGCGCCGGCACTGGCACAACGGCTGCTGGGCCTCCCGGGAGTCCCGCCGATGACCGCACGGGACAATGGCGGCATGGCCAGCATCCGCGCGAACTCGGTCCTGCCCGCCCGGCGTGAGGAGATCACCCTCGAGACGGCCGACGGGCTGTCCCTGGTCGGCGAGCTCGCCCGGCCGGAGGACCGCGACCCGGTCGCGACGCTGCTGTGCGTGCACCCGCTGCCGACGCACGGCGGGATGATGGACAGCCACGTGTTCCGCAAGGCCGCCTTCCGGCTGCCCGCCCTCGCCGGCCTCGCGGTGCTCCGCTTCAACACCCGGGGCACCGGCAGCCTGCGCGGCACCAGCGACGGGGCGTTCGACCACGCCCGCGGCGAGCGCTTCGACGTCGCAGCCGCGATCGAGTACGCCGAGTTCCACGACCTCCCGGACCTGTGGGTGGTCGGCTGGTCGTTCGGCACCGACCTGGCGCTGATGTACGCCGGCGACCCGGCGGTCTCCGGGCTGGTGCTGCTCTCGCCGCCGCTGCGGTTCAGCACCGACGAGCACCTCGCGGCGTGGGCCGAGTCCGGCAAGCCGGTGACCGCCCTGGTGCCCGAGCACGACGACTACCTGCGCCCCGCCGAGGCGAAGGAGCGCTTCGCGGTGATCCCGCAGGCCGAGGTCGTGGGTGTCGACGGCGCCAAGCACCTCTGGGTCGGCGACGCCGAGACGGTCCTCGACCTGGTCGTGGCGCGGGTCGCGCCGTCGGTCGACGTACCGCTGCCCCGGGAGTGGGACGGCCCGATGCAGACCGCCGACACCAGCGCCTACGCGGACCGGACCACCGCGGTGTTCAAGGACGTGCCCCGCTAGCGCGCCGCCTGCCGGGGCAGCACGACCTCCTTGACGATCAGCACGATCGCGGCCGCGGTCGGGATCGCGAGCAGCGCGCCGATCACGCCGAGCAGGCCGGCACCGACCAGGGCCGCGATCACGATGACCAAGCCCGGGAGGTCCACCGAGCGGGCCATCACCCGCGGGTAGATGACGTAGTTCTCGAACTGCTGGTAGGCGATGTAGAAGATCAGGCAGTAGAGCCCCAGGCGTGGCTCGGTGGCGAAGCCGATCGCGGTCACGATCACCGCGCCGAGCGTGGCGCCGATCATCGGGATCACGTCGAGGAGGGTCACCACGGCGGCGAGCGCCACGGCGTACTCACCGAGCCCGATCACGAACAGGAACACCAGCGAGCTGATCCCCGCGCACATCGCGACCAGGAACGCGCCGGAGACGTAGTCGCCGACGTTCTCGATGATCCGGTCGCCGAGCTGGGTGACCCGCTCGCGGCGGCTGGCCGGCGCGAAGTCGTACACGGAGTGCTTGACCCGAGGCAGGCCGGCCAGGAAGTACAGCGTCAGCACCACCACGATGAAGGTGTTCGCGAGGAAGCCGACCACCTTGAGCCCGACGCCGAGGACGCCGCCGAACAGCGTCGACCCGATGTTCGCGCCGGTCAGCGCCTTCTGCACCCGGTCGAAGATGTCGTAGCGCTGGTCGAGGTTCTGGATCTGCCGGTTGTGCTGCAGCTCGTCGAACCAGCGCGGCGCGTTGGCCACGATCTTCGACACCTGGTCGGTGATCACCGGGACCAGCGCGACGAAGAACAGCATCATCGCGATCAGCACCAGCAGGGTCACGATGGTCACCGCGACCGGTCGCCGGATGCCGTGGTGCCCGAGCCACTCGACGGTGGGGTTCAGTCCGGCGGCCAGGAACGCCGCCACCACCACCAGCAGCAGCGTGGACCCGATCGACAGCAGCAGCCCGCCGAGCCAGAAGGCCAGCAGTGCGCCGGCCGCGAAGAGGAAGCCGAACACGAAGGGGGACCGGTGGTGCAGCGGCCGGTCCGCCTCCACCCGTTCGGCGTGCGCCTGGCGGGTCACCCGGCCCGCCCGCGGCGCCGTGCTCCTCACTTCTTCTTGGCGGAGGGCGCGGACGACGGCTTCTCCTCGGCCGGTGCGGCGGTCTGGGTCTCCGCGGCGGCTGGTGCGGGGGCGTCACCGAAGCCCGAGATGACGTCGCGCAGGGCACCGAGCTGGGCGACGATCGCGTCCCGCCGCTTCGTGTAGCGGTCCACCTCGGCCTTGAGCTCCTCGAGCTCCCGCTCGGCCTCGGCGTGGCCCGCCGCGGTCAGCGCGGTGGCCTGGGTCTGCGCGCTCGAGACGATCTGCTCGGCCTCGCGACGGGCGTGGCTGAGCAGCCGCTCGGACTCCTGCTGCGCCTGCTTGCGCTGCAGGGTGGCCTGCGCCACGGCCTCCCGGGCGCGGTCCTCCGCGGCGGTGGCCCGCTGCTCGGCCTCCGCGACCAGCTTGGCGGTCTCCGCGGTCGCGCTGCTGTGGTGCTCGGCGGCCTCACGGGTGAGCCGCTCCTTCTCCACGGCCAGCGTGCGGCGCGCCTCCTGCACCTCCCGGTCGGCGGCGGCCCGGGCCTGCTCGGCCTCGCGCTTGGCGGTGGTGCGCAGCGCGTTGGTCTCCTGCTGGGTGGCCAGTCGCAGCTGCTCGCTCTCGCGCTGGGCGGAGGCGAGCAGGTCCTGCGCCTCGGCCTTGACCGCGGACCGCTCGTGCTCGACGTCGGCCATCGCCCGGCTGCGGGACTCGTCGAGCTCCTTGAGCTGAACCATCCGCATGTCCTCGGCGTCGCGGGAGGCCTGCGCCTTCAGCGCCTCGGCGTCCTTCATCGCCTGGCGCTTGATCTCCTCGCCCTGCGCCTTGGCCTGGTTGACCACCTCGTCGGCCTGCTCCTCGGCGAGGCGGAGCATCTCGCTGGCGCGGCCGCCCAGCCCGGCGTACGTCGGGTTCTCGTTCTCCTGCAGCCGCGCCTCGGTGGCCGCGAGCCGCTTCTCCAGGTCGGCGACGGTCGCCTTGGCGTCGTGCAGGCTGGCGGTGAGCCCGGCCTTCTCGCCGGCGAGCGTGTGCATCTGCCGGTCGACCGCGGAGGGGTCGTAGCCGTTGCGGCGCACGATCGGGAACGACCGGCCGCTCGGCGGGGGCGCGACCGTGCCCGGCCGCGGGGCCGGCGGTGCGCCGGACGAACCCGACGACCCGGACGGCGCGGGCGTGCGAACGGTCGGCGCGTCGCTGGACGCCTTGGGCGCGGGGGTCGACGAGGTCACCGCGGGCATGACCTGGGTCGCGTCCTCGGACCCGCCGCCGCGCTCCTGCCGCGCATCGCCGTCGTCGGCGTCGTCGTCGAAGATGGACAGGCCCGGGCGGTCGCTCATCGGTGTCATCCTCCGTCTGTGTTCTCGTGGCCCCTGCGGTGCGGGGTCGCCCGCCGCACCGCGTCGCTCAACAGTCTCTCGGATGCCTCAACCTAAACACGTGAGGCACCCCGACCGGGGTGCCCCCCGGGTGGGAAATCCGTGCCGGAAACCGCTCAGATGCCGCGGAACCGGTTGATCTGGTCGAGGTGAGCCGCGCGCTTCTCCAGGTCGCGGACGCCGAGCCCCTCCTCGGGGGCCAGGCAGAGCACGCCGACCTTGCCCTGATGCAGGTTCTTGTGCACGTCGTACGCCGCCTGGCCGACCTCCTCCATCGCGTAGGACCGCGACAGGGTCGGGTGGATCGCGCCCTTCGCGATCAGCCGGTTGGCCTCCCAGGCCTCGCGGTAGTTCGCGAAGTGCGAGCCGATGATCCGCTTGAGGTTCATCCACAGGTAGCGGTTGTCGTACTCGTGCATGAAGCCGCTGGTCGAGGCGCACGTGACGATCGTGCCGCCCTTGCGCGCGGCGAACACCGAGGCGCCGAAGGTCTCCCGCCCCGGGTGCTCGAAGACGATGTCGACGTCCTCGCCGCCGGTGAGCTCGCGGATCCGCTTGCCGAACCGGCGCCACTCCTTCTGGTCCTGGGTCTGCTCGTCCTTCCAGAACCGGAAGTCCTCCTCGCGGCGGTTGATCACCAGCTCCGCGCCCATCTTGCGGCAGATCTCCGCCTTGTCCTCGCTGGAGACCACGCACACCGGCGTCGCGCCGCCGTTCAGCGCGAACTGGGTGGCGTATCCGCCGAGGCCGCCGCTGGCGCCCCAGATCAGCACGTTGTCGCCCTGCTTCATGCCGGCGCCGTTGCGGCTGACCAGCTGTCGGTACGCCGTGGAGTTCACCAGCCCGGGGCTGGACGCCTCCTCCCAGGTCAGGTGGTCTGGCTTCGGCATCAGCTGGTTGGACTTCACCAGCGCGATCTCGGCGAGCCCTCCGAAGTTCGTCTCGAAGCCCCAGATCCGCTGCTCCGGGTCGAGCATCGTGTCGCCGTGCCCGTCGGGGCTCTCCAGCTCCACCGACAGGCAGTGCGCGACGACCTCGTCGCCGGGCTGCCACATGTGCACGCCGGCGCCGGTCTTGAGCACCACGCCGGCGAGGTCGGAGCCGACCACGTGGTACGGCAGGTCGTGGCGCTTGGCCAGGGGAGAGGTGCGGCCGTAGCGTTCCAGGAAGCCGAACGTCGAGAGCGGCTCGAAGATCGAGGTCCACACGGTGTTGTAGTTGATCGCGCTGGCCATCACCGCGACGTACGCCTCGCCGGGGCCGAGCTCCGGCAGCGGTACCTCATCGACGTGCAGCGACATGCGCGGGTCCTTCTCCGAGGACGGCAGGCCCTCGAACATGTCCGCCTCGTCCTTGCGCACGGTGACGCCCCGGTAGGTCTCCGGGAGCTCGAGCGCGGCGTAGTCCTCGGCGGTCGTGTCGGCGGCGAGGATGGCTTCCAGGATCTGCTTCACGTGTGTCTCCTGCGTCTGTCGTCCGGCACGGTGCGCAGCACGCTACCGACGGGTAACACGGGGTGTCACGACGGTGTGACCTATCTGTCTAGGGCGCCGGCTCCACGAGCTCGACGAGGACGCCGCCGGCGTCCTTGGGGTGCACGAAGTTGACCCGGCTGCCGGCGGTGCCGCGCCGGGGCTCGTCGTACAGCAGGCGCAGGCCGCGCTCGCGCAGCACCGCGGACACCTGCTCCACGTCGGTGACCCGGTACGCGAGCTGCTGCAGGCCCGGGCCGTTGCGGTCCAGGAACTTCGCGATCGTGGACGACGCGTCGATCGGCGCGAGGAGCTGGATGCACTGGTCGGTCTCGCCGATGCCCACCATCGCCTCGCGGACGCCCTGCTCCTCGTTGGTCTCCTGGTGCCGGACCCGCATGCCGAACGCGTCGGCGTAGAAGGCGACCGCCTCGTCGAGGTCGGGTACGGCGACCCCCACGTGGTCGATGCAGACGAACAGGTGCTCGGGCACGTCGACGGGGGAGGTGGCGCTCATGCGGACATCGTGGCCCGCCGGTCCCGTCGCTGCCACGGACTGTGACCTGTTCCTCAGCCGGAACCGGTCACCGGACCTCCCCGTCCGCCCGGAGCCGTGGGTATCGTCCGAGATGACGCCCGCCACACCCGCAGGAGGCCCCACCATGACCGGATCCGTGATCGTCGCCGGTGCCCGTACGCCGATCGGACGCCTGCTGGGAGGTCTCAAGGACAAGTCGGCCGCCGAGCTCGGCGGCGTGGCCATCAAGGCCGCCCTGGAGCGGGCCGGCGTCTCCGGCGAGCAGGTCGACTACCTGGTGATGGGCCAGGTGATCCTGGCCGGTGCCGGGCAGAACCCCGCACGCACCGCCGGCATCGCGGCCGGGTTGCCGATGTCGATGCCGTCGATCACGATCAACAAGGTCTGCCTGTCGGGCATCAACGCGATCGCGATGGCCGACCAGCTGATCCGCGCCGGTGAGCACGAGATCGTGGTGGCCGGCGGCATGGAGTCGATGACCAACGCGCCGCACCTGCTGCCGAAGTCCCGCGAGGGCTTCAAGTACGGCGACGTCAACCTGGTCGACTCGATGGCCTACGACGCGCTCTACGACCAGGCCACCCACCAGGCGATGGGCGCGCTCACCGAGCAGTGCAACGACGCCGGGGCGCAGCTGAGCCGCCAGGAGCAGGACGAGTTCGCGGCGCGCTCGCACCAGCGGGCCGCCGAGGCGTGGAAGAACGGGCTGTTCGACGACGAGGTCGTCCCGGTCGAGATCCCGCAGCGCAAGGGCGACCCCATGGTCGTCTCGCAGGACGAGGGCGTGCGCGGCGACACCACCGCCGAGAGCCTGTCGAGGCTGCGGCCGGCGTTCGCCAAGGACGGCACCATCACCGCCGGCTCCGCCTCGCAGATCTCCGACGGCGCCTGCGCGGTCGTGGTGATGAGCAAGGCCAAGGCCGAGGAGCTCGGCCTGACCTGGCTCGCCGAGATCGGTGCGCACGGCCAGGTCGCCGGCCCCGACTCGACGCTGCAGATGCAGCCGGCCAACGCGATCGCCAAGGCGTGCGACCGCGAGGGCATCAAGCCGGGCGACCTCGACCTCGTCGAGATCAACGAGGCGTTCGCCGCGGTCGGCATCGTGTCCGCGCGGGAGCTCGGCATCAGTGACGACAAGGTCAACGTCAACGGCGGCGCCATCGCGCTCGGGCACCCGGTGGGCATGTCCGGCGCGCGCATCGCGCTGCACCTCGCGCTCGAGCTCAAGCGCCGCGGTGGCGGCGTCGGCGCGGCCGCGCTGTGCGGCGGCGGTGGCCAGGGCGACGCCCTCATCATCCGCGTCCCCGCGTGACGCGCGGGCGCGCGCGCTCGGTCCCGGAGCTCATCGAGGGCGCGCGCAAGGGTGACGCGCGCTCGGTGGCGCGGCTGATCTCCCTCGTCGAGGACGCCTCGCCGCTGCTTCGCGAGGTGATGGCCGGCCTGGCGCCGTACACGGGGCACGCGCAGATCGTCGGCATCACCGGCGCTCCGGGCGTCGGCAAGTCCACGTCGACGAACGCGCTGGTGGGCGAGCTGCGGCGGACCGGCAAGCGGGTGGGCGTGCTCGCGGTCGACCCGTCGTCGCCGTTCTCCGGCGGTGCGCTGCTCGGTGACCGGGTGCGGATGCAGGACCACGCGCTCGACCGGGACGTCTACATCCGGTCGATGGCGTCCCGCGGCCACCTCGGCGGGCTGTCCTGGACGACGCCGCAGGCGCTGCGGGTGCTCGACGCGGCGGGCTGCGACGTGGTGCTGGTCGAGACCGTCGGGGTCGGCCAGAGCGAGGTCGAGATCGCCGGGCTGGCCGACACCACGCTGGTGCTGGTCGCGCCCGGGATGGGCGACGCGATCCAGGCCGCCAAGGCCGGCATCCTCGAGATCGGCGACGTGTACGTCGTCAACAAGGCCGACCGCGACGGCGCCGACCAGGTCCGCCGCGACCTGCGCAACATGCTGGCCCTCGCCGAGCGCGAGGACGACGACTGGAAGCCGCCGATCGTGCAGACCGTCGCGCAGAGGGGCCAGGGCGTGGACGAGGTGGTCGAGAAGATCGACCGGCATCGGGAGTGGATGGCGTCCTCGGGTGAGCTCGAGCGCCGCCGGGTGCGCCGGGCCCGCGACGAGATCGAGGCGATCGCCGTCACCGCGTTGCGCGCGCGCTGGGGCGACGTACACGGGCGCTCCGAGCTCGACGACCTGGCCGAGAAGGTGGCGGCCGGTGCCTCCGACCCCTACGCCGCCGCGGACTCGCTGCTCGAGGCTTTCACCGATATTGGATAGCTTTCAGTGACCTGGAGGTCACTGAAAGCTATCCAATATCGGGTCGGGGGCGTGCCTCGTGACCCGGCGCCCCGTGCGTACGACGGTCCTCCTTCATCGCGGCCTCGTGGAGGTGCCGGCGTCCCTCGGTGAGGGCGTCGCGGGCCTCCCGCTCGAAGGCGCGGAACATCGACCAGTAGTCGTCGTCGTACTCCTCGACGACCTGGAAGGTCCACCGGCCCTGCACGACGTTGCGACCGACGAGGTCGTGGTCGATGCGGTCGGCGAGGTCGCGGTGGCCGGCCTCGCGCAACATCTCGACCGCCTCGCCGAGGGCGAGGTCGGCGCTGCCGGTGAGCTGGTGCCAGGAGTACAGGTGCCCGCGGGCCCGCTCGGCGGTCTCCAGTGCCTCGGTCAGCCGGCCGACGGCGGTCACCGTCGCCTCGTCCACCCCCGCCGGGACGGTGTGCCGCGGGGCCGGCTCATCGGTGTGTTCGTCCGTCATGCGACGCGGGTACCCAGTTCCCGCGCGCCTCCACCACGCCGAATGTGTGGTTTGCTACGAAGAACGTGGACACCGGAACGCTCCCGCGTGCCTGGTATCCACGAGCCACGGGGGCCGACACGACTCGGGACGGAGACCAGGATGAAGAAGGTGCTCGGCATCCTCGTGATCGCCTTCGCGATTTTCTTCGTGCTGACCCAGCCGGCGGTCGCCGCCGACGTGGTCAAGGGCGCGGGGGGCGTGATCCAGGACGTCTTCAACTCGTTCATCGACTTCATCACCGCGCTGTTCCGCTAGGCGAGGCGATCGGTGGCCGGGATCGCGTGGCTCCGGCGGGTCCGTGACGACCGGGTCCGCCGCCGGCTGCTGCGCGAGGAGGACGCCCGCGAGGACATCGTCGACGAGGTGCACCACCACTGGGTGGTCTACACGCTGCCGACGCTCGAGCTCGCCGTCGTCGTCGCGCTGGTCTGGTTCACGCTGGTGTCCTCGGCGCAGGTCGGCTGGTTCTTCATGCTGGTCGCCCTCGTGCTGCTGCTGCACGCCGTCTGGAAGTCCCTGGTCCGCTTCATGGATGTCTTCGTGGTCACCAACATGCGGGTGTTCCGGGTGACCGGCGTGGTCTCCAGCAAGCACGCCACCACCCCCCTCGCCCGGATCCTCGACATCACCGTGGACCAGCCGTTCCTCGGGCTGATGCTCGGCTACGGCCACTTCACCTTCGAGTCCGCGGCCCAGGAGCAGGGCCTGCGCGACATCACCTACGTCGGCCGCCCGCTGGCGCGCGACCTGACCATCCAGCGGCACGTGCAGCAGTCGGGTCTCCGGGGCCCGCGGCCGATGCACAACCCGCCGTAGCCGGCCCCGGTCCTGCCCGATCATCACGGTTTCGCCACGGTCGGGCGTGACAGTTGCGTCCGTGTGTTTTGCTCCTGCAAGGTCTGGTCCGTGAACGACGGGGCGCTGGTGGCGCGGGGGATCGGGGTGCTCGGGGCGGGTGATCCGCTCCTGGACGACGTGTCCGTCGAGGCGCGTCCCGGCCGGATCCTCGCGGTGACCGGGTCCAGCGGCTCCGGCAAGACCACGCTCCTCTCCGTGCTCGGCGGGATCCTGCGCCCGGACGCCGGCGAGGCGACGTACGACGGGCGGCCGGTCGGCACCCGCTCGGGTGAGCCGCGCCCCGGCACCGCGATGGTGCTGCAGACCTACGGGCTGGTGCCGTCGCTGACCGCCGAGGAGAACATCGCGGTCGCGCTGCGGACCGGCGGGACCCGCGCGGCCGAGGCGGTCCGGGTCGCGGCGAGCGCGCTCGACCGGGTCGGCGTCGGCGACCTCTCGGAGCGGCTGGTGACCGAGCTGTCCGGCGGGCAGCTGCAGCGGGTCGCGGTGGCCCGGGCGCTGGCCGTCGAGCCCGACGTGCTGCTCGCCGACGAGCCGACCAGCGAGCTCGACGAGAAGAACCGGGACCTGGTGGTGGCCGAGCTGCGCGTCGAGGCCCAGCGCGGCGCCGTCGTGGTGCTGGCCACGCACGACCCCGAGGTCGCCGACCTGTGTGACGACGAGCTGCACCTGGTCGACGGCCGGGCCACCGGGGAGCCGGTGCGCATGGTGCCGACCTCCGAGGACGGTCCCGGCCACGAGCACGACATGTTCCGGAGGCCGCAGTGAACGCCCCCGCCCCCGGTGCGGTCGACCGCCGCACCGGTGTCGCGGTCCGGTGCATCAACGTCGTGCAGATCTACACCACCGCGGGCGGCCACGACGTGGTCGCGCTGCGCGGGGTGAACCTGGACATCCGGCCCGGCGACGCGGTCGCGCTGCTCGGCCCCTCGGGCTCCGGGAAGTCCACGCTGCTGAGCCTGTTCGGCGGCGTGCTGCGGCCCTCGGCGGGCAAGATCCTCGTGGACGGGCAGGACATCTCCCGGATCCGGGAGTCGGAGCTGGGCCGGCTCCGCTCGGGCAAGGTGGCCTCGCTGCTGCAGGGCGCCGGCCGCAACCTGCTGTCCTACGCGACGCCCGAGGAGAACGTCGAGTTCGCCCGCAAGGCCCTCGACGTGGCCAGCCGCCGGCGGCTGCCGTCCCCGCACGAGCTGCTCGACCGGCTCGGGATGGCCGAGCTGGCGGGCCGGCCGATGTCGAGCATGTCCGGCGGGGAGCGGCAGCGGGTCGCGTTCGCGGCCGCGGTGTCCTCCGGCGCCGGGCTGCTGCTCGCCGACGAGCCGACCTCGCAGCTCAGCCACGACGACCGCGACGTGATGATCGAGCTGATCCACCGCGTCAACCGCGAGTTCGGTACGACGGTCGTGCTGGTGACGCACGACCCCGAGATCGCCGCGCAGATGCCGCGCAGCATCACCATCCGCAACGGCCGGATCGGCTCCGAGGGCCGGCACGGCTTCGACTTCGGCGTCGTCGACGAGGACGGCGCCGTGCACATCCCCGACGAGCTCGCCGACCGGTTCCCGGCCGGCACGCTCGTGCAGTTCGAGCAGACGGAGGGCGGCGTGCTGCTGCGGCCGGTGGACGAGAGCGGCTCATGAGGATGCTGCTGGCCGGGTTGTGGACCCGGCGCGGCATGAGTGCCGCGGTCTTCCTGATCTCCGTGATCGCCTTCACCGCCTCCACGCTGGGCCCGTTGTACGGGCGGGCGTCGGCCGAGCACCTGCTCGACACCCGGATCGACGAGCGCGCGCCGTATACGACCGGGCTGAGCAGCGAGGTGCAGGCGGTCGGGCTCGGCGACCTGGAGGCGCCGCGGCAGGGCCCGTTCGTCGCGCCGCCGGTCGACGAGCTGGTCGCCACGGCCCGTCGCGCGTACTCCGACCCGTCGTCGCGCCGCTCCTGGGGTCCGTCGACCGCGTGGGCGGACGACGACGGCGGCCAGCTGATCTACCGCACGCTCCAGTTCACGGTGCCGCTCTACTGGCGGGCGGGCATGTGCGACCTCGCCGCCGTCACCGGCACCTGCCCGCGGGCGAAGAACGAGGTGCTGATGCAGGCCACGATGGCCGACACGCTGCACCTGGAGGCCGGCGACACCTTCACGCTCCGCTACTTCGACAGCTACTTCGTGCCGAGCAAGTCCCTCGTCGGCCGTGACCTCCGCGAGGTGCAGAAGCGCCGCGACGTCCGGTTCAGGCTGACCGGCACGTACACCGTCCCCGACCCGGACTCGCCGGCGTGGTTCGACCTGTCCCGCTTCACCGGGTTCGACAACCTGGTCCCGCCGCCGACGACCGGCAGCGGGGGCGCCCTGCGCACGCCCGCCCTGCTGGTGTCGCCGCAGAGCCTGGTCTCGCAGAACGTCCGCGCCGGTGTCGACCGGCCGATGCGCACCTCCGCGGACGACCTCGCGGACCTGTCCGACGTCCAGCGGGCCGCCGCGGCGTTCAAGGCCAAGGCGATCGACCGCGCCGCCGGCAACGACGTCGAGGTGCTCCCGGACCTCGACGTGGGCTCGGTGTTCGCGCAGGTGCGCTCCGAGCGCACCCAGCTCTCCCGGGTGATGGTCGCCGCGCTGACCCCGCTGGTGGTGCTCTGCCTGCTGCTGCTGTTCGCGCTGGTGTCCGCGGCCGCCCAGGTACGCCGCCCCCAGGTCGCGCTCGCGAAGCTGCGCGGGCACAGCCGGCTGCAGGTGCTCTGGTTCGCGGTCTCCGAGCCGTTCGTCGTCCTCGCGGTCGCCGTCCCGGTGGCGGTCGCGGCCGCCTACGTCACCGTGCGCGTGGTGGCGCACGGATGGCTGCACCCGGGCATCCCGGTGGGCTTCGACGCCTTCACGGTGCTGTCCCTGGTGGTGGTCGTGGGCGCCTCGCTGCTGGCCTCCGGGCTGGCCGCGATGGCGGTGATCCGGGAGCCGCTGTCGGTGGCGCTGGCGGCCGGGGTGCGACCGCGGTCGTCGACCCGGGCCGGGCTGGTGCTGCGCAGCGGGGTGGTGGCGGTGGCCGTGGTCGCGGTCGCCAACCTGGTCGCGTCCGGCGACCAGTCCAGCCAGCTGCTCGCGCTGCTCACCCCGACGTTCATCGCGCTCGCGGTGGCCGTCGGCGGTGCGCTGCTGCTGCGGCTGCTCAGCCGCGGCTGGCTGGCCAGGACCGCCGAGCGCGGCTCCGTGCCGGCGTACCTCGCCTCCCGGCGGCTGGCCCGGCGCCAGGACCTCGCGAACCTGATGGTGCCGCTGCTGCTCGCGGTCGCGGTGCTCACGTTCGCGTCGTCGGCGACCGCGACCTCCGACGACTGGCGGGTCAGCCGGGCCGACACCGAGGTGGGGGCCGCGCGGTCGTTCGTCACCACCGCGTCGCCGGGCCGGCTGCTGCAGGTGACCCGGCAGGTCGACCCGGACGGCCGGTACCTGATGGCCACCGCGGTCAACGACGAGGGCGACGACATGCGGCGCAGCGTGTTCGTCGACGGCGACCGGCTGGCCCGGGTCGCCGCCTGGGACCCGTCGTGGTCCGACCAGCCGATCGAGGACCTGCAGCGCCGGCTGGTCCTCGACGAGCGGAAGCGGATCACCTTCACCGGCCGCGACCTGGCGGTGACCGTGCGCGACGTCGCGCTGCGGTCCGCCACGAGGTCCGGCGCCTACCTCCAGGTCCAGTACGTCGACGACGCGGGCGAGCAGCGCGACCAGCTCGTCGGCCGGATCCGCAACGGGGCGGGCCCGCAGGTGCTGCGCACCCCGATCGAGCACTGTCGCGGGACCTGCTTCCTCGAGCAGCTGTACGTCACCGGCGACGCGGTGTCGGTCACCGACCTCGAGGGCCGGATGACGATCGCGTCCGCGGCGCTCGACGGCCGCGACGTGGACTGGCGGCTCACCGACCCCGGCGCCTGGCGCCCGGCCCGGCCGTTCGCGGTGTCGCTGGTCGACCCGCCGGTGCTGGTCCGTGCGGGCGCCGACGGGCTGCAGATGCGCGTCTACCTGGGCGCGCTGCCTCCCGGGAAGGGCCCGCAGAACGGCGCGGTGTCCGGGTTCGCGCGGGTCACCCCCAGCAGCACGCCCGACGTGGCGCCGGTGCTGGTCGCGGACGGCACCCGCACCCAGACCGCGCGCCGCAGCGGCAGCGGCATCGCGATCGAGTACCCCGCGTCCGACGTGGTCGGCAAGGGCCTCAACGGCCAGGACACGCCGATGCGGGTGGTCGACACGGTCCGCAGCCTGCCGGTCGTGGGCACCGAGGGCGAGCTCGCCGACCTGGAGACCTCGCTGGTCGAGTTCGAGCCGCCGGTCGGGGCCCTGGGGGAGACCCGGCTGTGGGTCGCCGAGGGCACTCCCGACTCGGTGCTTGCCCAGGTGCGCTCGAAGGGCATCGGGCTGACGAACGGCCAGACCCGGGCGGCCACGCTGCACGCGCTGCGCACCGACGCGTTCAGCCTCGGCCTGCGGCTGTTCCTGTTCGTCGGCATCGCCACCCTGCTGCTCGCCGTCTTCGGCGTGCTCGCGTCGGCCGTGCTGCAGTCGCGCTGGCGCTCGTACGAGGTCGCCTCCCTGCGGGTCGTCGGGGTCAGCCAGCGCGCCCTCGTGCGCGGCTCGGTGCTGGAGTACGTCGTGCTCCTCGGCGTGGCGGTGCTGCTCGGCGTGCTGTCGGCGTACCTGGCCCTGCGCCTCGTGCTGCCGTCGATCTCCCTCGGCACCGCGGCCGAGCACGAGCCGGTGCCGGTGTACACCACGCACTGGCTGATCGTGCTGGGCGTCGGCGCCGGGCTGTTCGTGCTGGCCGTCGGGATCGCGGTTCTGGTGTCGCGCCGGATCACCCGGCGTGGCCGGCCGTCGACCCTGCGGTGGGCCGAGCAGGGGTGATTGGATCGGGTCATGCGCAAGAAGCTGGCGTTCGACCCCATCGACGAGGCCGCCCGGCAGTGGGGGCTGCGCTGGGACGCGGTCGACCAGATGCACGCGGTGACCTCGCTGATGCGCGTGCAGCAGCTGGTGCTCGGGCAGCTCGACGAGATCCTGCGACCGCACGGGCTGAGCTTCGCGCGCTACGAGGCGCTGGTGCTGCTCACCTTCTCGCGGGCCGGCTCGCTGCCGCTCGGCAAGATGGGGGAGCGGCTGCAGGTGCACCCCACGTCCGTGACGTCGATCGTGGACCGGCTCGAGGCCGCCGGGCACGTCGTACGCCGGCGGCACCCCGACGACGGCCGCGCCGTGCTCGCCGAGATCACCGACTCGGGCCGCTCGGTCGTGGAGGCCGCGACGGCCGACCTGGTCGGCGCCCGGTTCGCGCTCGGCGCCGTGCCGGCCGCCGACCTGCGTGAGCTCTCCGCGCTGCTCAAGCCGGTACGCCGGGCCGCCGGCGACTTCTGAGCAGCAGCCGGCCGACGACGCCCACCGCGAACACCAGCACGCCCACCAGCACCGACACCGGCGGCAGCGTGACCACGAGCGTGACGCAGCCGACCACCCCGACCACCTGCATGGCCCGGGGCCAGCGGCGCTGCCCGGCCGGCTGCCGGAGCGCGGACAGGTTGGCGACCGCGTAGTACACCAGCACCCCGAACGACGAGAAGCCGATCGCGCCGCGCAGGTCGGCGACGAGCACCAGCACCACCACGACCGCCGCGAGCGCGACCTGGGCGTGGTCGGGGACCCGGTGCCGCTCGCTCACCGACGAGAGGGTCCGCGGAAGGTCGCCGTGCCGGGCCATCGCCAGCGACGTGCGGCCGACCCCGGCGAGCAGCGCGAGCAGCGCCCCGAGGCTCGCCGCCGCCGCGCCGACCACCACCACCGGCACCGCCCAGGAGGCGCCGGCCGTGCGGACCGCGTCGGTCACCGGGGTGGTGCTGGAGGCGAGCCGGCCCGGCCCGAGCACACCGAGCAGCGCGACGCCCACGACCAGGTACAGCAGCACCACGATGCCGAGCGCGACCAGGACCGCCCGGCCCAGCCGCTCGGGCCGGCGCACCTCCTCGACGAGCGTGGCGATCCGGGCGTAGCCGGCGAACGCGAAGAACAGCAGCCCGGCCGCCTGCAGCAGCCCGCCGACCCCGCCGTGCGCGTCGTCGAGCGGGTGCACCGGGTCGGGACCCGAACCCAGGCAGACCACGACGGCCACCGCCAGCGTCACCAGCACCACGGCCAGCAGCACCCTCGCCACGGTCGCGGTGCGGGTGATGCCGCGCAGGTTGGCCGCGGTCAGCACCAGCACGGCGCCGACGGCCGCGAGGCGCGGCAGCCAGCCGCCGCCCGGCACGACGTATGCCGCGAAGGTCATCGCCATCGCCGCGCACGAGGCGGTCTTGCCGACCACGAACCCCCAGCCCGCCACGAACCCCCACCACTCGCCGAGCACCTCGCGGCCGTAGAGGTAGGTGCCGCCCGAGGTGGGGTACGCCTCGGCGAGCTGGGCCGACGCGGTGGCGTTGCAGGTCGCCACCACGGCGGCGATGCCGAGCGAGACCAGCAGCGCCGAGCCGGCGGCCGCGGCGGCGGGGGAGAAGGCGGAGAACACGCCCGCGCCGATCATCGCGCAGAGGCCGACCACGACGGCGTCGCCGGTGCCGAGCCGCCGGGCGAGCGTGGTCACCGCGTCAGTCTGGCAGAGTCGGCTCGACGGATTTAGTTGGACGTCCTACTATTTTCCCATGGCTGACGAGACCGCCCGGGAGCGCTGGGAGCAGCGCTACAAGAAGTCGCGCGTCCGCGACGCCGACTTCACCACGCTGTCCGGGATGGAGGTCGCGCCGGCGTACGGCACCGACACCTCCGAGTGGCCCGGCGAGTTCCCGTACACCCGCGGGCTGTACCCGACCGGCTACCGCGGGCGGACCTGGACGATCCGGCAGTTCGCCGGCTTCGGCAACGCCGAGCAGACCAACGAGCGCTACCAGATGATCCTGGGCCGGGGTGGCGGCGGGCTCTCGGTGGCCTTCGACATGCCTACCCTGATGGGTCGCGACTCCGACGACCCGAAGAGCCTCGGCGAGGTCGGGCACTGCGGGGTCGCGATCGACACCGCCGAGGACATGGACGTGCTCTTCGGCGGCATCCCGCTCGGCGACGTCACCACGTCGATGACGATCAGCGGCCCGGCGATCCCGGTGTTCTGCATGATGCTGGTCTCGGCGGAGCGGCAGGGCGTCGACCTCGGGGTCCTCAACGGCACCCTGCAGACCGACATCTTCAAGGAGTACATCGCGCAGAAGGAGTGGCTGTTCGCCCCCGAGCCGCACCTGCGCCTGATCGGCGACCTGATGGAGTACTGCGCCGAGCGGATCCCGGCGTACAAGCCGCTCTCGGTCTCCGGGTACCACATCCGCGAGGCCGGCTCGACGGCCGCGCAGGAGCTCGCGTTCACGCTCGCCGACGGCTTCGGGTACGTCGAGCTGGGTCTCTCGCGCGGGCTCGACGTCGACGCGTTCGCGCCGGGGCTGTCCTTCTTCTTCGACAGCCATGTCGACTTCTTCGAGGAGATCGCGAAGTTCCGCGCGGCCCGCCGGATCTGGGCGACCTGGCTGCGCGACGTCTACGGCGCGAAGACCGAGAAGGCGCAGTGGATGCGGTTCCACACCCAGACCGCCGGCGTCTCGCTGACCGCGCAGCAGCCCTACAACAACGTCGTGCGCACCGGCATCGAGGCGCTCGCCGCGGTGCTCGGCGGCACCAACTCCCTGCATACCAACGCCCTCGACGAGACCCTCGCGCTGCCGTCGGAGCAGGCCGCCGAGATCGCGCTGCGCACCCAGCAGGTGATCATGGAGGAGACCGGCGTGGTCAACGTCGCCGACCCGCTCGGCGGCTCCTGGTACGTCGAGGCGCTCACCGACAAGATCGAGGCCGAGGCCTACGAGATCTTCGACAAGATCCTCTCGCTCGGCGGCTCGACGCTCTCCGCCCGCGACCACGGCGCGCTCGCCGAGGTGGTGCGGTCCTCGACCGGTCACCAGGGCGGCGAGTGGCCGATGACCAAGGGCATCCTCCGCGGCATCGAGGAGGGCTGGTTCATGTCCGAGATCGCCGAGGCGGCCTTCCAGTACCAGACCGCCCTCGAGAAGGGCGACAAGAAGATCGTCGGCGTGAACTGCCACGAGGAGTCGGTCACCCACGACCTGGAGATCCTCCGCGTCTCGCACGAGGTCGAGGTCGAGCAGGTCCGGGCGCTGACGGAGCGGCGTACCTCGCGGGACCAGGCGGCCGTCGACGCGGCCCTCGCCACCATGGTCGAGGTGTCCCGCACCGCGCGGAACATGATCCCGGCGATGCTCGAGGCCTGCCGCGTGGAGGCCACGCTCGGGGAGATCTGCGACGCGCTGCGGGCCGAGTGGGGGGAGTACCGCGAACCGGCCCGGTTCTGACTCGTTGGCGGGATCGGCCAAGATAGGGCCATGAGCCAGCAGCCGTTCTCGCGTCCGGGCGCCGTCGACCTCTCGGGGCTCAAGCGGCCCACCGCCTCCTCACCCGCCGGGGGACCCGCGGCACCAGGGGCTCCTGGGGCTTCTGGGGCCGCCGGCAACGCCTACTCCGTCGACCTCGACGAGCAGAACTTCCAGCAGCACCTCGAGTCGTCGATGAACGCCCCGGTGCTGCTGGTGGTGTACTCGCCCTCCCAGTCCCGCGAGAGCCTCCAGCTCGCGGCCGACCTGGAGACGATCGCCGGCGAGCTCGAGGGCCGGGTGCTGCTCGGCAAGATCGACGTCGACAAGGTGCCACAGCTCGCGCAGGCGCTGCAGGTCCCATCCATCCCGCTGGTCGCGCTGGTGGCGCAGGGCCGGCTGCTGCCGCTGCTCCAGGACGCCCCGCCGCTCGACCAGCTCCGGCCGCTCATCGACCAGGTGCTGCAGCAGATGGCCACCCAGGGCCTCACCGGCCGGCACCAGCCGCTGGCCCAGGTGGGCGCCGAGGACGAGTCGGAGGACGGCGGTCCCGCCGCCGACCCGCGCTACGCCCCCGCGCAGGACGCGCTCGCCGCGGGTGACGTCGACACCGCGGTCGCCGAGTACGAGAAGCTCGTTGCCGCCAACCCCGCCGACGCCGAGGCCGCCGCCGGGCTGGCGATGGCGAAGGTGCTGCAGCGCACCCAGGACGTCGACCTCAACGCCGCCCGCGCCGCCGCCGCCGACCACCCCGACGACGTCGACGCCCAGACGCTGGTCGCCGACCTGGACATGCTCGGCGGCCACGTCGACGACGCCTTCAACCGGCTGGTCGACCTGGTGCGACGTACGACGGGCGACGAGCGGGACAAGGCCCGAACCCACCTCCTCGGCCTCTTCTCCGCCGTCGGCAACGACGACCCCAGGGTCCTCCGCGGCCGCCAGCAGCTCGCCTCCGCACTCTTCTGACGCCGGCCCGTGGTCGCGTCGAAAGGCGCAGCAAGGGGAGGGGTGGGGCGGCTGGTGGCGTCCGGCTACCGGGTCACCGTTGGTTGAGGTGCAGCGGGCTACCGCGAGCCTCGAAACCAGCTGACGTGAGCCGGATATCGTCCACAGGCCGATGAGGAGAATCCCTTTCCACAGCAGGGGATTCGGCGCAGAAACCGTCGGTGCGCACTGCTTGGATGGACTCATGTCCGACACCGCAACCC
>JABFXA010000103.1 GCA_013361955.1 Nocardioidaceae bacterium
GGGCTCGGCGCCGCACGCCGCCCGGATGGCCGGGCTGGCCCGGTCCGCCGGGCTGGGCGCGGTGCTCACCAACGCGGTGCGCTACGCCGACCGCCGCGACGCCCCGACCGTCGACGTCCTCGACGCCGCCCGCCGGCTGGTGCCGCTCGACCTGCGGCACGTCGACCGTGCCAACGCCGAGGGCTACCTCAAGTCCGGCAAGGAGATGGCGGAGGTGGCCGAGGAGGTGTGCCGCTACGCCGGGCTCGGGTCCGACAGCGCCCGCGAGGCACAGCACCTGCTCGCCCGCACCCGGGTGCTCGCCGACCGGTGCGCGCTCCACCCGCGCTTCGACCTCGGGCTGGGGGAGGTGCACTTCCCCGAGTTCCAGGTCGTCACCGGCGAGGACGCCGCCCGGCACCGCACCGCCGACCAGGTGCTGCGGGCCCGCTGCGAGGGGGCGATCGACCGGCGCTACGGGTCCGCCCCGCGGCAGCGGATCTGGAAGCGGCTCGACGACGAGCTCGGGATCATCGGCGGCCTCGGCTACGCGCCGTACTTCCTGACCGTCGCCGACGTCACCGACCTGATCAAGGACATGGGGGTGCGGTGCGCGGCGCGCGGGTCCGGCGCGGGGAGCCTGGTCAACTACCTCCTCGGCGTCTCCGGTGTGGAGCCGCTGCGGCACGACCTGCTGATGGAGCGGTTCCTCTCACCGCTGCGGCAGGCGCTGCCCGACATCGACATCGACGTGGAGTCCGCGCGCCGGCTCGAGGTCTACGAAGCCATCCTCGACCGCTACGGCGGCGAGCGCTGCGTGTGCGTGTCGATGATGGACACCTACCGGGTCCGGCACGCGGTCCGCGACGTCGGGGCCGCGCTCGGCATGCCGGTCGGCGAGATCGACGCGATCGCCAAGGCGTTCCCGCACATCCGGGCCCGCGACGCGCGGATGGCGCTGCGCGAGCTGCCCGAGCTGCGCGCGTCCGGCCTCGGCGAGGAGCGGCTCGACCTGCTGTTCGACCTGGTCGAGCGCCTCGACGGGCTGCCCCGGCACGTCGCCGTGCACCCCTGCGGGGTGCTGCTCTCCGACGCGACGCTGCTGGACCGCACGCCGGTGGAGGCGTCGTACGCCGGGTTCCCGATGAGCCAGTTCGACAAGGACGACGTCGAGGACCTCGGGCTGCTCAAGCTCGACGTGCTCGGCATCCGGATGCAGTCCTCGATGGCGCACGCGCTCGACGAGGTCGAGCGGCTGGAGGGGGAGCGGATCGACCTCGACGACGAGGCGCAGGTGCCGTTCGACGACCCGGCGACCTTCGAGATGATCTCGGCCGCGAAGACCCTCGGCTGCTTCCAGATCGAGTCGCCGGGCCAGCGCGAGCTGGTCGGCAAGTCCGGCATCGAGACGTTCGACGACATCATCACCGACATCTCGCTGTTCCGGCCGGGGCCGGTCAAGAGCGACATGGTGACGCCGTACCTCGACGCCAAGCAGGGCTGGGCGATGCCGGCGTACCTGCACCACGACCTGCGGGCGATCCTGCGCGGCACCCACGGCGTGGTGGTCTTCCACGAGCAGGTCATCGAGATCATCGCCCAGCTCACCGGCTGCACCCTGGCCGAGGCCGACGAGGCCCGCCGCGCGCTCGGCGACGTCGAGGGGATGGCGGAGGCCAAGCTGTGGTTCTTCCCGCGGGCGATGGCGCTCGGCTACCCCCGGCGCGACGTCGAGCGGGTGTGGAAGGTGCTCGCGTCGTTCGCGTCGTTCGGGTTCTGCAAGGCGCACGCCGCGGCGTTCGCGCTGCCCACCTACCAGTCGGCGTGGCTCAAGGCGCACTACCCGGCGCACTTCCTGGCCGGGGTGCTCACCCACGACCCCGGCATGTACCCCAAGCGGCTGATCCTCGACGACGCCCGCCAGCTCGGCATCGCGGTGCTCGGCCTCGACGTCAACGCCAGCGAGAAGACGTTCGTGGTGGAGAGGCTCGCCGACGACGACCCCCGCTGGTCGAGCGGCGAGCCCGCGCCGGGACCCGGCCACGGCTACGGGATCCGGCTCTCCCTGTCGGAGGTCAAGGGCATCTCCGAGGCGGAGGTGGACCGGGTCGTCGCGGCCCGGCCCTACCACTCGCTCACCGACTTCTGGCACCGCGCGCGGGTCACCCGGCCGGTGCTGGAGCGGCTGGTGCTGGCCGGCGGGTTCGACACGGTCTACGGCATCGGCGGGCCGCGCTACGGCTCCGGCGGGTCCCTGGTCCGGCGGCGCGGCACGGTCACCCGCCGCGACCTGCTGCTCCAGGTCGCCGACCTCGACCGGCACGCCCGGGC
>JABFXA010000049.1 GCA_013361955.1 Nocardioidaceae bacterium
GACGCCACGGTCCGCTGGGCGCTGATGTACCCCGACGCGTACGAGGTCGGCCTGCCCAACCCGGGCGTGCAGATCCTCTACGAGGTGCTCAACGAGCGCGACTGGATCCTGGCCGAGCGCACCTACTCGGTGTGGCCGGACATGGAGGCGGTGATGCGGGGGCACGGCATCCCGCAGTTCACCGTCGACAGCCACCGGGCGGTCGGCGACTTCGACCTGCTCGGCGTCTCGTTCGCCACGGAGCTCGGGTACACCAACCTGCTCACCGCGCTCGACCTCGCCGGCGTCCCGCTGCACGCGGCCGAGCGCACCGACGTGCACCCGGTCGTGGTGGCGGGCGGGCACGCGGCGTTCAACCCCGAGCCGGTCGCGGACTTCGTCGACGCCGCGGTGCTCGGCGACGGCGAGGAGATCGTGCTCGCCATCTCCGACGTGGTGCGCGAGTGGAAGGCCGAGGGCCGCCCGGGTCTGGCGGGGCGCTCGCCGCGCGACGAGCTGTTGTACCGGCTCGCCGTCTCCGGTGCGGTCTACGTGCCGAAGTTCTACGACGTGGAGTACCTCCCCGACGGCCGGATCAAGCGGGTCGCGCCGAACACCTCCGGCGTGCCGTGGCGGGTGCACAAGCACACGCTGATGGACCTCGACGCGTGGCCGTACCCTCGCAACCCGCTGGTGCCGCTCGCGGAGACCGTGCACGAGCGCTACTCGGTGGAGATCTTCCGCGGCTGCACGCGCGGCTGCCGCTTCTGCCAGGCCGGGATGATCACCCGCCCGGTGCGCGAGCGGTCGATCAGCACGATCGGCGACATGGTCGAGAACGGCATCCGCAAGAGCGGCTTCGAGGAGGTCGGGCTGCTGTCGCTGTCGAGCGCCGACCACACCGAGATCGGCGACGTCGCCAAGGGCCTCGCGGACCGCTACGACGGCACGAACGTCTCGCTCTCGCTCCCCTCCACGCGCGTCGACGCCTTCAACATCACGCTGGCCAACGAGTTCTCCCGCAACGGCCGCCGCTCCGGTCTCACGTTCGCGCCCGAGGGCGGCTCGGAGCGGATGCGCAAGGTGATCAACAAGATGGTCACCGAGGAGGACCTGATCCGCACCGTCGCCACGGCGTACTCGCACGGCTGGCGGCAGGTGAAGCTGTACTTCATGTGCGGCCTGCCCACCGAGACCGACGAGGACGTGCTGGAGATCGCCGACCTCGCCAAGAAGGTGATCGCCAAGGGCCGTGAGGTGTCCGGCCGCAACGACATCCGCTGCACGGTCTCCATCGGCGGCTTCGTGCCCAAGCCGCACACACCGTTCCAGTGGGCCGCCCAGCTCGACCACGAGACCACCGACGTACGGCTGCAGAAGCTCCGCGACTCGGTGCGGTCGGACAAGAGGTACGGCCGCGCCATCGGGTTCCGCTACCACGACGGCAAGCCCGGCACCATCGAGGGCCTGTTGTCCCGCGGCGACCGCCGCATCGGCCGCGTGATCGAGGCGGTGTGGCGCGACGGCGGCCGGTTCGACGGCTGGAGCGAGCACTTCTCCTACGACCGCTGGGTGGCCGCGTGCGAGGAGGGGCTGGCCGGCACGCCGGTCGACCTGGACTGGTACACCGTCCGCGAGCGCGAGCACGCCGAGGTGCTGCCCTGGGATCACCTCGACTCCGGCCTCGACAAGGACTGGCTCTGGGAGGACTGGCAGGACGCCGTCGACCCCGACTCCGCCGTCGAGGTCGAGGACTGCCGCTGGACCCCCTGCTACGACTGCGGCGTCTGCCCCCAGATGGACACCGAGATCCAGATCGGCCCCACCGGCCAGAAGCTCCTCCCGCTCAGCGTCGTCTGACCCCCGCTGGTCGAGGTGCGAGCGGTCTACCGCGAGCCTCGAGACCAGGCGGGGGGCCGCTCAGACGAACGAAGGCCGCCACAGCCGCACGTAGCGCAGCCGCGCGTACAGCACCGGCGACACGACAAGCACGACCACCGCGAGGCCGAGCAGGGCGACCGCGACCGGCGGGGTGCTCGCGATCAGCGCGACGCCCAGGACGAAGAGCAGCACGCCGTGCGCGACCTGCGTGCGCCGCGCGACGGCGACGTCGTGCTGCCACAGCCGGGACAGCACCGTGACCAGCCCGTGCACGTCGCGGTGGCTGACCGGCGAGCACGCCCGCGCCCGCCCGTAGTCGGCGACATGTGCGCGGTGCGCCGCCCACAGCGCCGCGGCGTTGCCGTCGGCGATGCGTTCCGACCGGCCGCCTCGGGCCACGTCGTTGCGGCGCATCTCGCCCGGCAGTGAGGCGGCGGCGCGGCCGAGGC
>JABFXA010000095.1 GCA_013361955.1 Nocardioidaceae bacterium
CGGCACCAGCCGGTCGCCCTCGCGCGCCAGGAGCCGCTGCGCGACCAGGTGCCGGTGCAGGAACGACAGCGGCGGCACGTCCTGCTCTCCGACCGCCTGCATCCACGGGAACTCCTCGGTCCACCGGTAGCGGTCGTCGAGCGCCCGCACGGTCGGGGGCGGCAGCAGCCCCTCGGGGGTGAGGTCGACGCCCTCGCCGACCTCCTCGAGCAGCCCGGTCGCGCTGACCAGCGAGAGTCGCACCCGCTCGGGCACCTGCGGCAGCCGGTGCAGCCCGGCGAGCGCGGGCTGCCAGAACTCCTCCGGGACCGCACCGAACGACGCCGCCCAGTGCCGGACGGCGAGCCGCTCGTGCGTCGCCGGGTCGCGGCACAGCGCCGCCTGCACGGGCAGGCCGGCCCGCTCGAACAGGTCGGCCAGCGCCCAGGCCACCTCGTGCGCCTCGCGGGTCCGCCCCTCCGCCGCCGTACGGCGCGGCAGCTCGTCGTCGAGGTACGCCCGCACCACGGCGGGGTCGTCGCCGCGCAGCCGCATCCACTCCAGCGCGGGCCGCACCAGCGCGGCGCTGCCCGGGTCCAGGTCGCGCAGCGCCCGGTGCACGGAGGAGACGGGCAGGGGCACGGTCCCATTCTGGTCCGGTCTGTGGCTATCCTGAACACGCCTGTGGGGGGCCATGCGGACGATGAAGGAATCCCGCCTGATGGGGACGTCTCACGACAGCGAGCGGCCGACCGACGCCGCGCGCCCGGGCGCGCCGTCCAGGGTGCGGGGGTCGTCCTGCGACCTGTACGAGCCCGGGCACCAGATGCACTACCGCCACCAGGGCGAGGCGGTCCGGTCGCCGTCGTTCACGGTCGGCAACGCGTTCCTCGAGGGCAGCCGGGTGATCCTGGTCCTCGACGACGGGCGCGAGCTGCGCTGGCGGCACCACGACCCCGAGCGGCTGCGCCGGATGCTCGAGGCGGTGCCGACCAAGCGTGTCGTCTACCCCGAGCACCACGCGCTGCGGGTCGGGCCGTACTGGTTCAACTGCGCCCGCGAGGACGACCCCTGGCAGGACTGCCGGACCGTGCCTCGGTGAGCGCGCGCACCGTGCGGGTGGTGTCCCGCAAGTGGCGCGACCGCCCGCACTGGGAGTTCGACGCGCTGCTGCTCGGCACCGACGCGCACGGCACCTGGGTGGGCGCGCCGCGGGGCACGCTGATATCCCGCCCCGGGGTCTGCTTCCGCACCCAGTGCGACCAGGTCACGCTGCTGCCCGACGGCGACCCGTTCGTGGCCACCTTCTACGCGCCCGGCTTCGCCGTGTCCGTGTACGTCGACGTGAGCACGCCGCCGACCTGGGCGCACGACACGGTCAGCGGGGTGGACCTCGACCTCGACGTGGTCCGCGGCTGGACCGGCCGGGTGTGGGTCGACGACGAGGACGAGTTCGCGCAGCACCGGGTGTCGCTGAGCTACCCCGACGACCTGGTCCGGCTGGCGTCCGCGTCCTGCGACGACGTGCACGCCGCGGTGCGCGCCGGCGCGGCGCCGTACGACGGGGCGACGGGGGCCGGGTGGCTGGACCGGCTGCGCGAGATGATGCGGTGATGGCGGACCGGGTCGCGAGACGGGTGGTCGTGCACGGCCGCGTGCAGGGCGTGTTCTACCGGGACACCTGCCGCTACGAGGCACGGGCGGCCGGCGTCGCGGGCTGGGTGAGCAACGAGCCCGACGGCACCGTGCACGCGCACTTCGAGGGCCGCCCCGACGCGGTGGCGCGGCTGGTCGCGTGGACCCGGGAGGGCCCGCCGCGCGCGAGCGTGCGGGACGTGGACGTCAGCGAGGTGCCGCCGGAGGGGCTGGCCGGGTTCGAGGTGCGGTAGCGCTACCGCGGGTCGGTGTGGCCGTGCCGTCGGCGCACGCTGCGCACCCGGAGCGGGCCGACCAGCCGCGGCCCGGACAGCCGGCTCTCCAGCCGGCGCGCCTCGCGACGCAGCGGCTGCGCGAGGTACTCACCGAAGATCACGCCCGACGCGAGCGCGATCGCGATGGCCGCGGCGTTGATCATCGAGATCAGGCCGTTGCCGCCTTCGGACAGCAGCGTGAGGCCGCGGTAGATCGACAGGCCGGGCAGCAGCGGCACGATCGTGGAGACCACCACGACCAGCGGCGGCACCCGCACCCGCCCGGAGACCGCGTAGCTCACCAGGCCGATCAGCACCGCGGCCGTGGCCGACGCCCAGGCGATGCCGAGCCCGCGGCTCTCCACCAGGTAGTACGCCGCCTCGCCCATCGCCGCGACCACCGCGATCGGCAGCAGCGCCCGCACCGGCGCGTACGCCGCCAGCGCGAACGCGCTCGCCGCGATCGCGGCGCCGAGCACCACCAGCGGGAGGTCCCCGATGGTCATGGCGCCGGGGTCGAGCCGGCCGAGGTTCACGCCCAGTGTCCGGCCGACCGTCAGCCCGCCGCTGACCCCCGCGATGACGCCCGCGGTGGCCAGCATCGCCTCGAGGATCCGGGCGCCCGCGGTGAGCGGGTAGCCGGTCAGCGCGTCCTGGATCGCGCCCATGAAGTTGACCCCGGCGAGCAGCATGATGATCCCGGCGGTGACGACCCGGGACGGGTCGGCGGCCACCGGCGAGGCCGCCAGCGCGACCGCGATCAGCGTCGCGAGCAGTCCGCCGGCCACCTGCTGGTAGAACGCCGGCAGCCGTCGCCGCGACATCTGCCGCTGCAGCATGTCGACGCCCATCGCCGCGAGGAACGCGACCGCGGTGACCACCAGGTCGCCGCCGAGCAGCAGGCCCACGCCGCCGCCCATCACCCCGAACGACAGCGTCACCGCCCAGCGCGGCAGCCGGTGACCCGAGGAGACGACGCGGGCCAGCCGGCTGCGCGCCTCGTCGCGGTCGACGCGGCCGGCCAGCAGGTCGCGGACCAGGTGGTCGACGATCGTGAGGTCCTCGTAGTCGATCTCGCGGTGCCGCACCTGCCGGATCTGGATCATCGCCGGCTCGTCGTAGCTGGACTGGTGGCTCATCGCCAGCTCGGTGAAGGTGACGTCCGCGGTGACCCCGCGCAGCCCGCAGGCGCGCGCCACGTTGAGCATGGTCGCGCCGACGTCCGCAGCGCCGGCGCCCGACGAGAGCAGCATCTCGCCGATGCGCAACCCGAGGTCGAGGGTCTTGTAGATGTCCCTGCTGGTGTCGCTCGTCGTGTCCGTGCCGTCCGCCATCGCAGCACAAGTGTGGCGTCCGGCCTCCCGCGCCGCGAACCGATCTCACCGCGTACGGCGTGTCGTTGCTCACCCACGTGTCCCGCCAGGTGGGTCACGATCCGGGCGAGTTCGGTACGACGTCCGGTCCGCCGACCTAGCATGAGGGACCGTCCGTCGGACAAGGGGACCAGATGCGCAGCGCGCCGAGGGGACTTGTTGTCGCGCTGACCGTCCTGCTCTGGGTGCAGGTCGCCGTCATCGTGGTGGTCGACGTGCCCGGCGTACGCCCGCCGACGTTCGTCACCCCGGTCGACGGCTGGCTGCAGGGCCTCTGCTTCGCGACCGCCGCTGCGCTCTGCTGGGTGCGCGTGCTCGACCCCCACGGCCGCGCGCTGTGGACCTGGGTGGCGCTGGCCCTGACCTGCCGTGCGTTCGCGTTCGGCTACTACTTCGCGGTGGTCCGGTCCCTCGACCCGCAGCCCTACCCGTCGGTGTCGGACCTCTTCTGGCTGGCCACCGTGGTGCTGCTGATGGCCGGGCTCGTCACGCTGGTGCGCGACCGGTTCTCGTACCTGACCCGCAGCCTGGTGTTCGACGGCGTCACCGGCGTGGTGGTCGCCGGCGCGGTGGCCGTGGCGCTGCTGTTCGACACCCTGGTGGCGCGCACCGGGCAGCCCGGCACCCCCTCGGTGGTGGTCACCAACCTCGCTTACCCGGTGCTCGACATCATGCTGGTGCTGCTGCTGCTCGGCGCACTGGTCGGCTACGCGTGGCAGCCGCCGCTGCCGATCTGGGGGCTGGCCGTCGGGCTGCTCGGCTTCGTGGTCACCGACGCGATCTTCCTGGTGCAGGTCACCGCGGGCACCTTCCACCCCGGCACCCCGCTGAGCTCGTTCACGGTGCTCACCAACGCGGTCATCGCCACCGCCGGCTTCCTGCCCGACCGCACCCCGACACCACGACAGCGCGACCTGCAGCCGAACCTCGTGCTGCCCGCGGTGTTCGCGACCCTCGGTGTGGCCCTGCTGGTCTACGCCACGGTCGCGCCGGTGCCGCTCGTGAGCGTGCTGCTCGCCGGCGCCGCGGTGCTGGTCGCGCTGGTGCGCACCGGCCTGGCCTTCCGCACCGTACGGCGGGCCGCCGAGCACGGCCGCGGGGCCGGGGTCGACGAGCTGACCGGACTGCCGAACCGGCGGGCGTTCAACGACCTGCTGACCGAGACCCTGCAGGGCCGCGCGACCGCCGACCCGCTCGGGCTGCTGATCATCGACCTCGACGACTTCAAGGCGGTCAACGACACCCTCGGCCACCACAACGGCGACGCGCTGCTGCGGCTGGTCGCGGCCCGGCTGCACGAGGTGCTGCGCGACGGCGACGTGCTGGCCCGGATCGGCGGTGACGAGTTCGCGGTGGTGCTCCCGGGCGCCGACGCCGAGCGTGCCGGGGAGACCGCCGAGCGGCTGCGGGCCGCCTTGCGCCGGCCGTTCCCGCTGGCCGCCCGCGACCTCGACGTGCTCGCCTCCGTGGGCATCGCGGTGTTCCCCGCCGACGGGCGCGAGCCGGTGCCGCTGCTGCAGCACGCCGACCTGGCGATGTACGAGGCGAAGGTGGCCCGCACCGGCCAGAGCTACTACCGGCCGGAGCCGCACCACGCCAGCCTGGCCCGGCTGGAGACCGTCGACCGGCTCCGGCAGGCGATCCTCGGCGGCGAGATGCTGCTGCACTACCAGCCGGTGGTCGACCTGGGCTCCGGCCAGGTGGTCGGCGTCGAGGCCCTGGTCCGGTGGCAGCACCCGGAGGAGGGCCTGCTGCCGCCCTCGACGTTCCTGCCGCTCGCCGAGAGCGGCGGGCTGATGCGCGAGCTGACGCCGCGGGTGCTCGACCTGGCGCTGCGCCAGGGTCGTGTCTGGCTCGAGGGCGGGCAACCGCTGAGCATCGCGGTGAACATGTCGGTCACGAACCTCCTCGACGTCGGCTTCCCCGAGCAGGTCGCCGCGGCCCTCGACGCCACCGGCTTCCCCGGGACGATGCTCGACCTCGAGCTCACCGAGGACCTGTTCATGGCCGACCCCGACCGCGCCCGCCGGGTGATCCGCGACCTGCTCGGGCTCGGCGTCCGCCTCGTGGTCGACGACTACGGCACGGGGTACTCCTCGCTGGGCTACCTGCGCGACCTGCACGAGGTCAGCGGCCTCAAGCTGGACCGCACCTTCGTCAGCCACCTGCCCGACGACACCCGGGCCGCCGCCATCGTCGGGTCGACCGTCACCCTGGCCACCTCGCTGGGCCTGAAGGTCGTCGCCGAGGGCGTGGAGTCCCGGCAGGCACGCGACCGGCTCGGCGAGCTGGGCTGCAGCCTCGCGCAGGGCTACCTGTTCTCGCCGCCGGTGCCCGCCGACCGGGTCCCGCTGACCACGATCGGCGACGTCCCCGGTCCGTTCTGAGGCCGACGTCCCGACCCGGGGCGGTCTGTGTGGATGCCCACTCGGGCGTCCCGGTTTGAGTGGCCAACCACCTGGGCACCAGTCGCGGGTCCCCTGCCCCGACCCGAAAGGACGTGCTTTCCCCCGTGGCCGTGCTCACGCCGCACGAACCGCCCCGCGACTGGAACGTCGACGACGTCAACGTCACCAAACCGCCAGTGATCCGCCGGGCGATCGGCGCGGCCGCCATCGGCAACATCACCGAGTGGTACGACTTCGGCGTCTACGCCTACTTCGAGCCGACCCTCAAGGAGGTCTTCTTCGCCGACCTGCCCGACACCATGGGCACGATCGCGACGTTCGGCCTGTTCGCGGTGGCGTTCCTGGTGCGGCCCTTCGGCGGGATGTTCTTCGGTCCCCTCGCCGACCGGATCGGCCGCAACAAGGTGCTGGCGACCACGATGATCATGATGGCGCTCGGCACCTTCGCGATCGGCTGCATCCCGAGCCAGTCCGCGATCGGGCTGGCCGCGCCGGCGCTGCTGCTCGCGGCCCGGCTGGTGCAGGGCTTCTCGACCGGAGGCGAGTACGGCAACGCGATGACGTTCATCGCCGAGTACGCCCCCGACCGGCGCCGCGGCTTCCTCGGTAGCTGGCTGGAGTTCGGCACCTTCACCGGCTACCTGATGGGTGCGGTCGTGGTGACCGTCGCGGGTGCCGCCCTCAGCGACGACCAGCTGCTGTCCTGGGGCTGGCGGATCCCGTTCTTCGTCGCGCTGCCGCTCGGCATCGTGGGCGTCTACCTGCGGACCCGGCTCGCCGACACCCCGGCGTTCCTCGCGCTGGAGAAGGAGGCCGAGGAGCGCGACAAGGAGATGCGCACCGGCCGCGAGCTCAAGGAGATCCTGGCGCTCTGGCCGTTCCTGCTGGTGTGCATGGGTCTGGTGCTGGCCTGGAACGTCACCAACTACATGCTCACGTCGTACATGCCGACGTACGTCACCACCACGCTGCCCGACCAGAGCGGCGGCAGCGGTGTCTCGGAGACCACGTCGCAGGTGATCCAGATCGTGGTGATGGTCGTCGCGCTGGTGACCATCCCGCTGCTTGGGATGCTGTCGGACCGGATCGGCCGCAAGCCGATCGTGTGGGTGGGCTCGATCGGGCTGATCGTGCTGTCGCTGCCCTCGGTGCTGCTGATCCGCGAGCAGACGGTGGCGACGATCTTCGTGGGCCTGCTGATCATGGGGCTGCTGCTGATCTGCTTCAGCGCGACCATGCCGTCGACGCTGCCCACGCTGTTCCCGACGGAGATCCGCGGCGGTGCGCTGTCGATCTCGTTCAACGTCTCGGTGTCGCTGTTCGCCGGCACCACCTCGGTGGTGGTCGGGTCCCTGGTGGCCAAGACCGGCGACCTGAACTGGCCGGCCTGGTACCTGATCATCGCCGGCGTCATCGGCGCGGTGTCGATCTGGTTCACCCAGGAGCCGAACGGCCGGCACATGTGGGGCTCCTCCCCCGCCGCCGCGTCCCGCGAGGAGGCGCACGAGCTGGTCGAGGAGCACGCGAACGCCTGAGCCGGAGTCAGTAGCCGCCCTCGGGTGGCACCATCTCCGCGCGGACGCCGACCAGCCGCACCGCGCGGTCGTGGTCGAACCGGCCGAGCAGCTCGACCGCCGCGTCGGCGATCACGGACTCCTCGGCGGTCGGCTCGGGCAGGGTGAGGCTGCGCGTGCGCGTCTCGAACGGCGCGTAGCGCAGCTTCATCCCGACCCGGGCCGCCGGCCGGCCTTCGGCGGCGATGTCGGCGGTGACCTGGGCGGCGAGCTCGCGCACCGCGACGGCGACCGCGTCCCAGTCGCGCTGGTTCTCCTGGAACGTCGTCTCCCGGCCGTGCCCACGCGCCACCCACGGGGTCGCGTCGACCGCCGAGGAGTCGACGCCGCGGCCGAGCCGGCGGTACCACGGGCCCATCGTCGGGCCGAGCCGGTCGGCGAGCACCTGCGCCGGGGTCTCCGCGAGCTCGCGCACGGTGCGGATGCCGAGGTCGGCGAGCTTGGCCGAGGTCTTGCGGCCGATCCCCCAGATCGCGTCGGTGGGCCGGTCGCCCATCACCGCGAACCAGTCCTCGGTGGTGAGCCGGCCGACCCCGCGCGGCTTGCCGAACGACGTGGCGATCTTGGCCTGCAGCTTGTTGTCGCCGATGCCGACCGAGCAGTGCAGGTCGGTGTTCTCCAGCACCGCCGCGCGCACGTCCTGCGCGAACGCCTCGGGGTCGTCGGTGCGCACGGCGAGGAACGCCTCGTCCCAGCCGAGCACCTCCACCGGCACCCCGAACGAGCGCAGGGTCGCCATCACGCGCGCCGACGCCTCGTCGTACGCCGCCTTGTCGACGGGCAGGAACACCGCCTCGGGGCACTTGCGCGCGGCGGTGCGCAGCGGCATCCCGGAGCCGACGCCGAACTCGCGCGCCTCGTACGACGCGGTGGACACCACGCCGCGCTCGGTGGGGTCGCCGCGGCCGCCGACGACGACCGGCCGGCCCTTCAGCTCCGGGCGGCGCAGCACCTCGACCGCGGCGAGGAACTCGTCGAGGTCGACGTGCAGCACCCAGGTGCGGGGGCCGGCGGGCTCGGTCACGTCACGACGTACGCGACGACGGCGGCGACGACCAGCACCAGCAGGACCAGGAGCAGCACGGTGACCGGGCGGTGGCCGGTCTCGGTCACCACCCCCGCCTCCTCCTCGGACACGTCGAGCGGCACCGGCTCGCGCCGCCGGAGCTCGGCGGCGAGGTGGTCGAGGTGCGTGTCGACCTCGTCCATGTCGTAGCCGTGCCGTATCCGCACCGGCGCGAAGCGCTTGGCCTCGACCTCGTCGGCGCCCATCAGCGGCGGGTCGAACTCCAGCGCCGCGGACACCTGGTCGAGGAACTCGTCGACCTGGCGGATGTCGTAGCCCTCCCGCATCCGCACCACCGTGAAGCGGCTGCCCTCCGTCATGGGGCCATCCTCCCCCACCGGACCGACGCACGGGCGGGCCGGCGGCACTAGGGTCGTCGCCATGAGCAACCCCGTGATCGTGGTGGTCGGAGCCGGGCCGGGACTCGGTGCGTCGGTGGCGCGCCGCTTCGGGCGCGACGGGTACGACGTCGCCCTGCTGTCCCTCGACGAGGAGGAGCTCAAGGGGCTCGGCGAGCAGCTACAGGCCGACGGCATCACGACCGGCTGGACGGCGCTCGACATCACCGACGCCGGCGCGCTCACCGAGGCCGTGACCCGGTTCGGCGGGCACGCCGGGCGGCTCGACGTGCTGCACTTCAACCCGAGCGTGTTCCGCCAGCGCGACCCGCTGCACCTCAGCCCGGCCGAGCTGCTCACCGACGTCGGCGTCGGCGTGGCGCCGCTGCTCACCGCGCTGCAGGCGGCGCGGCCGTTCATGTCCGCGGGCGGCCGGGTGACCGCGACCGGCAGCATGGCCGCCGACCAGCCGTGGCACGAGGCGCCGAGCCTGGGTGTGCAGAAGGCCGGGCTGCGCAACCTGGTGCACAGCATCGACGCGACGCTGAGGCCCGACGGCATCCGCGCCGTGTCGGTCACCGTCAACGGCACCCTCTCGCGCGGCGGTCCGTTCGACCCCGACCGGGTCGCCGACGCGATCCACGCCGCCGCGCACCAGCCCGAGGAGAGCTGGCGCAGCGAGCTGCCCTACGACGGCTGACCCCGGCTCACACCAGCGAGCGGTAGCGCGCCAGCACCGCGTCGACCTCGGCGTCGTCGCGGCGGGCCAGCGGCACCAGCAGCTCGGTGACCAGGTCGGTGAGCTCGGCGACCCGCCGGTTCAGCCGCCGGGCCTCGTCGAGCTCCCGCTCCAGCCGGCCGATCCGGGCGCGGGCGGTGCGGGCGTGCAGCCGGGCGACGACGGCGCGGGTGCGCTCAGGCATGGGGCTCTCCTGTCGGGAAGTCGACCTGCAGCCGGCAGGTCGCGGGGTCGGGTACGTCGAACAGGTCGGTGCCGGGCCCCTCGTGGCGGACCAGCCGGCGACCGCCGTACGTCGTGAGCCCGTCGACCAGCAGGTCGGTGTCGAGCGGGCGCACCAGCCCGGCCGACCCACCGGTCAGCGAGACGTCGAGGAACAGCGACCCGCCGCTGCCCCGCAGCGCGGCGCGGGCCAGCCGCCACAGGTTGCGCCGGGCCTCGTCGCCGACGGCCCCGGGCAGCAGCCGCGCGTA
>JABFXA010000433.1 GCA_013361955.1 Nocardioidaceae bacterium
CGCCCGCGCCGCAACCCGCTGCTCACGCACCACCGACTCGAGCGCGGACTTCGCGTCGAGGTCGAGGAGGGTTGCGGTGTCGGACATAGGTCCATCCAAGCAGTGGCCACCGACGGTTTCTGCGCCGAATCCCCTGCTGTGGAAAGGGACTCTCCGCATCGGCCTGTGGACGAAACCCGGCCCACGTCAGTTGGTTTCGAGGCTCGCGGTAGCCCGCTCGCACCTCAACCAACGATCGGGGGTCAGAGCCAGCCGTTGTCCTCGGCGATGCGGACGGCTTCGCCGCGGTTGGTGGCACCGGTCTTGCCGATGGCGGCGGAGAGGTGGTTGCGGACGGTGCCTTCGGACAGGAAGAGCCTGCCGGCCACGGCGGCGACGGAGGCGCCGCCGCGGGCCTCGCGGAGGACGTCGGTCTCGCGGGAGGTGAGCGGGGACTCGCCGGCGACGAGGCTGTCGGCGGCGAGGACGGGGTCGACGACACGGAGGCCCGCGTGCACCCGGCGTACGGCGTCCGCGAGCTGGCGCGCCGGGGTGTCCTTCACGACGAAGCCGTCGGCGCCGGACTGCAGGGCCCGGCGCAGGAAGCCGGGGCGGCCGAAGGTGGTCACGATGAGCACCCGCGTCGAGGGGCGGGCGGCCTTCAGCGCGGCGGTCGCGGCGATGCCGTCCAGGCCGGGCATCTCGACGTCGAGAAGCGCCACGTCGGGCTGGTGCTCGGCCGCGGCGGGCACCACCTCGGTGCCGCTGCCGACCTCGGCGACGACCTCCAGGTCGGGCTCGAGGTCGAGCAGTGCGGCGAGTGCGCCGCGGACCAGCGCCTGGTCGTCGGCGAGCAGCAGGCGGATCGTCATGGCACAGACACCCGCAGGGCGAAGCCGGGGTCGAGCGTCCGGGTGACGAGGACGGCGCCGAGGGATGCGGCGCGCTCGTGCAGCCCGTCGAGGCCGTGCCCGCGCTCGGCGTCCGGCGGTGGGCCGGTGCCGTCGTCGGTGACCTCGACCCGGTCCGGGGCGAGCCGGATGGAGCAGCGGGTGGCGCGGCTGTGCCGGATCACGTTGGTGACGCCCTCGCGGACGGTCCAGGCGAAGAGCTCGCGCAGCTCGGACGGTACGTCGTCGGTGGAGTTCGGCAGGTCCGCCTCGATGTCCGCGGCCCGCAGCGCCTCGCGGGCGCGGGCGAGCTCGCCGGGGAGGGTGAGGTCGCGGTACCCCTCCACCGTCCGGCGTACGTCGGCCAGCGCGTCGCGGCTCAGCCGCTCCAGGTCGGCGATCTCGGTGCGGGCGCGTTCGGGGTCGACGTCGATGAGCCGGTTCGCCAGCTCGGCCTTCAAGGTGATCACGGTCAGCGAGTGCCCGAGGATGTCGTGCAGGTCGCGGGCGAAGCGGTTCCGCTCGTCGGCCACCGCGAGCCGGGCGTTCTCCTCGCGGGCCCGGAGCAGGTCGAGGTTGCGCATCATCAGCTGCGAGACGCCCCACATCGCGAACGCCGCCGTGCACACCGCGAAGGTGAGGCCGGCCTGCTCGGTCCAGCCGGGCAAGGTGCGGCCGGTGACCTCGACGAGCGCGGCGAGCGCGACGGTGAGGCTGAGCGCCCACCAGGTCGGCAGCACCAGCACACCGACGACGACGACGTACACGACCGCCGCCATCCCCTCCTGCCCGATGGCGAGCACCATCACCAGCATCAGCGCGCCGAGGGCGCCGATCGCGAGCCAGCCCTGGGCCGGCGGCACCCGGCCCTCGGCCCGTCGCCGCCGGGCCCGGACCCAGCCGAAGATCGCCAGATAGGTGACCGCGAACGCCACGATGGCGAGCAGGCCGACGAACCCGGCGACCCGGTTCTGGTCGCTCCACGCGATCCGCCACGCCTCGCGCAGCGAGTCGACGAGGAAGACCAGCCAGACGGCCGCGAACACGACGCCGAAGCGGCCGGCCCGCCCGTCCCGGGTGGTCCAGCCGCCGGTGGCGTCGAGGCTGCTCACGGCGTTCACGCTAGTCGTCACACCCGCGCGGTGTCCTTGCTCATCCGCCAGGCCGCGCCGGCCACGAAGATCGCGAACCAGACGACCGCGTTGAGCACCGCGTACCACGGCAGGTCGCCGGTCAGCGGCGCCCGGCTCACCTCGGCGACCCCGAACATCGGCGTGAGCGAGGCGACGTGCCACATCGTCGAGCCCTCGGTGATCGGGATGAACACGTTGCCCAGGAAGGAGAACAACGCGAGGCCGGGGCCGAGCACCTGCATGGCGTTCTCGCCCGGGACGAGGTAGCCGACGAACACGCCGAGCGCCGCGAACACCAGCGTGCAGACCAGGGTCAGCACCGCGCACGCGACCCACACGTGCAGCGGCATCGAGGGCTTGCCCTGCACGACGCCGGCCAGGTTCACCACCGAGATCGCCACCGCGCCCAGGACCAGGGCGAGCAGCGCCTTCATGAGGATGTACGCCGTCGGGCTCAGCGGGGTGAGCCGGAGCTGGCGGGACCAGCCGAGGGCCCGCTCCATCGCGACCATCGCGCCACCGGACGCGGCGGTCAGCGCGGCGCCGTACAGCGCCATCGAGGTCATCACGTAGGCAGCGACGTTGCCGTGCCCGACGGTCTGGTCCCAGTCGCTGCCCGACCCGAACGCGAAGAACAGCGCCGCCGGGAAGACCAGCGTGAAGATCACGGTGCGCCGGTTGCGCAGCATCCGCAGCAGCTCGATGCGGAGCACGGTGAGGTTCATCCCGCCGAACGGCGGCACCCGGCGGGTGGTGGGGTCGATCGTGGTGGTGCTCATCGGGCGTCCTCCTGCGGTTCGTCGGCGCCGGTCAGGGTGAGGAAGGCGTCCTCGATGCCCCGGGCGGTGATCTCCAGGTCGCGCGCGCCGGTCTCGGTGAGCAGGTACCTGGCGACCGCGTCGGTGTCCTTCGCGTGCAGCAGCACGGTGTCGCCGCGCACCTCGACGGACTCCACACCGTCGAGGCGGGCGAGCACGTCGGCGTCGGGCCGGTCGAGCGTGGCCCGGATCGTGCGGCCGGCGGCCAGCGCCTTGATCTCGGAGCCGGTGCCGTCGGCGACGATGCGGCCGCGGCTGATCAGCACGATGCGGTCGGCGTACTGGTCGGCCTCCTCGAGGTAATGGGTCGCGAAGAGGACGGTGCGGCCCTTCTGCGCGTCCCGGCGGATCGCCGACCAGAACGCCCGCCGGCCCTCGACGTCCATGCCGGTGGTGGGCTCGTCGAGGAGCAGCAGCGCCGGGTCGGAGAGCAGCGCCATCGCGAAGCGCAGCCGCTGCTGCTCGCCGCCGGAGCACTTGCCGACCTTGCGGTCCGCGATGCCGGTGATGCCGGCGTGCGCGAGCACGTCGTCGACGGGCTGGGTGTCCGCGAACAGGCTGGCGGTGTACTCGACCGTCTCCCGGACCGTCAGGTCCTTGAGCAGCCCGCCGGTCTGCATGACCGCCGAGACCAGGCCGCGGGCGATCGCCTGGCGCGGCGCGTGGCCGAGCACCTCGACGCGGCCCTGCGTGGGCTGCGAGAGCCCGAGGACGATGTCGATGGTCGAGGTCTTGCCGGCGCCGTTCGGGCCGAGGAACGCGACGATCTCACCCGGCCGGATGTCCAGGTCGATGCCGCGCACCGCGCGCACGCTGCCGAAGTCCTTCGTCACGCCGCGCAGGCTGATCGCCGCGCTCCCCTGGGTGGTGTCGCCCGCGAGCGCGAGCTGCTCCGTCGTCATGCCCCCAGCCTGCTGGCTCCCGGGCCGGCGGACCCCACACGCGCGTCACGAGGTGGGGGTGACGTTTGTCAGGGGGTCAGTTGACGGAGACGTGCACGTGGTCGTAGTGGTTCGCGGTGTCGGAGCCGCGGTCGGGCATCAGTCGCCAGCCCTCGGAGGCCCGCTCGGGCGTCCAGATGTGCTGGGCCCAGATCACGTCGTACACGTTCAGCTCGGAGGCGTGGTCGCGGACCCAGTCGGCGACCGCCTGGCCGGTCGAGGAGTCGCTGATCATGAAGTCGACGGCCTGGCCGCTGCTGTGCTCGCCGTGCGCGTCGTAGCCGCCGTACGACGAGAGCTCCGGGAACGCGTTGCACACCGCGCGGAACATGTTGACCGCCGACGAGGTCAGCCCGGACTCGGTGTCAGAGCCGTCCGGGCAGGGCGCGAACGAGACCCCGGCGGGGCTCTCCGGCGACGGCGCCTCGGTCTCCGGCTCCGGCTCCGGCGGCTTGGGCTTCTCGTCGGAGAGGTAGTCGGCGTTGACCCAGCGGATCTGGTCGTCGTACAGGATCTGCGCGAAGCCGTTCTGCTCGACGCCGGTCACCGACACCTGGTCGCCGCTCTTCAGCACGTCGATCGGCTCGCCCTTCTCCTCGGGCGTCGGCCACAGGTTCAGCGCGGTGGTCATCCACTCGCGGTCCTTGACCTCGGGCTTCTCCTGCAGCGTCACCCGCTTGGCGGACCGGGAGAACGAGCCCAGCCGGTCGGAGAGGTACGGCGAGTCGGCCGGGTCGACCTCGGAGCTGCCGAGGTTCACCCTCAGGGGCTTGTGCACGTCGGCGGCGAGGTCGCTGGGGTCGGCGCCGCCGAGGCCCCCGGCCACCGACACACCGACGACGACACCGGTGGCCACCGTGGCCGCGGTCGCGGGGAGGACCAGCTTGAGCAGCCGCCTGCGCAGCGGGTGCTCGGCCACCTGGCGGTGGCGTCCGGAGCTCACGCGGGATTCACACCTTGGGGATCGGGGACGGGGCCTCGTGTGCCTGCACACGCTAGGGGAGCAGTGGGCACGAATCGCCGAGTGAAACACAGGATGTGCGGTTCAGCCACTTCCGGACCAGACCTTTCGGCCATTTCCCCGGATTCGTGGCACAGATCACCGAAGACGGTAAAAACCACTGGACGGCTCAGTCCCAGAGGTCCGCCAGCGCCTCGATCCCCTCGACCGTGTACGTCGGCTCGGTGAACGTGCGCGGGTAGGCGCCCGCCGACCGGTTCACCCAGGCGGCCTGCAGCCCGGCCCGGCGGGCCCCGTCGACGTCCCACGGGTGCACCGCGACCAGCAGCAGCTCCTCGGGCTTCGCCTCGAGCTCCTGGGCGGCGTACTCGTAGGCCCGCGCGGTCGGCTTCCAGGCGCCGGCCTGCTCGACGGACAGCAGCCGCTCGAAGCGGTCTCGGAGGCCGGCCCGGTCCAGCAGCGCCTCGGCGACCGAGCTGGCGCCGTTGCTCAGCGTCGCGAGCCGGACGCCGCCCTCGTGCAGCCGGTGCGCGCCCGGCGCCACGTCGGGGTGCAGGTCGAGCTCGGCGAACCCCTGCAGCACGTGGTCGGCGGCCTCCTCGGCGCTGCGGTTCAGCTGCATCTCGGCCAGGTGCAGCAGCAGCAGCTCGCGCGCGAGCTGGCCGAAGGAGGGGTTCTGGCCGGTCGCGGTGAGCGCGAACCCGTCGCGCAGCACGGAGGCGAACCAGAGCGGTGCGGCCTGCCCGGAGGCGCCGACCTCGACGAACCGGGCCCCGAGAGCGGACATGTCGGACAGGGTCTCGTTGACGTCGAACACGATCGCGCTGGGCACGGATGGCTGCATGAGGACCACCCTGCCCAACTGCTCCAAAGAATGCGAAAAGCCCAGGTCAGCCGCCTGAGTGCAGGTCCTCCTCGACCGCACAGCCGGTGCCGTCGGCGTCGTCGAGCCAGCCCTCGGGCAGCACCACGCGGCGCGGGCTGCCCTGCCGCCCGCGCGGGGTGCCCAGCGCCGACACCGGGAACGGCTCGTCCGGGTCGAGGCGCTCCAGCAGGGCGTCGAGCGCGGCCAGCGAGGACACCAGCGCCAGGCTGTTGCGGAGCTCGCCGCCGGCCGCGAAGCCCTTGAGGTACCAGGCGACGTGCTTGCGGAACTCCTTGCAGCCCCGCTCCTCCCCCATGTGCAGCGACAGCAGCTCCGCGTGCCGGCGCATCATCGCGGCCACCTCGCCGAGCGTCGGCAGCGTCGCGACCCGCTCCCCCGCGAACGCGGCGGCCAGGTCGCGGAACAGCCACGGCCGGCCCAGGCAGCCCCGGCCGACCACCACGCCGGCGGCCCCGGTCTGCTCGACCATCCGCAGCGCGTCGGCCGCCTCCCAGATGTCGCCGTTGCCGAGCACCGGGATGTCCACGTGCGCGGCCAGCGCCCCGATGGCCTCCCAGTCGGCCTGGCCGGAGTAGGCCTGGTCGACGGTGCGGCCGTGCAGCGCGATCGCCGCGCAGCCGCTCTCCTGGGCGATCCGGCCGGCGTCGAGGTAGGTGAGGTGCCCGGCGTCGATGCCCTTGCGGGTCTTCATGGTCACCGGCACGTCGTACGGCTCCGCCGCGCGGACCGCCGCCTCGAGGATGTCGCCGAGCAGCCGGCGCTTCCACGGCAGCGCGCCGCCGCCGCCCTTGCGGGTCACCTTGGGCACCGGGCAGCCGAAGTTGAGGTCGATGTGCGCGACGCCGTACTCGGCACAGAGGATCTCGGCCGCCTTGCCGACGTACACCGGGTCGGTGCCGTAGAGCTGCACCGACCGGACGTCCTCGAGCTCGTCGAAGACCAGCATCCGCAGCGTGGTGTCGTCGCGCTCCACGATGCCGCGCGAGGTGATCATCTCGCAGACGTAGAGCCCCGCGCCCTGCTCGCGGCACAGCCGGCGGTACGCCGCGTTGGTGATGCCCGCCATCGGCGCGAGCACCACCGGGGTGTCGACGCGCAGGGAGCCCAGCACGAGCTCACGGGGCAGGGTGGCGGTCACCGCACCATTGTGGGGCGGCGGCCGGGACCGCCCAAATCAGCCCTGGCCCTGGCTCTTCTTCCTGCCGCCCTTGTCGTCGGCCTTCTTCGTGGGCGTGAGGTCCCCGGTCCAGGTGATCGGGTTGAACTCCTGGCTGGGCCGGTAGCTGATCGCGTCGAGCGAGCCCTGGTTCGGCGAGAGGTAGACCAGGCAGGTGCTCAGGGTGTCCCCCGGGCCGAACGTCGCGGGCAGCTTCTTCGACGGGCACTTCGCGAAGGTGGTGGTGAAGTTGACCGCGGGCAGCAGGGTGTTCGCCGAGCTGACCCCCCACAGCGGTACGGCGACCCCGCCGACGTCGCCCTGGCCGACGTTGCGCACCGTGACGGTGGCGTAGAAGTAGTCGGCGTTGCGCTTGTAGCGGTCGTCGAGGATGAACCCCTTGAAGTCGTCGAGCGAGCCCTTGCGGACGCTCGCGACGTTCAGCCGGAGCACCGACCCGCGGTTCTGGGTCGGCTCGAAGATCACGTTGGCCGGCTGCTTGAACGACAGCTTCGAGCCCTCCGCGGTGAGGTCGACGTCGCTCGGCACCGACACCGTCGACGAGGGTGACGGGGACGACGAGGACGCGGACTCGCTCCCCGAGGTGCCGGCGCTCGCGGCCCCTCCGCCGTCGGCGCTCCCGCTGCACCCGGACAGGGCCAGGGCCGCCGCGGTCGTGACGGCGGCGAGGACGAGCAGGGAACGGCGCGGGAGCCGGTGGAGCGGTCGATGCATCCGGTCATTGTGCACGGGCGACCTGAGCGTTGGCTGCGAGACCCGGGGATTGGTCTGGAGGCTCGCTTCGCTCGCACCTCGACCAGCGGTGGGTCAGCAGCCGAGCAGGCGCTCCGCGAAGTAGGACCGCACCTGGGCCAGGCCGATCCGCTCCTGCTTCATGGTGTCCCGCTCGCGGATCGTGACCGCGTCGTCGTCGAGGGTGTCGAAGTCGACGGTGACGCAGTACGGCGTGCCGATCTCGTCCTGGCGGCGGTAGCGGCGGCCGATCGCGCCCGCGTCGTCGAAGTCGACGTTCCAGCCGTTGCCGCGCAGCTCGGTGGCGAGGTCGCGGGCCTTCGGCGACAGGTCGGTGTTGCGCGACAGCGGGAGGACCGCGACCTTGACCGGCGCCAGCCGCGGGTCGAGCCGCAGCAGGGTGCGCTTGTCGACGCCGCCCTTGGTGTTAGGCGCCTCGTCCTCGGTGTAGGCGTCCACGAGGAACGCCATCATCGCGCGGTTCGGGCCACCCGCCGGCTCGATGACGTACGGCGTGTAGCGCTCGCCGGACGCCTGGTCGAAGTACGACAGGTCCTGACCGGAGAACTCGCTGTGCTGGGTGAGGTCGAAGTCGGTGCGGTTCGCGATGCCCTCGAGCTCGCCCCACTCGCCGCCGGCGAAGCCGAAGCGGTACTCGATGTCGACGGTGCGCTTGGAGTAGTGCGAGAGCTTCTCCTGCGGGTGCTCGAAGTGCCGCAGGTTGTCGCGCTCGATGCCCAGGTCGACGTACCAGCGGGTGCGCTCGTCGATCCAGTACTGGTGCCACTCCTCGTCCTCGCCGGGCTTGACGAAGTACTCCATCTCCATCTGCTCGAACTCGCGCGTGCGGAAGATGAAGTTGCCGGGGGTGATCTCGTTGCGGAAGCTCTTGCCCTGCTGGGCGATGCCGAACGGCGGCTTCTTGCGCGAGGAGTTCATCACGTTGACGAAGTTCAGGAAGATGCCCTGCGCGGTCTCCGGGCGCAGGTAGTGCAGGCCGGACTCGTCCTCGATGACGCCGAGGTACGTCTTCAGCATCATGTTGAAGTTGCGCGGCTCGGTCCACGCGCCGCGGGTGCCGCAGTTGGCGCAGGCGACCTCGGCGAGGTCGACCGTGTCGGGGTCGTCGACGCCCTTCTTGGCGGCGTAGCCCTCCTGCAGGTGGTCGGCCCGGTAGCGCTTGTGGCACGACTGGCACTCGACCAGCGGGTCGGTGAACGTCGAGACGTGGCCCGAGGCCTCCCAGGTGCGCCGCGGCAGGATCACCGACGAGTCGATGCCGACCACGTCGTCGCGGCCGGTCACCACCGAGCGCCACCACTGTCGCTTGACGTTCTCCTTGAGCTCGACGCCCAGCGGACCGTAGTCCCAGGCCGAGCGGGTGCCTCCGTAGATCTCGCCGCTGGGGAACACGAACCCCCGGCGCTTGCAGAGCGAGACGATGCTGTCGAGGACGGAGGTCGGCTTGCTGGCCACGATGACGGCTTTCTGTCGGGGCACGCCGGCTGGCTGCCGGCGGAACAACCAGACTATCGAGACTGATCAACCCAGCTCGCGTGGGCCCCGCTCGTTGAGCGCGCTCCCCGCGGCGTCGACGACCTCGTACGCCGACGGCTCGTCGAGCGCCCGGCTGAGCAGCGGGACCGCCGCCACCTTCACGTCGTACGACGAGAGCGCCCGGCGGTAGCTGCCGACGTTCTCCCACGTCGTGGTCAGCACCCACAGCGACGGGTCGTCGACGTTGCGGCCGACCTGCCCGCCGACGTACCCGGGGCGCGCGGCGAGCGCCGCGAGGGCCCCGTGCGCGTCGGCCCGGAAGGCGGTGCCGTCCTCGTCGGGCACCCGGAACCGGCTCACCACGATCACGGCGCCACCCTACGGTCGGGCGCCCGCCAGGTACGCCGCGACCAGTGGTCCCAGGGTCGGCAGGTGGTAGCCGCCCTCCTGCACGACGACGGTGGGCAGCCCGGTCGCGGCGAGCAGCCGGCCCGCTTCGCGGTAGCCGTCCGCGCTGACCAGCAGCGGGCTCTCCGGGTCGTCGCGGGCCGCGTCGACGCCCAGGGACACCACCAGCGCGTCGCAGGACGCCCCCACCCAGCCGGCCAGCCGCTCGACGGCGTCCAGCCAGCCCTCGTCGCCGGTGCCGGGCGGCAGCGGCAGGTTGCGCGTCGCGCCCTCGCCGTCGCCGGTCCCGGTCTCTTCGGCGTACCCGACCAGGTGCGGGAACCAGCCGGCGCCCGGGTCGACGTGCACCGACCCGTAGCGGACGTCCGCACGGTCGTAGAAGATCGCGGCCGTGCCGTTGCCGTGGTGCGCGTCGACGTCGACGACCCCGACCCGGCCCGCGACGTCGCGGCGCAGCGCCTCGGCGGCCACCGCGGCGTTGTTGAGGTAGCAGGAGCCGCCGAACCCGGCCCGGGTGGCGTGGTGGCCGGGTGGCCGGCACAGCGCGTAGGCCAGCGGTTCGCCCCCGGACACCAGACCCGCCGCGGACGCCGCGCATCCGGCCGCGGCTCGCGCCGCCTCCCAGGTGCCGGGTCCGACCAGCGTCATCGTGTCGTAGGCGAACCGGCCCGCGTCCGCGTGCACGGCGACCGGCTGGCGCACCGGGATGCCTCCGGTCATCGCCGGCGTCGGGAACAGGTAGGGCACCACCCGGTCCTGGCCGACGAGCTCGGCGTACGGGCCCTCGGTCCAGCGCTCGTACGCCGTGCGCAGGAAGCGCAGCAGGTCCTCGTCGTGCACGAGCGGCAGCAGGTCGTCGGCGTCCCGGTCCGGTGCGACGAGCCGGTGCCCCGCGTCGCGCAGCGCGGTCTCGATCGCGTGCACCCGGGCGGCGACCTCGGTGCCGGCCGTGGCGACGCCGACCCAGACCTCCGCCTTCGGGTGGTGCCGCCGGGTCTCCGGCGAGAACACGACGGGAACGCCGTACTGACTCACGAGTCAACATCCCACCACAACTGGCAGGATGACGGCATGCCTCGAGCCCGCGAGATCGGCATCCAGGTCGGGGTGCTGCCGACCGGCCCCAGCAACTCCGTCCTCGACGTCGCCGGCGTGGGTCTCGGGCACACCACGCTCGCGCGCGACGAGCCCGCTCCGCCGGCCGGCCGCGGCGTGGCCCGCACCGGCGTGACCACCCTGCTGCTCGCCGACGACGCCTACCCGCGTCCGCTGACGGCCGGTGGCGCGGTGCTTAACGGTGCGGGCGAGTGCACCGGCTTCCTGACCGCGCGCGAGTGGGGCGTCGTGGAGACACCGGTGTACCTGACCTCCACGATGCAGCTCGGCCGGGTGTACGACGCGGCGGTGCAGATCGCGCTCGAGACCGAGGTCGGCGTGCACGACGACGTGGTGATCCCGGTGGTCGGCGAGTGCGACGACTCCTTCCTCAACGACTGCCGCCGGCTGCAGGTCGAGGTCGACGACGTCCGGGCCAGCCACCGGGCGGCGCTCGCGTCGGTGGGCTCGGCGTCCCCGCCCGCCGAGGGCGCCGTCGGGGCCGGCACCGGGATGTCCTGCCTGGGCTACAAGGGCGGCATCGGCACGTCGTCGCGGGTCACCCCGGCCGGGTACACGGTCGCGGTGCTGCTGCTGACCAACTTCGGCGAGCACGGACGGCTCACCGTCGACGGGGCGCCGGTCGGCCGGCTGCTGCCCGACCCGGCCGAGACCCCCGCGCGGCCAGCGGGCTCCTGCCTCGGCGTCGTGGTCACCGACGCCCCGCTCGCCGGCGCCGACTGCGCGCGACTCGCGCGCCGGGTCGGGCTCGGGCTGGCCCGCACCGGCTCGACCGCGCACCACGGCAGCGGCGAGATCTTCCTCGGCGTCTCGACCACCGCCCGCGTCGACCGCGACGGCGACCACGACGGCACACCGCGGGTGGCCGGCCGGGCGCTCGACCCGTTGTTCGAGGCGGTCGTGGACGCCGCCGAGGAGGCGGTGCTGAACTCCCTGCTCACCGCGCCGACCACGGTCGGCCGCGACGGCAACACCAGCGAGGGCCTGGACGCCGAGGTGCTCACGCGGGTACTGAGGGAGTGGCGTCGTGGGCACTGAGCGCGACGTCGCGATCCGGGTCGCCGACGGCACCCGCCTCGCGGCCACCCTCTACCTGCCGGACCCGGCGGACGGCCCGCAGCCCTGCCTGCTCGAGGCGCTGCCGTACCGCAAGGACGACCTCACCTCGTCGTACGCCGACACCTACCGGCGGCTCCGCGACGAGTTCGGGTACGCCGTGTGCCGGCTCGACCTGCGCGGCACCGGGTCGTCGGAGGGCGACGCCACCGACGAGTACCCGGAGACCGAGCAGACCGACCTCGTCGAGGTGATCGGCTGGCTGGCCGACCAGGACTGGTGCGACGGCGGCGTCGGCATGTGGGGCACGTCGTACTCCGGGTTCAACTCGCTGCAGGTCGCCTGCGAGCGGCCGCCGGCGCTGAAGGCCGTCTGCGCGATCTACTCCAGCGACGACCGGTGGACCGACGACGTGCACTGGCGCGGCGGGGCGCTGCGGCTGGTCGACCTCGTCGACTACTGCCACTACATGACGCCGATGACGATGCTCCCGCCGGTGCCCGCGGTGTGGGGCGAGGGCTGGCGCGAGGAGTGGCACCGGCGGCTGGAGACCCAGCAGCCCTGGGTGCTGACCTGGCTGCGCGAGAACCGCGACGGTCGCTACTGGCGGCACGGGTCCGTGCGCACCGACGGCGACGGCCACGGCTACGACCGGATCGAGTGCGCGGTGATGGTCGTCTCGGGCTGGGCGGACGGTTACCGCAACAACTCGTTCCGCACCGTCGAGGCGCTCCGCGCGGCCGGGGTGCCGCACCGGCTGCTGGCCGGCCCGTGGGTGCACGCGGCGCCGGTGTCCGCCTACCCGGGGCCGCGGGTCGACCTGGACGTCGAGATGGCCGCCTGGTTCGACCGGTGGCTGCGCGGCCGCGACCGGGACGGGCACCGCGACGGGGTCGAGGTGTTCGTGCGCCACCCGGCGCCGCCCGAGCCCGACCTCGAGGACCACCCCGGCCGCTGGGTGCGCGACGAGTGGCCCTCCAGCCGCTCCGCGACCGACACCCGCCCGCTGGTCGGGCCGCGGACGCTGGCCGTCCGCCCGGACACCGGCGTGGCCGCGTGGATCGACTGCGCCGGGCACCTGCCCTGGGGCCTGTCCGCCGACCAGCGCGAGGACGACGCGCACTCGCTCACCTGGGAGTGGGCCGCCGACGGCGAGGTGCTCGTCGGGCACCCGCGGGCCCGGCTGCGGCTGGCCGCCGACGCACCCCGGGCGTCCGTGTCGGTGAAGCTGTGCGACGTCTCACCCGACGGCACCTCGGTGCTGGTCACCCGGGGCAGCCTCGACCTGGCGTACCGCGCGGGCGTGCACGCCCCTGCGGCACCGGAGCCGCTGGTCCCCGGCGAGCTGTACGACGTCGAGGTCGAGCTGGACGCGTGCGCCTACGAGATCCCCGCCGGGCGCCGGCTGCGGCTCTCGGTGGGCGGCGCCGACTGGCCGAACACCGTCGCGCCGCCCGCGCCGGTGACCCTCACCGTGCACGCCGGCCAGCTCGACCTGCCGGTCTGGCACGACCACGACGGCCCGCCGCCGACGTACCCGCCGGGGCACGAGCGCTCCTCGGAGGACCCGACCGACGTGTCCTGGACGGTCACCCGCGACGTGCTCGCGCGCACCACCACCTGCGCGGTCGACCACGGCAGCAGCTACGTGATCCCGCACGACGGCACCGCAAGCGAGCACTACTCCGGCGAGGTCACCGTGGACCGGCGCACGTTCGCGCAGAGCGCGTCGGCCGCCTGCACGTTCGGCCTCTCCTGGCCGGAGGTCGCGGTCCGAGTCGCCTCCACGATGCGGGTGGACGTGACCGCGGACGGCTACGACGTGGTCATCGAGGCGGACGCCTTCGACGGCGACCTGCACGTCTCGCACCGCACGTGGCACGAGCAGCTGCCCCGCTGACCCTTCGCTGGTCGTGGTCAGCCGGCGGACCAGCTGCCGGTCCGGTAGCCGGTGGCCACGGCCGAGACCAGGTGCGCGACCGCGTCCTCGTTGGGGGCGAACGGGCCCGGGCGGAAGTGCGGGCTGGCGAGGCCGCGCTGCACCGACTCGCAGGCGTTCCAGTCCTGTCGGTTGGTGACGTCCCAGAACTCGACCGCGCCGCGGGCGTCGGGCACCGACCCGTCGGCACCGGGCCGCACCCACCACGAGCACTCCACCCAGGTCCGGCCGGGGGCCAGCGGGACCAGCCGGTGGCTCATCACGTAGTCGGGGTGCGCGGAGACCAGCAGGTTCGGCAGCACGTGCAGGTACTCCACCCGCTCCGGGTCCACACCGGGCAGCGGCGTCGCGACCAGCGCGCCGGTCATCGACATCGTCGCCATCCCGTCGCGGAGAATCATCGCGCCGCCCACCCACGCCCCGGGCAGGTCGTAGTTGTCGCCCGAGTCGGGCGGGCTGACCTGGCACAGCTCCGGGTGGATCAGCGGGCAGTGGTAGCACTCGTGGTAGTTCTCCGCGATCACCTTCCAGTTCGCGGCCACCTCGTAGGTGTGCCGGTCCGCGAGCACCAGCGACCCGCAGTCGTACGGCGCGAGCAGCCCGGCCACGTCACCGAGGTGCGCCTCGAACGGCGGCACCTCGGCGCTGCCGGCGGGGTGCAGCGCGTGCCCGAACACCCAGCCCTGCCACACCTCGACGGGGAGCTCGACCAGCCCGTGCCGGTCGAACGCGAAGGACTCGTCGTCACGGAAGCCCTTCGCGGCCAGCAGCCGACCCGCGAAGTCGTAGCTCCACGCGTGGTACGGGCACAGCACGCTCTGCCGCACCGACGACTCACCGTCGGCGAGCAGCTCGTGGCCCCGGTGCCGGCAGGTGTTCGCGAACATCCGCACCCCGCCCGGCCCGCGCACCAGCAGCACCGACACGTCGCCCGCGACGACGGCCCGCTGGGTCACCGGCTTCGCCCCGTCGGGCGCGGGCAGCAGCTCGTCGAGCCGGCCGAGGCAGGTCCAGCCGCCGGCGTACAGGTGCCGCCGCTCCCAGTCCAGGACGCGGTCGGTGGTGTACGCCTCCGCGGGCAGCATCGTGACGGGCGCGCCGTCGGCGGCGACGCGCTCCGCGGCGCGCCGGACGACCTCGAGGGCGTCGACGTCGGTGTCGGTCATCGGTGTTCCTCCTGCCAGGTGCGGGGCGGGCGGGGCCCTATGCTGCGCGCCATGGGACGGCGAGGATGACGCGCAGGGATCGTCGGGCGGTCGAGGTGCGTCGCGAGGAGATGCTCGCCGCGACGACCCAGCTCCTCGACCGCATCGGTCTCGCCGCGATTCGGGTGGCCGACGTGGCCACGGAGCTCGGCGTGAGCCCCGGCCTGGTGTTCTACCACTTCGGCAGCAAGGACGCGCTGGTCGCCGAGGCGTTCGGGTACGCCGTCGACCGCGACCTGGACCGGCTCGACCGGGCGGTGGACCGCGGCAAGGACCCGGTCGACCGGCTGCGCCGGGTGCTGCAGCTCTACGGCCCGACCGGCTCGGCGACCGGCTGGCGGCTGTGGATCGACGCGTGGGCGCTGGCCCAGCGCGAGCCGACCATCCGGGCGGTGCTGCGGCGGATGGACCGGCGCTGGTGCGCGGTGCTGCAGGGCGTCGTCGAGGACGGCGTCGACGACGGCGCGTTCCGCTGCGCCGATCCCGAGCGGACCGTGGCGAAGGTCTCCGCGCTGCTCGACGGGCTGTCCGTGGCCACGCTCGTCTACCGCTCGGTCTCCCGGCGCGAGCTGCGGCAGTGGGTCGCGGAGGCGGTGGCGCGCGAGGTCGACCTCGACGTGGCCGCGCTGGTCTGAGGGCATCTCACACCAGCCAGTGCGCCTGGTAGTCCGGGTCGGTGAGCCCCGGCCGGTCCAGGCGGTACGACGACAGGTCGGTGCAGGTGCCACCGTCGACGGCCAGGTCGGCGAGCAGCCGGCCGAAGGTCGGCGCGAACTTGAAGCCGTGCCCGGCCCCGAGACCCACCACCACCGACGGGTTCTCCGGCAGCGGCGCGAGCACGAAGTCCCGGTCCGGGGTGAGCGTGTACTGGCAGCGGACCGACCGCACCGGAACCCCGCTGCCCGGCAGCATCCGTCGCAGGTGGTCGGCGAGCAGCCCGCGCATCGCCGGGTCGGGCAGCACCGTCCGGTCGACCGGGTCGACGATCGGCCCGCCGCAGTCCTGCGCGGCCTTGACGGTCGGCTCGCCGTAGCAGGGGAACCCGTAGAACGACGGGTCGTCCATCCAGATCCACAGCGGCAGCCGGCCGGGGGCGAAGTCCTCGGGCCGCTCCGGCCGGAAGTAGGTCACCTGCTCGAGGGTGACCTCCAGCGGCAGCCGTACGCCGAGGTGGCCGAGCACCTCGTTGCTCCAGGCGTCGGCGCACACGACGAGCCCGCGGCAGGCGACCACGCCGTACGGCGTCTCGACCTCGAGCCCGCCGGCGCCCAGGTCGCGCACCGCGGTGACCGGGTGCCGCTCACGCAGGTCCGCGCCGCTGTGACGCGCCTGCTCCTGCATGGTCCGGGTGCCCCGTGCCGCGGGCACGATCGCCGCGTCGGCCTGGTGGATCGCGACCGCGCCGTCCGGGAGCCGGAGCTGCGGCCACCGGGCCTCGACATCGGCCCGGTCCAGCAGGTCGAAGCCGATGCCGACCTCGGACATCGAGTCCGTGTAGGCCAGCGGCGGGATCGCGGCGTCCGGCGGGAACAGGTCGACGCCGCCGACCGTGGTCACCAGGTCGGTCCCGGCGTCGCGCTCGAGGCGGGCCCAGTCGTCGTACGCCTGCTGGGTCAGCCGGACGTACGCCGGCGTGTGGTAGCTGTGCCGCAGGATCCGGCTGGTGTCGTGGCTCGCGCCGCGGGAGTGGCCCAGGGCGAACCGCTCCAGCCCGACCACCGTGTGCCCGCGGCGGGCCAGCTCCATCGCGGCCGCGCTGCCGAGCGCGCCCAGCCCCACGACGACGTAGTCGGCCCGGTCGGTCATGACCCCTCCAGCAGCGGCACCAGCCAGCGACGGATGTCGAGGCTGTCGTCCTCCATCGGCGCGAACCAGCCGTGCCGGTAGGCGCGCGACGACATGCCGCGCTGGACCGACTCGCAGACCGCCCAGTCCTGGCCGTTGACCAGGTCCCAGAGCTCCACCGCGTCGGACGGGTCGAACCCTTCGCTGCGTGCCTCGTCGCGCGCGAACAGCAGCGTGCACGTCACCCGGGTCCGGGCCACGGCGAGCGGGTGCAGCGCGAACGCCGCCAGGTGGTCGGCCGACGCGGACACCATCAGGTTCGGGTAGACCAGGTCGCCCTTGTGCCGGGTCCGCTCCGCGTCGGTGAGCCCGGGCAGCGGGGCGCGTGTGGTGGTGCCGGACAGCGTGAACGTCCAGGCGCCGTCGCGGTGCGGCACGCCGTCCGCCCAGTCGAGGTCCGATCCCCCGCCGGCGAACGACGGCACCAGCCGGCAGAGCTCCGGGTGCACCGGTCCGCAGTGGTAGCACTCGTTGTAGTTCTCGAGCAGCACCTTGTAGTTCGCGGCCACGTCGTAGGTCAGCGACGCGCCGGTGACCAGGTCCGCGAGGCCGTAGTTGCCGAGCGCGACGGCCAGGCGGTGCACCGAGGCCGCGAGCGGAGCGGCCCGCTCGGGGGTCAGGTGCACGAACACGAAGCCACCCCAGGAGTCCACGGACACCCGGTGCAGCGCCCAGTCGGCCGGGTCGTCACCGTCGAGGTCGGCGTGCGGCGCCTTGAGCAGCCGGCCGTCCAGGCCGTAGGTCCAGGAATGGTAGGGGCAGCGGAGCGCCGACGCCGGCTCGGCCACCGGGCACGCGACCGGCGCCGCGACCGGACGCACCTGCGAGCCCCGGTGCCGGCACACGTTGTACGCCGCGTGCAGCGCCCCGTGATCGTCGCTGGTGACCAGCACCGACTCGCCGACCACGTCGACGACCACCAGCCGCGACGGCTCGTCGAGACCGAGGTCGTCACGACGCCCGAGGCAGTACCACTGCCCGAACAGCGCCACCTCGCGCTCGCGTGCCCACGCGCCGTCGTCGACGTACATCTCGCGCGGGAGGGCGGCCTCCATCCGCGTGCTCGCCACGGCCCCTCCTCCCGACGTGCTACTGACTCGCGAGTCAGTAGCGTACTCCGTCACCAGCCGTCCGTGGAGTGCCGGGAGCCGGTTCGCGCCGCGTTGCGAGGACCGCGTCGAGGTGACAGGCCACCCGGTGGTCGCCCTCGGCCGGGAGCACGTCGAGCCCCTCGTTGCGGCAGGCCTCCTCCACACCGGCCGCCGCGGCCGACCCGTCGGCCACCCCCGGGCAGCGCGGGTGGAACCGGCAGCCGCCGGGGATCCGGGTCGGGTCGGGGATCTCGCCGGTGAGCACCACCGGCTCGATGTGCTCGATCTCCGGCACCACGCTGAGCAGCGCCTGCGTGTACGGGTGCCGCGGCGACTCCAGGACCTCCTCGGTGGTGCCGCACTCGACGACCCGACCGAGGTACATCACCGCGATCCGGTCGGCGATGTTCCAGGCCAGGCCGAGGTCGTGGGTGACCACCACGATGCCGACGCCGGTCTCCTCGCGGAGCCGGAGCAGCAGCGCCAGGATCTCGCCGCGGATCGACGCGTCCAGCGACGACACGGGCTCGTCGGCGATCAGCAGCTGGGGGCGGAGGGCGAGCGCACCCGCGATCAGCACCCGCTGCTTCTGGCCGCCGGAGAGCTCGTGCGGGTAGCGCTGGAACAACCGCTCGGGCGGCCGCAGCCCGGCCTCGGCGAGCGCGGCTCCCACCAGGTCGACCTCGGTGCGCCCGTCGGGGTCGGCCGCGACCCGCCCGTGCAGCCGGATGCCCTCGGCGACCGACTCGTAGACGGTCTGCCGCGGGTTCAGCGAGCCCGCTGCGTCCTGCAGCACCATCTGCACCTTCCGGCGGAACGCGCGCAACGCCCGGGGCGCGTAGTCGAGCGCCTTGCCCTCGGAGACCACCTGACCGCGGCTCGGCCGCTGCAGGCCCATCAGCGCGCGGGCGAGGGTGGTCTTGCCGGAGCCGGACTCGCCGACGAGCGCGAGCACCTCGCCCCGTCGTACGGCGAGGTCGACCCCGTCGAGCGCACGCGCGGCGGTGCCGCTGCGGGTCACGAAGTCGACGCTCAGCTCGCGTGCCTCCAGGACCGGCCGGTCGGCGGTCACGACGCACCCACCCTGATGCAGGCCGCCTGGCGCGCGCCGGGCAGCTCACGCAGGACCGGCTCGGACTCGGTGCACGCCTCGGTGACCAGCGGGCAGCGTGGCGCGAAGCTGCACCCGGTGGGCAGGTCCCGCGGGTCCGGCGGGTCCCCCGCGAGCCCGGCCGGCGCGTAGCGGGCCCCCGGGTCGCCGATGCGCGGGAACGCCGTGGACAGCGCCCGGGCGTAGGGGTGCTGCGGGTCGGCGAACACCTGCTCCGCGGTGCCGGACTCGACGACCCGACCGGCGTACATCACGGCCACCCGGTCGCACACGTCGGCGAGCACCGACAGGTCGTGGCTGATGATCACCAGCCCGACCCCGAGCTCGCGGACCAGGTCCGAGAGCAGCGCGAGGATCTGCGCCTGCACCATCACGTCGAGCGCGGTCGTCGGCTCGTCGGCCACGATCAGCCGCGGCCGGCAGGCCAGCGCCATCGCGATCATCACCCGCTGCCGCTGGCCGCCGGAGAGCTGGTGCGGGTACGCCCGGTCGCGGCCGCCTGGCAGCCCCACCTGCTCGAGCAGCTCGCGTACCCGACGGGTGACCGCGGCCTCGTCGAGCGACGGCTCGTGCAGCCGGATCGGCTCGGCGATCTGGTCGCCGACCCGGTGTACCGGGTTCAGCGAGTGCAGCGCGCCCTGGAAGACGATCGAGGCGTCCGCCCAGCGCAGCGCCCGCAGGTCGCCCCAGCGCATGGTGAGCACGTCGGCACCGGACACCAGCACCTCACCGTCCACCTGTGCATCCTTGGGCTGCAGCCGGAGCACGGTGCTGGCCACCGTGGACTTCCCGCAGCCGGACTCCCCCGCGACGCCGACCACCTCGCCCTGGCGGACCACCAGGTCCACCCCGCGAACGGCGGGCAGCGGCCCCTCCGACGTCCGGTAGGACACCCGCAGGTCGCGGATCTCGAGCAGCTCCGGGGCCGTCGTGCTCATCGCGACCTCCGCAGCCGGGGGTTGAAGACCTCTTCGAGCGCCTGGCCGACCAGCGTGAACGACAGCACGACCAGCACCACGCAGACACCGGGCGGGACGATGAACCACCAGGCGCCCGTGGTCATCGCGCCGACGGAGAACGCGTCCTCGAGCATCGAGCCCCAGGACACCCGGGTCGGGTCGCCGAGCCCCAGGAAGCTCAGCGTGGTCTCGGAGATGATCGCCACCGCGACGGTCAGCGTGGTGTTCGCGAACACCATCGGCATCACGTTCGGCAGCACGTGCCGCGACATCTGGTGCCACCGGCCCGCGCCCAGCACCCGCGCCCGCTCGAGGTACGGGCGCTCCTTGATCGACAGCGTCTGGCTGCGGATCAGCAGCGCGGTGCCCGGCCAGCTGGTCACGCCGATCACGATCGCGACGTTGAGCAGCGACTGCCCGAGCACGCTGGCCAGCACGATCGCCAGCGGCAGGAACGGGATCACCAGGAACCACTCGGTGAGCCGGAACAGCATCCGCGCGGTCCAGCCCTCGAAGAACCCGGAGGCCAGACCGATCAGGGTGCCGATCACCATCGAGATCGCGGTCGAGAACAGCCCGACGAACAACGAGATCCGCGACCCCCAGATCAGCAGCGTGAGCACCGAGCGCCCGGTGTCGTCGGTGCCGAGCGGGAACTCCGCCGACGGCGCCTCCAGCACCCCGCCGGTCGCCTTGGTCACCTCGAGCCCGGCGGGATCGGCCAGCAGCGGCGCGAGGACCGCCACCAGCACGAAGAACACCAGCAGCACCAGCCCGAACATCCCGGCCCGGTTCGCCCGGAACTGCTTCCAGGTCCGCCGCAGCGACGCGGCCCGGCGCTGCCGGGAGACCTGTGCCGGGGTCAGCCGCGCGGTGGCCGTCTCCGCGCTCATGCGTCCCTCGCACGCTCACGAGGCGCCTCGACCAGCGGGTGGCGGCCGGTCATGTGCGGACCCGGGGGTCGAGGACGCCGTACAGCAGGTTCGCGGCGAGGTTCGCGAGGATCACGCCGGCGGAGGCGACCAGGAACGCGCCCTGCAGCACCCAGTAGTCGGGGATGTCCAGAGCCTCCGTGGTGAGCAGTCCCAGGCCCGGGATCGAGAACACCGTCTCCACCGTGATCGCACCGGAGACCACGAAGCCGATGTTGACCGCGGCGATCGTGGTGGTCGGCAGCAGCGCGTTGCGGGTCGCGTGGTGCCGGCGCACGGTGACGTCGCGCAGCCCCTTCGCCCGCGCGGTGACCAGGTAGTCCTCGCCGATCTCGTCGAGCAGCGAGGACCGCATCACCAGCGAGTAGTCCGCGAGGTACGCGAGCGTCAGCGTCAGCACCGGCAGCGCCAGGTGCCAGGCGGTGTCCAGGACGTACGCGGGCGTGCCCGGGTCGACGTCGGTCGAGTGCAGCCCGCCGGTCGGGAAGATCCCCGGGATCGGGCCGATCCCGACCGCGAGCGTGGCGATCAGCAGCAGACCGAGCCACCACTCCGGCATCGAGTACAACGTCAGCGTGCCGCCGGTGGAGAACCGGTCGAAGAGCCCGCCGCGGTTCCAGGCGCTCGCCATCCCGATCCACACGCCGATCAGGGTGGCCAGCACGGTCGAGGTGCCGACCAGCAGCACCGTCGGCCACATCCGGTCCCAGATCAGGTCGGAGACCGGGACCCGGTAGCGCAGCGAGACCCCGAGGTCGCCGGTGAACGTGTTGTGCAGGAAGGTCAGGAACTGCTGCAGCAGCGGCTGGTCGAGCCCGTACGTGTGCCGGAACGCCTCGAGCTGCTCCTCGGTCTTGAACCGGCCCCGGCCGAGCGTCCGCGCCGGGTCGCCGGGCAGCACCCGGAACAGGAGGAAGTTCACCACCAGGACGAAGAACAGGCTGCCCAGTGCGCCGAGGATCTTCGCCCCGACGAACCGCGCGTAGCTGGTCCGCCCGGAGACCGGCTGGGTGGTCGGCGTGGAGACGATGGCGGTGGTCATGCACCCACCCCCGCCAGCCTCACTCGCGGTCCCCGGCGGTCGCCCGGCGGCGTACGGCGAGGAACCCGCCGCCCGCGAGCAGGAGCAGCACCACGACGCCGCCGACGATGACGATCGCGGCGTTGCCGCCACTGCTCGCGGAGTCGCTGGTCTCGGCGGAGACCGGCTTCAGCGCGGACTTCACGCCGTCGCAGTCGCCGGCCTGCTCGACCGGGCGCAGCATCGTGTAGTTCTTCGTGCCGTACTGGATCAGCCAGACGCCACCCGGGTCGGGCTGCGGCTGGAAGCACGCGAAGCGGTCGCTGCGCACGGCCTCGCCGGTGGTCGTGTACGCCGTGACGATGTAGGGCGTGTCCTCGTAGAGCTGCTGCTGCATCTTCTTGACGATCTCGACCCGCTTGGCGTGGTCGACCTCGCCGTTCTGCTGCTGGTACATCGCGTCGTAGGCCTTGTCGCAGTACCACGAGTCGGACAGCCCACCGAGCTGGTCGCAGGTGAAGTCGGACAGGATCGAGTCCGGGTCGGGCTCGACGAACCAGTCCCACTGGAAGACGTCGTAGGTGCCCTCGAGGATCACCTCGCCGAGCCGGTTGGTGTTCATCGGCGTGACCTTCGAGTCGATGCCCAGGTCGGCCAGCCACTCCTGGAAGAAGTTCAGGGTGTCCACCGAGGCCTTGGAGTCGCTGCGCGCGAACAGCCGCAGGGTGCCGAGCGGCCTGCCGTCGGGCATCGTGCGCTTGCCGTCGGACCCCTTCCGGTACCCGGCCTCGTCGAGCAGCTGCCCAGCCTTGTCCAGGTCGAAGCTGAACTTCACGTCGGCCGGCGGCTCCCAGTGCCAGCCGCCGTACGCCGACGGCACGATCGTGGTGCCGGCCTCGGCCGCGCCCTGGTAGGCGTTCTTCACGATCCGGTCGAGGTCGACCGCGTAGCCGAGCGCGTGCCGGAACCTCGGGTCCCGCAGCGCCGGGTTGCCGTCGCCCATCGGCTTGCCGGTCTTGGTGTCGACCGCGCCGGTGTTGAAGCCGATCTCCTCGAACAGCGGGGAGATGCCGTTGTGCGCGGTGATCCCCTCCTGGCCCTGGAGCGCCTTCACCTGCAGCGGGTTGATGTCCTCGACGAAGTCGACCTCGCCCTTGATCAGCGCCTGCACCGCGGGGTCCTTGCTCTGGAAGACCCGGAACACCACCTGGTCGACGTGCGGCGTGCCGTTCCAGTAGTCCGGGTTCTTCTCGAACGTGAAGGTCGACCCGCCCGCCGTACCGCTGGTCAGCCGGAACGGCCCGCTGCCGACCACCGGGCTGCCCGGCTCGGGCTCGTTCGCGTAGCTCTTCATCTGCTTCTCGGAGACGTTCTTCCAGATGTGCTCCGGCAGGATCGGGATCGGCAGCAGCGGCAGCACCGCGTTGGGCTTGCGCAGCGTGAGCACCACGGTGGTCTGGTCCGGCGCGGACACCTGGGTCACGTTGTTGAGGTACGTCGACCAGTTCACGCCCTCGATCTCGCCGTTCAGCACCCGGTCGTAGGTGAAGGCGACGTCGCGCGCGGTCAGGTCCTGGCCGTCCGACCAGGTCACGCCGTCGCGCATGTGGAAGGTCCAGGTCTTCCCGTCCGCCGAGGTGTCCCAGGTCTTCGCGAGGCCGGGCGCGGGCGACATGTCCTTCATGGAGTAGTTCACGAGGTAGTCGTAGGCGAGCGCCCACATCTCGTAGGAGTTCGCCTCCACGCCGAGGAACGGGTTCAGCGAGTCCACGTCGCCGGTCAGCGCCACCGTGAACGTGCTCTTGTCGGCGCCCGTGGCGGTCGGGGTCATCGCCAGCGGCACCAGCACCGCACCGGCCAGCAAAGCCGCCGCGGCGAGCACCCGGCTCGGAGTACGGTGCCCGCTGTGACGACTCCGCCGCGGGCGCCGCAGCAGGCGTACGAGCACGTCGAGCACGGCGTGCGCCGGCCGGATCCGTACCACTGGATGCGGGCGACCGACTCCCCCGCGTTCCTCTCGCACCTCGAAGCCGAACGCACCTGGTACGAATCTGCCACCGGACATCTGCGCTCCCTTGTCGACGCGCTGCGCGCGGAGATGACGGGAAGGGTTCCCGCTACTGACCGGTCAGTCAGTTGGCGCCGCCAGGGCTTTTCCTACTACACGGTGGTGCCTGCCGGAAGGGAGTACGCGCAGATGTTGCGCGAATTCAACACTTCCTCAGCCGTAGCACAGCGGGATCCGCAGGAAGAGGCCGCCGAGACCGACGCGAACGACACCAATCGGGCCTCGCGGCGGAGGTGGGCTGGACCGGATCCGCAGCTGTTGCTGGACGCCAACCTGCTCGCCGACGACTCGGGCTACCTGGAGCTCGGCCTGACCCTGGTCAGTCCCGACGACCGGCTGCTCGCGTACTCCGTGGACCGCACCGGCGACGAGGTCTACGAGCTGCGCTTCCGTGACCTGGAGACCGGCGAGGACCTGGCCGACATCGTCCCGCGCAGCTACTACGGCGGCGCGTGGAGCGCCGGCTCCGACCAGTTCTTCTACACCGTCCACGACGACGCCTACCGGCCGCACCAGGTGTGGCGGCACCGGCTCGGCACCCCGGTCGAGCAGGACGTGCTCGTGCTCGACGAGCCGGACGAGCGGTTCGAGCTGGAGCTGCGCTCGACGCGCAGCGGCGGCCTGGTCGTGGTCTGGTCCGCGAGCCGCGACACCACCGAGGTGTGGGTTGTCGACGCGCGCACCCCCGACGCGCCGGCCCGCTCGGTCGGCGGGCGGCGGGCAGGCATCGAGTACCACGCCGAGCACCTGGTCCTGCCCGACGGCACGGACACGCTGCTGCTGGTCACCAACGACGGCGCGACCGAGTACCGCCTCGCCTCCGCGCCCGTCCCCCGCGACGCCGACCAGACCCCTGCCGCATGGACGCCGGTCCGGCCGGAGGCCGGCGGTGAGCGGCTGGAGCGAGCCGACGCGTTCGCCGGCCACGTCGTCCTCGGCTTCCGCTCCGGCGGGCGGCACCGGCTGCGGTTGCTGCCGCTGGACGACCTCGGCGGCCCAGGTGTCGTCGTCGACCCGACGTACGACGGCGGCCAGGTCGAGCTCGCGTACAACTGCGACTTCGCGGCCTCGGCCGTCACCGTGTGCGACCAGTCCTGGGTGCAGCCGCCGGTGTGGTCCGACGCCGACCTGGATACCGGCGCGCGCACCGAGCGGCACCACAAGGAGGCACCGGGGCACGACCCGGCGGCGTACCTGACCACGAGCGCGACGTTCCCCGCCCCCGACGGCACCCCGGTGCCCGCCACCGTGGTCCGGCACCGGGACACCCCGCTCGACGGCACCGCACCGGCCCTGCTCTACGGCTACGGGGCCTACGAGTACTCCTGGCCGCCCGAGTGGGACGCGGCGCTGCCGTCGCTGCTGGATCGCGGGGTGGTGTTCGTGCACACGCACGTCCGCGGCGGCGGCGAGAACGGCCGGCACTGGTGGCTCGGCGGACGGCTGGCGAGCAAGCCGCACACCTTCACCGACCACGTCGCGGTCGCCGACGGGCTCGCCGCGGACCGGCTCGTCGACGGTGACCGGATCGCCACCCGCGGGCTGTCCGCGGGCGGGCTGCTGCAGGGCGCCGTGCTCAGCCTGCGCCCGGACCGCTGGCGTGCGGTGGTCGCCGAGGTGCCGTTCGTCGACGTGGTGAGCACGATGCTCGACCCGAGCATCCCGCTGACCGTGACGGAGTGGGACGAGTGGGGCGACCCGCGCGACCCCGAGCAGTTCCGGTGGCTGCTCGGGTACTCGCCGTACGACAACCTGCCGGCGGCCGGCTCCCGGCCGGACCTGCTGGTGACCGGTGCGCTGCACGACCCGCGGGTGATGGTCTTCGAGCCGGCCAAGTGGGTGGCCGCGCTCCGGGAGTCGGACCCGGACTGGGCGCCGCGCTGCCTCTTCCGCGCGGAGACCGGCGCCGGCGCGCACATCGGCCCGTCCGGCCGGTTCGCGCACCTGGCCTACGAGGCCGAGGTCTACGCCTGGCTGCTCGACCGGCTCGACGCTACTGATGCGTGAGTCAGTAACGCTCCTCGTCCGATACGGTGACGACACGAAGGGAGCACGCCGGTGATCAGGACCACCCCGTTCCACGAGCGGCTCAGCGCGCTCAACACGGAGGGCCTCTACACGCACTGGCAGGGCCACCTGTCCGCGCTTCGCTACACGCACGCGCCCAAGCACGAGTACTTCGCGGTGCGCAACGGGGTCGGCGTCTTCGACACCTCCCCCCTGTTCAAGTACCGGATCCACGGCCCCGACGCCGAGCGGTTCCTGGCCGGGGTGCTGACCCGCGACGTACGACGGTGCCGGCCCGGCCAGGCGCAGTACACGCTCTGGTGCGACGACCGCGGCTTCGTGATGGAGGACGGGGTCGTGTTCCGGCACTCGCAGAACGACTTCCTGCTCACCGCGGCCCGGCCGAACCTGGGCTGGTTCGCCGACCTGGTCGGGCGGCTCCGGGTCGCCGTCGAGGACGTCTCGGACGACTACGGCATCCTCGCCGTGCAGGGCCCGCGCTCGCGCATGGTGCTGTCCGGCCTGGCCACCGAGGCCGACACGCTGCCGTTCTTCGGGCAGACCCAGACCAAGATCGGCTCCGCCCCCGTCACGCTCTCGCGGACCGGCTACACCGGCGACCTCGGGTTCGAGGTCACCGTGGAGAGGGACCACGCGCTCGACGTGCTCGACGCGATCCTCGAGGCCGGTCGGCCGCACAGCATCCGGCCGTTCGGCGAGGACGCGCTGATGATGCTGCGCATCGAGGCCGGGCTGCCACTGGTCGACGTCGAGTGGACCAACAGCCGGCTCGCGTTCACCGACCACGACCGGGTGACGCCGAGCGAGCTCGGGATGGGCTGGATGCTGCGCGGGCTCGCCGAGGACGACCGCGCGTTCGTCGGCGGCGCGGCGATCCGCCGCGAGCTCGCCGAGCGGTCGTCGCGCTGGGCGGCTGTGGGGGTCCTCGTCGACTGGGAGCACTGGGACGCGCTGCATCGCGAGGCGGGGCTGCTGCCCAGCAAGGACGAGCACCCGCTCGGCTACGAGTCGGTGCTGCACGACCGGGCCACCACCGAGGGCGGCGCCCAGGTCGGCTACGTGACCAGCTTCTTCTACTCCCCCGTGCTGCAGCGGCACGTCGGGCTGGCCCGGGTCCGGCCCGAGCACGCCGCGCCCGGCACCGAGGTGCACCTGGAGATCGCGCTCAACCACGCCAACACCACGGTCCGCGCGCGCACGGCGCGGACCCCCCTGTTCAACCCCGCGAGGAAGACGGCCAAGCCATGACGGACAGCACGACGACGTACGACGCGATCGTGGTCGGCGGCGGCCACAACGGGCTGGTCAACGCCGGCTACCTGGCCAAGGCCGGGCTGCGCACGCTGGTGCTGGAGAAGAACGACCTGGTCGGCGGCGCCGCGATCACCGAGGAGCTGGTGCCCGGCTTCTCGTTCACGACGTTCTCCTACGCGCTGAGCCTGCTGCGCCCGGAGATCATCCACGAGCTCGACCTGGTCGAGCACGGCTTCCTGCCGCTGATGATGCCCTCCTCGTTCCACCCCACCGGCGACGGCGGCTACCTGCTGCTCGGCGACGACCACGGCCAGAACGTCCAGGAGATCCGCCGGCACTCCCGCCACGACGCGGACGCCTACGACCGCTACCACCACGACCTCGACCGGGTCTGCCAGGCGATCCAGCCGCTGTTCGACAACGCGCCACCGAACGTCTTCGGCAAGGACCCCGAGGACCAGGCCGACGTGGCCTGGCTGCTCGACCACCTCGACGGCGTCGAGCAGAAGGTGATGCACGACGTGGTCCGGCTGCTCACCGGCAGCGCCGCGGACTGGCTCGACGACTACTTCGAGCACGAGGCGGTCAAGGGCTTCCACGCGTCGTCGAGCATCATCGGCTCGAAGGTCGGCCCGATGTCGCCCGGCTCCGGCCTGGTGCTGCTGTTCCACAAGATGGGCGAGCACGACGGACACCTCGGCTCGTGGGCGTTCCACAAGGGCGGCAACGGCGGCTTCACCCAGGTGCTTGCCCGGGCGGCCTCGGCGTACGGCGCCGAGATCCGCGTCGGCGCGCAGGTGTCGTCGGTGCTCACGAGCGAGGGTCGCGCCGTCGGCGTCGCGCTCGAGGACGGCACCGAGCTGCGGGCCCCCGTCGTGGTGTCCGCCCTCGACGCGCGCCGCACCTTCCTCGACCTGGTCGACCCGCGCCAGCTCCCCGGCGACCTCGTCGAGAACGTCCAGCGCACCAAGTACCGCGGCGTCTCCGCCAAGGTGAACTTCGCCCTCGACGGGCTGCCGGTCTTCCCCGCGCTGCCGGACACCGTCGACCACTACGGCGGCTTCCTGAACATCGGCCCGACGATCGAGTACGTCGAGCGGGCCTTCGACGCGTCCAAGTACGGCTGGTACTCCGAGCGGCCGTTCATCGACGCGGCGATCCAGTCGGTGGTCGACCCCGACATGGCACCGCCCGGCAAGCACGTGATGTCGTGCTTCGTGCAGTACGCGCCGTACGAGCTCCGCGGCAGCGACTGGGACACCGAGCGGGACCGCTTCGCCGACAAGGCGCAGGCCGTGCTCGAGTCGCACTTCCCCGGCTTCGGCGACCTGGTGCTGCACCGCGAGGTGGTCACGCCCGTCGACATCGAGCGGCGCACCGGCCTCACCGAGGGCAACATCTTCGCCGGCGAGTTCCTCGCCCCGCAGATGTACTTCTTCCGTCCCGCGCCCGGCTGGAGCCAGTACCGCACGCCCATCGACGGCTACTACCAGTGCGGCTCCGGCACCCACCCCGGCGGCTGCGTGATCGGCTCCCCCGGCAAGCTGGCCAGCAAGCGGATCCTCGCCGACCTGAGGCGGTAGCCCTGTTTGACAATGGTTCTCATTCCGATTGAGAATCATTCTCATGTTCCGTCGCGTCGCGCTGCTGCTCGCGCTGCTCGCGCTGCCCGCCCTCGCCGGGTGCAGCGCGCTTGGCAGCGAGCGGCACAGCGGCCGGACGCTGGTGGTCACGTCGTTCTACCCGCTGCAGTACGTCGCGCAGCGGATCACCGGGAACCACGCCGACGTCGTCAACCTGACCCATCCCGGCCAGGAGCCGCACGACCTCGAGCTGGACATCCGCCAGACCGCCGACCTGGTGGACGCCGACGTGGTCGTCTACGAGCGCGGGTTCCAGGCCGCCGTCGACGACGCCGTCGACCAGAGCGACCCCGCGCACGTCGTCGACGTGGCCGACTCCGCGCACCTCAGCGGCGACGACCCGCACTTCTGGCTCGACCCGACCCGGCTCTCGGCCGCCGCCGGCGCCGTCGAGCAGCAGCTGGCCGCCGCCGACCCGAAGCACGCCCGCGACTACGCCCGCAACCTCGAGGGGCTGCAGCGCGAGCTGGCCGACCTGGACGCGGCGTACCAGCACGGGCTGGCGCGCTGCCGGACCCGGACCATCGTGGTCAGCCACGACGCGTTCGGCTACCTGGGCCGCCGCTACGACCTCGACGTGGTCGCGATCAACGGCCTCTCCCCCGACGCCGAGCCGTCCCCCGCGCACCTGCGGCAGCTGCACGACCTGGTGCAGCGCGACGGGATCACCACGGTGTTCTCCGAGGAGCTGGCCAGCCCGGAGCTCGCCGACAGCCTGGCCGGCGACCTCGGCATCCGGACCGCCGTGCTCGACCCGGTCGAGGGGCTCAGCGACGCCACCGCCGACCAGGACTACCTGTCGCTGATGCGGCGCAACCTGTCCCACCTGAGGGAGGCGAACGACTGCTCATGAGCGCTCCTGTCGTCGAGATGAGGGACGGCGCCGTCGAGCTCGGCGGCCGGCCGGTGCTGCGTGGCATCGACCTCGCCGTCCGGCCGGGCGAGGTGCTGGCGGTGCTGGGCGCCAACGGCTCCGGCAAGTCCACGCTGGTGCGGGCGCTGCTCGGCCTGGCGCCCACGTGCCGCGGCGAGGTGGTGCTGTTCGGCACCCCGCTTCGCGCGTTCGGTGCCTG
>JABFXA010000050.1 GCA_013361955.1 Nocardioidaceae bacterium
GACCAGATCAGCGGGGGTTCGGCGTTCGGCAACGACGGCGGCCGGTTCGGCGGCGGCTTCGGCGGTGGCGGCGGCCGCGTCCAGCAGATCGACGAGGACACCCTGGAGAAGGTCGCGGAGATCACCGGCGGCGAGTACTTCCGGGCCGAAGACGCCGACCAGCTTCAGGACGTGCTGACCGACCTGCCGAGCAACTTCGTCGGGCAGCAGAAGTTGGTCGAGGTCAGCGTGTGGTTCGTCCTGCTCGGTACGCTGCTGGCCGTCGCCGCGGTGGTGCTGTCCCTGCGCTGGAACCGATCGTTGAGCGCCCGGTCCACCTGACCGGGACGATATTCGTGCAACAACGCACGGGGGTCGTGCGTCCTGGGTCATGAGGAGGCCGCATGACCGACACGGCGCAGTTCACCGAGCAGTTCACCGATCAGTTCACCGACTTCGTCCGCGAGCGCGGGCCGGCCCTGTACCGGTACGCGTACGTGCTGACCGGCAATCAGCACGACGCCGACGACCTGGTGCAGGAGGCGCTGGTCCGGCTGCGGGTGGCCTGGCATCGGGTGCATCGGCAGAACGAGCCGGAGGGCTACGTCCGCACGACGATGGCGCGTCTGCACATCAGCATCTGGCGGAAGCGCCGCCGCGAGCGCCTGACCGACGCCGTGCCCGACCGCGGCCGGACCGATCCCGGGCTGGACCGGGTCGAGGGCGACACCGACCTGCTGCGCAGCCTGGCCGGGCTGCCTGCGCGACAGCGGGCGGTGCTGGTGCTGCGCTACTACGAGGGTCTCGGTGACCGTCAGATCGCCGAATGCCTGAACGTCACCGAGGGCACGGTACGCAGCCAGGCCTCGCGGGGGCTGGATCGGTTGCGCGAAGAGCTGGTGGCTCTGGGCGAGCGCGCGGAAGCACCGGCCGACCTCGTGGGCCTCGTCGAGGTACGCCACACGCGCCGCCGCAAGCGCATGCTCGTCACGGTTTCGGCGGCGATCGTCCTCGTCCTCGGGCTGGCCTGGCTGGTCCTGACGGGCAACGACCCGACGGCGCCACCGACGCCGGCGACGACCCCGTCGCCCACGAGGACGGTCAAGACGACGCCGAGCGGGTCGCCGGTTTCGGTGCCGACCAACCGCATCACCGTGCCCGGCGACGTCGGGCAGGCGCTTCCGGCGGCCATGGTCTGGCCGGAGGCGATCTCGAAGTTCCCCACCCACGCGCTCGACGGTGCGGAGTTCCAGCTGGAGGGCGTGCTCGACGCGAACCACCTGTTGCTCGGCTATCTGCCCGCCTTCGAGCGGGTGACCCGGTTGTACGCGTTCGACACCAAGACCCGGGCGACGACGCTGCTGGCCGACCTGACCGGTCCGGCCGACGCGGCCGAGTACTTCCCGCAGGATTTCACGGTCAGCGACGACGCCGTCTACTGGTGGGCCAAGGGCCGGCTCACCGACGGCACCGTGATGGAGATGATCTGGGCGCTCCCGCGGTCCGGTGGACGGCCTCGGCTGCTGGCCGCTCAGGAGCAGATCGGCATCGTCGGCCTGTACGCCACCGCCGACCATGTGTACTGGGACACCTACCGGCTGGGCATCTTCCGGGTCGCCGTGCGGGACGGGGCGGCCGTCGAGTCGCTGGCCGGCTTCGAAGGGCTCACCGTGATGTCCTGGCCGTGGGCCGCGACTGCGCCGGTGGTCGACTTCGACGTCGTCGCCCGAAGCCCCGTGACGGAGCTGCGCAACGTCCTCACCGGACAGCGGGTCGCGGTCGCCGCCAGCGAGCTGGGGCCGACCGACTGCACCGCGACGCTCTGCTCCGGCGCGACGCAGATCGCGGGCGGGCCGGCTGTCGTCGTCCAGCACCTCGACGGCAGCGAGCGTACGCAGGTCGGGTCGTTCGAATCGGGATCGGTCCTCGGCGGGCGGTTCATCGGCGGGCATGGCCGCACGGCGGGGAGCAGCCAGCCGGACTATCTCATCGACAGTACGACCGGCAAGATCGCGATCGTCGGTTCGGCCTACACGTTCCAGTTCTCGCCGCAGCTGACCTATTTGAGCTGGCCGGACCCGGCCGACAGCGACGCGACCGTCGTGCTGGATCTCGGCGCGATCAGGTAACTCAGAACTCCACGGGGTCGCGGACGATCGGGCAGGTCATGCAATGCCCGCCGCCGCGGCCCCGGCCCAGCTCCGCGCCGACGATCGTGATCACCTCGATGCCCGCCTTACGCAGCAACGTGTTCGTCTGCGTGTTGCGGTCGTAGGTCACCACGACCCCGGGTTCGAGGCACACGGCGTTGTTGCCG
>JABFXA010000402.1 GCA_013361955.1 Nocardioidaceae bacterium
GCGGCTGCCAGAGCACGGGCACCACGTCGACGGCCTGGGCCACGAGGGTGTCGGCGAACAGCTGCGCGCCGGCGGTGACCACGGAGCCGGGGGCGGCGAGGCTCACGGGTCCTCCAGCAGGTCGAGCGCGGCCCGGGTGGCGGCGGCGTTGGACAGGTACACCCCGGCGCCCGCCTGGTGGAGGGCGGCGACCTGCTCGCGCAGCCCCTGCGGGTCGTCGCGGGTGCCGGTCACCGACACCACCACCGGCACCTGTGCCGCGACGGCGTGCCGGATCGCGGGCGCCAGCAGGGCGGCCGGGTCGGCCTCGGCGCCGAGGCCGAGCTCCACGTCGAGCAGCAGCACGCCGGTCGTCGGGTCGTCCGCCTCGACGCGGACCCGGTCGGCGCGCACCGCGCCGTCGATCATCGGGTGCGGCCGCCCGCGGGTGAGCCGGTCGTCGCCGAAGTCGATCATCGTGTGGCCGATCGAGGCGAGGTCGTCGCCGAGCGCCCAGCCGGGGTCGAGGGGGATGTTGGAGGCGACCCGGCCGAGCGCCTCGGCGGCGATCACCATCGCCTCGTCGCAGAGCGTGCCGCCGGCGAACAGGCCGCGCAGGTGCCCGGCCCGACGTACCGGGGCGCCGGTCCAGTGCTCGGGGGCCGCCCAGGTGTGCCCGAGCGCCTCCACCACCGTCTGCGCGAGCGCGGTGAGGTCCGGCTGCCCCGGGGCGAGCAGGCCGAACGTGACCGGGGTCCCGAGCGAGGCGGCGTGCGTGCGGACCGCGTCGGCGACCGCGGGGTCGGGCGGCTTCGACACCACGACGATCTGCTCGGTGCCCTCGTCGTCGGACAGCAGGTCCAGGGCGCGGAGCGTCGAGCGGCCGGCCACCGCCGCGGAGAGGTCACGGCCGCCGACGCCCAGGCAGTGCGAGACGCCGACGCCGGCGCCGTCGAGCAGCGCCATCAGGTGCTGGGCGCCCGTGCCCGACGCGGCGACGATGCCGACCGGACCCGGGCGGACCACGTTCGCGAACCCGAGCCCGACGCCGCCGACCACCGCGGTGCCGCAGTCGGGGCCCATCACGAGCACGCCGGCCCGGTCGGCCTCGTCCTTGAGCAGCACCTCCTGCTCCAGCGGCACGTTGTCGCTGAACACCATCGTGTGCAGGCCCGCCTGCACCGCCTCCACGGCGTCGGCGAACGCGTAGTCGCCGGGGGTGGACAAAAGCGCCAGCGTGGCCTCGGACCGGGCCGCGGCGGCGCGCACGGTGACCGGGGGAGGGGCCGAGCCGAAGCCGCTCGCCGCCGGCCGCGACGCCTGTGCCAGCGCCGCGTCCACCTCGGCGCGCGCGGAGTCGAGCGCCTCGTCGGACTCGGCGTGCACCGCGACGAGCATCTCGTTGGGGCCGGCCTCCACGGGCTCGAAGCCCATCGTCGCCAGCAGCTCCAGGTTCAGGTCGGTGGCCATCGCGACCAGCGCCGCGGTCACCCCGTCGAGGTCCGCGACGCGCCGGCTGACCTGCATGAGCGCGACCGAGTCGACGTACGAGCCGCGCCGGACCTCGACCCGCCTCATGCCGCGGCCCCCGCCGGCTCGCGGTCGACGACCAGGTGCACGCCCTCGGCGAGGGCCGCGCCGGAGGTGTGCCCGACGCCGAGCAGCCGTTCCAGGGCCGAGCCCGGGTCACCGACCCCGAGCGCCACGACGTACGCCGCCAGCTCGGGGACCGCCCACCCGTCGAGGGCATGGGTGAGCAGACCGCGGGACACGGCGGTGGTGGTCCGCGTCCGCAGCGCCGTGCGGGTGTCCTCGACGAGCCGGTCGCGCTGCGTATGGCCGACGGCGTACGCCGCCACTAGGGCGCCCGCGAGCACGTCGTCGCCGCGCGGGGTGAGGCCCGGTCCGGCACCGATCAGCGACGACGGCTCGACGGCCAGCGTGCGCACCGGGGCGACCACGCCGCGCGGGCGTGCCGGTCGCCACCAGCGGGTGACCCGGAAGCCGGCCGGCGGGTCGTCGGGGAGGTGGGCCACCAGCACCGCGTTCGGGAGGCGTACGGCGCGCGGCGTCGCGACGCAGAGCACCGGGACGTCGTCGCGCCCGGTGTCGAAGTGCACGCTCACCGGCGTCCGGGCCACCTCGGTCAGCGCGGGGGCGGGCCCGTCGACCAGCCCGGCCAGCAGCGACGACGCGGCGCACGGGAGGGGCAGGCTCACGAGCACGACCCTACGACCCCGGACCGGAACCGCGCGCCTGCCGAGGGGGGACCCCACGGCAGGCGCGCGACGACCGCTACTTGATGA
>JABFXA010000324.1 GCA_013361955.1 Nocardioidaceae bacterium
ACCTGCCGATGCTGGCTCGCCGGCGGCGCTGAGCCATGTCGACCACCGCCCTGCCCGGCAGCCACCGCGTCGACGGCGCCGTCCCGCACCGGCCGGAGCGCGCCGAGGTGCTGGCGCCGCTGGTCGCGGTGGCGGTCTGCCTGCTGCCGTTCCTGCGGCCCGCCGGCCCGGGCAACACCGCCGTCGCGGACGTCGCGATGGGTGGCTCGATCGTGGTCGCCGCGCTGTGGACGTCGAGCCGCGGGCTGCCGGTGTCGTTCCCGTACGCCGTCGGTGTCACCGGCCTGGTGATCGGTGGGGCGCTGGCCGCCAACGTGGTGGCCGCCCCGTTGCCGGTGGTGCTGATCCTGGCCCAGGACGCGTTCCTGCTGTTCTGGGCCGCCACGCTCGCGCTCGGCCGGTACGACGCCGCGATCCTGCGGGCGGTGACGGTCACCTGGTGCCGGGTCGCCGTCGGGTACGCCGGCGTCGGCATCGTCGCGTACCTCATCGGCTTCGCACCGCTGAGCGGCGTCAGCGCGCAGGACGGCGTGCGCGCGTCGTACACGTTCAGCGACCCGAACCTGGCCGCCAACTACCTGGTCACCTCGCTGTTCGTGATGGTTGCCTGCCGGCGCCCGCGCGCGGACTCGACGCGGCGGATCGGGTACGTCCTGGTGCTGGTGGCGATCGGCTTCACCGGCTCGAACGGCGCCCTGCTCACGCTCGCGGTCGGGGGCGTGCTGTGCCTGAGCCTCAGCGAGTTCCGGCGCGGCGGGGCGCTGCCCGGGGTGCTCTCGCTGACCGTCACCTCGGCCGTCGCGGCCGTGCTGCTGCTGGTGGTGCTGCCCGCGGTGAACCTCGACGCGCTGCGCCAGGACGCCGCGAACAGCATCCCGCTGCTGCGCGACTCGGTCGGCCGCAGCGGCAGCTCGACGGACGAGCGGGCGGTGATCCTCGAGGAGGGCACCAAGCTCTACCTGAACGGCGACGCGCTCGGGGTCGGGCCGGCGCAGACCAAGCAGACGCTCCTGCAGACCCAGGCGCCGTACGTCAAGGAGGCGCACGACGACTACCTCGCCACGCTGCTCGAGCGCGGCGTGGTCGGCGCGATCGGGCTGGTGCTGCTGGTGGCCGCGGTGCTGGTGCGCTGCTGGCGGCTGGCTGTCGGCGTGCTGCCGGCGGAGTACGCCCGGATCGTGCCGCGCGCCCACCTGCTGGTGGTGGTCGCGCCGGTGATGGGCATCGCGTCCGGCTTCTACGAGGTGCTGCACTTCCGGCACCTGTGGACCTGGATGGGGCTGCTCGCCGCCCTGGTGCTGGTCGAGCAGGACGCCCGCCGGAGGTCGTCGTGAACCGCCTGGCGCGTCGGCTGCGGGAGTCCGCGGTGTCGCGCCAGGTGCTGGCCAACTGCGGCGCCCGGCTGGTGGCGATGGCCGGGCTCGCCGGGGCGACGATCCTGGTGGCCCGCACCGGCGGCCCCGCCGACGTCGGCATCTACGCGCTGCTGCGGATGCTGCCGGGCCTCGTCGGCGTGCTGGCGGTGGCCGGGCTGCCCGGCGCGATGAGCTACTTCCTGGCGCCCTCCCGCCGGGACGCACCCGGGCTGTGGCCCAGCGTGCTGCTGATCACCGCGGCCGGCGCGGTGCTCGGCGCGGCGGTCTGGCTGGCCCTCGCACCGTTGCTCAGCGCGACGTTCTCGCTCGGCTCGGTCGCGGTCACCGCCGCCGCGGCGGCCACCGTGGCCACCCAGCTGTTCCTCACAGTCGGCAAGACCGCCCTCCAGGGGCTCGGCGACCGCCGCGGCGGCGACGTGGTGATCGCCGCCGAGGAGGTCGCCTTCCTGCCCTGCTACGCGCTCACCCTGCTGCTCGGGCAGCACGGCTCTGCGGCGTTGGTGACCGGGCAGGTGCTCGCCGACCTCGTCGTCGGCGTCGACGCGTGGCGCCGGGTGTCCCGCGACGTCGGCAGGCCGGTGCTCGCGATGTTCCGCGGCCTGCCCACCCGCGGCCGGGTCGTCGAGATGGTCTCCTACGGCATCCGCGGCCAGGTCGGCGGCATGATGACGCTGCTCAACCTGCGGCTCGACTTCGCGGTGCTCGGTGCGGTCGCCGGGCCCTCGCTGCTCGGCGCCTACGCGGTCGCCTCGAAGTACGCCGAGCTGCTGCGGCTGCCCGGCACCGCGCTGACCTGGGTCTGCTACCCGACCCTCACGGCGCTGCCACCGGCGCAGGCGGCGGGCCAGGCGCGCCGCATCGCCCGGCCCGCCGCGGTCGCCGGGATCGTGGCCGCGGTGCCGTT
>JABFXA010000156.1 GCA_013361955.1 Nocardioidaceae bacterium
CTTCTCCTTCAGGAAGTCCTCGGCCACCTTGTCCGGGGCCTCGCCGTCGGAGCTGACCTTGGTGTTCAGGTTCTGCATGGTCTGCGTGTCCAGCACGTCGGCCAGGGGCTTGAGCACCTCCTGGACCTCGGGGTGCTGCTTGGCGAAGTCCTGGCGCTCGACCACGACGCCGTTGTAGAGCGGGAAGAACGCCTTGTCGTCGTCGAGGGTCTGCAGGCCGAGGGCGGCGAGCCGGCCGTCGGTGGTGAAGATCTCACCGAAGTCGCAGTTGCCCTTGTCGAGCTGGGTGTAGACGACGCCGGTGCCGAGGCTCTTCAGCTTGCCGCCGGTGATCCCGTAGGCCTTCTTGAAGCCCGGGTAGCCGTCCGGCCGGGCCGCGAACTCGGACTCGACGCAGACCGTGGCGGACGGGTTCTTCTTGATGTACGCCGCCATGTCGGAGTGCGTCTTGATGCCCTCCTTCTCGCCGAACTCCTTGGTCACCGCGAACGCGTAGGTGTTGTTGAACGGCGCCGCCGGACCCCACACCAGCTTGTTCTTCGAGAGGTCCTCCTTGGCCACCGCCTCGGTCTGCTGCGCCGAGTCGGTGATCGGCTTGTCGTGGCCGAGGTAGTTGATCCAGCCGGTGCCGTTGTAGTCCCAGTAGACGTCGCTGCCGCTGTCGATCAGCTTCTGCCGCGCCTGGGTGCTGCCCTTGGTGCCGGTCTCGTCCTTGGCGTCCGCGCCGGCCGCGCACATCATCTTCAGGGTCAGCTGGCCGAGCAGCAGCTGCTCGTCGAACTCCTTCGAGCCGACCTTGACCGACACCCCGTCGAGGGCCTTCGAGTCGACGCTGTCCGCCTGGACGTCGCCGCAGCTGCCCCCGCTGCCGCCGGCCGTCTCCTGGCTGAGGCTGCCGCAGCCGGTGAGGCTGAGCGCCGCCACGACGGCCGCGGCGAGCCCCGCGGAGGTCCGCCTCGGCATGGTCCTGGGCTTGGTCATGTCGTTCCCTTCTGGTTGGTGGTAAGGGGCGGGCTAACGGATGCCCTTGGGCGTGGCCGCCCGCTGCAGGATCCCGGCCGCCCAGTCCATGAGCAGCGCGAGCGCGGCGATCATCACCGCGATGGTGAACGTGACGACGGGCCGGTTCGTCTTGATCGCGCCGAACAGCGGCAGCCCGAGCCCGCCGGCGTCGAGCGCGTAGCCGAGCGGCACGGTGCCGACGGCCAGCACCAGCGCGGTGCGGGCGCCCGCGCCGATGACGGGTACGGCGAGCGGCAGCTCGACCCGCATCAGCACCGCGGCGGCCGACATGCCCATGCCGCGGGCGGCGTCGAGCACGCCGCGGTCGACGCCCTCGAGGCCGACGATCGTGTTGCGCAGCACCGAGAGCGCGGAGTACGCGGTCAGGATCAGCACCACCGGCCAGAAGCCGATCGCGTAGATGCCGACCAGGGCGAGCAGCCCGAGGCTCGGCGCGGCCTGCCCGACGTTGGCCACCGCGAGCACCGCCGGGGCGAGCCGGCGGGTGCGGCGCCGGGTGACGAGGATCCCCGCGGGCACCGCGACGAGCATCACCAGCACCGCGATCGAGACGCTCACGTAGATGTGCTGCAGGGTGGCGTCGGTCAGGCTCTCCCGGTTGAGCACGTTGCTCTCGATGGTGTCCAGGTCGCGCCGGCTGATGTCGACGTACAGCCCGACCAGCACCAGCGCGACCAGCGCGGGCGTGACCAGGTCGCGCCAGGCCAGCACGTTGCGGCGGTGGCTGGACTTGAAGTCGACCGCGAGCGTCTCGTCCTGCGTCGGCGTCTCGGTGTCCGGCTGGACCGGGGTCTCGACACTCATGCGGTCGGGTCCTCGGCCGGCCGGTTGACGCGGTCGAGGATGTCGTCCACCCGGACCATCCCGACCGGCCGGCCGTCGCGCGCCACCGTGACCTGCCGCAGCCCCTTGCCGACCATCAGGTCGAGGGCCGCGTGCAACGTCGAGGAGACGTCGACGGTCTCGCGGGTCTGCACGCTGTCGTCCTGCAGCGGGAGCGAGTCGACCCGCTCGAAGTTCAGCCGCTTCAGAGCGGCGCCCTCGCCGATGAAGCTCTCCACGAACTCGTCCGCGGGGTGCGCCAGGATCTGCTCCGGGGTGTCGTACTGCGCGATCTTCGAGCCCTCGCGCAGCACCGCGATCCGGTCGCCGAGCTTGAGGGCCTCGTCGAAGTCGTGGGTGACGAACACGATGGTCTTGCCGAGCTGCTGCTGCAGCGACAGGAACTCGTCCTGCAGCCGCGAGCGGGTGATCGGGTCGACGGCGCCGAACGGCTCGTCCATGAGCATGATCGGCGGGTCGGCCGCGAGCGCCCGGGCGACACCGACGCGCTGCTGCTGGCCGCCGGAGAGCTGGCGCGGGTAGCGGTCGCGGTAGTCGTCGGGGTCGAGGCCGACCGTGGTCAGCATCTCGTCGACGCGGGACCGGATCCGGGCCTTGTCCCACTTGAGGAGCTTCGGCACCAGGGCGACGTTCTGCGCGATGGACAGGTGCGGGATCAGGCCGATCTGCTGGATGACGTAGCCGATCCGGCGCCTCAGCTGGACGTCGTCGAGGTGCGTGACGTCGTCGCCACCGATCGTGATCGTGCCGGACGTCGGCTCGATCAGCCGGTTGACCATCCGCATCGTGGTGGTCTTTCCGCAGCCGCTCGGGCCGACCAGCACCACGATCTCGCCGGCCGGGATCTCCATCGACACCGCGTCGACGGCGGGCTTGGCCTGACCGGGATAGGTCTTGGTGAGCTCGGAGAGCACGATCGGGACGCCGCGTGCGTCGTGGGCCGCGGGACCCGTCTGCTTCCCCGTCTCGGTGGGCTCGACGGTGGTCGGGTTCTCAGGCACGAGCCCCCCTTGGGGTAGTGAAGCGACGGATCACCACGAACACCGCGTCGAACACGAGCGCGATCAGGGTGACGAACAGGATGCAGACGATGGCCTTGTTCTGGGTGTTGACCGACCCCAGGTTGTCGAGGGCGTCGTAACCGTAGGTGCCCAGCCCGACCTTCTGCACGAAGGCGCCGATCGCCACGATGCCGACGGTGAGCTGGGTGGAGACCCGGATGCCGGCCAGGATCACCGGCCACGCGATGGGCAACCGGATCTGCCACAGCATCCGGAAGCCACCCACGCCCATGCCGCGGGCGGCGTCGATGACGTTGGGGTCCGCGGACTGCAGGCCGACGATCCCGTTGCGGACGATCGGCAGCAGTGCGTAGAGCACCAGCACCGGGAACACCGCCAGCAGGTTGGACCCGACGATCGAGACCAGGAACCCGAACAGCGCGACCGACGGCAGCGTGAACGCCACCGCGGCGGTCGCGATCGTGAAGTCCGCGCGCACCCGCGACCGGTAGGTCAGGATCGCGATCAGCAGGCCGATCGCCACCGCGGCGAGCACGGTGTACAGGGACAGCAGCACATGCTGCTGGATCCGGAAGACGATGTCGGTCCGGTTCTGGGACAGGAACTCGAAGAACGGCAGCCCGTTGATGCGCTAGCACCCCCACTTGTCGACGGCGAAGTGTCTAGACCCGTGGGCGCACGCTAGCCCACGATGCCCGAATTGCCGAGCCCGTGCGGACGACCGGTGATATCTGTCACCGAAGCGTGACTCCGCGCTGACCTGCGCGTTCCCGCGCGCCGCGCACACTTGTGTGCCTCGTGGGTGCAGTGTGACCGCAGAGAAGGAGCCGGACCGGGAGGTTGGCAGACATGGCAATCGGCTGGAAGGTCGTCCACGACGGCAAGACCCCGCCCATCGGCGAGGCGGTCGCCCCCGACGAGCGGCTGTCCTGGCCGCGCACGGTGGGCCTGGGCGCCCAGCACGTGGTGGCGATGTTCGGGGCGACGTTCGTCTTCCCGATCATCATGGGCCTGAACCCGCAGCTCGCGATCATGATGAGCGGCGTCGCGACGATCGTGTTCCTGCTGATCGTGCAGGGCCGGGTGCCGAGCTACCTCGGCACGTCGGCGTCGTTCGTGGGCGGCGTCTTCGCGATCCGGGCGCAGGGCGGCGACTCCGCCGACGTCACCGGCGCGATCCTGGTCGCCGGCGCCGTGCTGGCGCTGCTCGGTGTGGTCATCCACTTCCTCGGCGCCGGCGTGCTGCACCGGGTGCTGCCGCCGGCGGTCACCGGTGCCGTGGTGATGCTGATCGGCTTCAACCTCGCGCCCGTGGTCGCCACCGTGTACTGGCCGCAGGACCAGTGGGTCGGGCTGCTCACGATGGGCTTCGTGATCGTGGCCGCCGTCGGGTTCCGCGGCTTCCTCGGCCGGATCGCGATCTTCCTGGGCCTGATCTTCGGGTACGTCGTGTCCTGGCTGTTCGACCGGTTCGGGCAGGTGACCTCGGTGCTGCCCGGCCAGAACCTGCTCGACGCGAACGGCAAGGCCTGCTCGCCCGAGGGCACCTACTGCGTGGCCACCGCGTTCCCGCACGACCGGGTCAGCTGGGGTGCCGTGAAGGCCGCCGACTGGATCGGTCTTCCGCCGGCGAGCGACCTCGCCAAGGGCATCACCGGCGTGCACGCCCCGTCGTTCAGCCTGACCTTCTCGCTGCTGGTGCTGCCCGCCGTGATCGCGCTGATCGCGGAGAACACCGGCCACGTCAAGGCGGTCGCCGAGATGACCAACCGCGACCTCGACCCGGTGATGGGCCGGGCGATCGCCGCCGACGGCGTCGGCACCGTGATCGCGTCCGCGGTCGGCGGCTCGCCGACCACGACGTACGCCGAGAACATCGGCGTGATGGCGGCGACCCGGGTGTACTCCACCGCGGCGTACTACGTGGCGGCCGTGGTGGCGATCCTGTTCGGCCTCTGCCCGAAGTTCGGCGCGATCGTGTCGGCGACGCCCGGCGGCGTGCTCGGCGGGATCACCGTCGTGCTCTACGGCATGATCGGCCTGCTCGGCGCGAAGATCTGGAAGGAGAACGGGGTCGACTTCGCGAACCCGGTCAACCTCGTCCCGATCGCCGCCGGCATCATCATCGCGATCGGCGACACCTCGCTGCAGATCACCGACAACTTCACGCTGTCCGGTATCGCTTTCGGCACCATCGTGACGCTGGTCGGCTACCACCTGGCGCGGGCGATCGCGCCGCCCGAGCTGCGCGACGAGGGCACGATGATGGCCGTCGGCCGCACCGGCCTGCACCGCGACGAGGACGCCCCGCCCGAGCCCGGGCAGGGCCGCCGGGTGCGCACCGCCGACGAACCGGGCGACGGACGGCCGCCGGAGGCATAGTCTCGGGTTCTCCCTCGGGTTCCTGTCACCGCGTCGCCGATCAGGGGGTACGCCGCCACGTGAAGCCACCCGCCTTCGCCTACCACCGACCGCGCAGCCTCGCAGACGCCCTCGACGTGCTCGCGCGGCTCGGTGCGGAGGCGAAGGTGCTGGCCGGAGGGCAGAGCCTGGTGCCGCTGATGTCGATGCGGCTCGCGGCGCCGGCGGCGCTCGTCGACGTCAACCACGTGCCGGGGCTGGACTCCGTCGAGGTGACCGCCGACCGGGTGGTGGTGGGCGCGCTGGCGCGGCACAGCCGCGTGGAGCACGACCCCGAGGCGTACGACGCGGTGCCGCTGCTGCGCCGCGCGCTGTTGCTGGTCGCGCACCCGACGATCCGCAACCGCGGCACCACCGTCGGCAGCCTGGTGCACGGCGACCCGGCCGCGGAGATGCCGGCGGTGCTGTGCCTGCTCGACGGGTTCGTCACGCTTCGCTCGGCGTCGGGCAGCCGCGACGTACCGGCCGACGCGTTCTTCACCGGGCCGATGGAGAGCGACGTACGGCCGGGGGAGCTGGCGGTGTCCGCGACGTTCCGGCGGCCGCCGGCGGGGAGCCGCTCGTCGTTCCTGGAGGTGTCCCGCCGGCACGGCGACTACGCGGTCTGCGGCGTCGGGGCGGTGGTGTCCGACGGCACCGCGCGGGTGGCCCTGATCGGGGTCGGGGCCGGCCCGGTGCTGGTGCCGCTCGACGAGCCCGACGACCCGGACCGGGTCGCCGCCGCCGTCGACGCCGCGATCGAGCCGGAGGACGACATCCACGCGACCGCCGACTACCGGCGTCACCTCGCCCAGGTGCTGACCCGGCGCGCACTGGCGGAGGTGTCATGACGACGGTGCCGGTGTCGTTCAGTGTGAACGGGACGCCGTACGACCTGCACGTGGAGCCGCGCCGGCTGCTGTCCGACGCGCTGCGCCACGACCTGAGGCTGACCGGCACGCACGTCGGCTGCGAGCACGGCGTGTGCGGTGCGTGCACGGTGCTGGTCGACGGCGACCCGGTGCGGTCGTGCCTGCTGTTCGCGGTGACGCTGGACGGCGCGGAGATCACCACGGTCGAGGGCTGCTGCGCCCCCAGCGGCGGGATGGGCCCGGTGCAGCAGGCGTTCCACGAGTGCCACGCGCTGCAGTGCGGCTTCTGCACGCCGGGGTTCGTGACCACGGTGACGGCGTACCTGTGCGACCACCGGGACCCGACCCGCGCCGAGGCCCGCGAGGCGGTGTCGGGGAACCTGTGCCGCTGCACCGGCTACGTCAACATCGTCTCCGCGGTGCAGCGGGCCGCGGAGCTCACCGCCGGGCTCACCGCCGAGGACCGGTCGTGACCACCCGGCTGTTCGGGGAGCGGGTGCCGCGCGTCGAGGACCCGCGGCTGGTCACCGGCAACGGCCGGTTCCTCGACGACCTCGGCCACGACGCGCTCGAGGCGGCGTTCGTGCGCAGCCCGCACGCGCACGCACGGATCGTCGACATCGACGTCAGCGAGGCCCTCGACGTCGAGGGCCTGGTCGCGATCTACACCTACGACGACCTGGACGGCCGGACCGGTGAGGCGCTGCCGCTGCTGATCCCGCACCCGACGCTGACCCACGGGCGCACGCCGCACGCGCTCGCGCGCGACGAGGTCAACCACGTCGGCGAGGCGGTGGTGATGGTCGTCGCCACCAGCCGGTACGTCGCCGAGGACGCCGCCGAGCGGGTCCGGGTGGAGTACGACTTCCTGCCGGCCGTGGTCGGCATCGAGGCGGCCCGTGCCGCCGAGGAGCTCGTGCACGACGACGTACCCGGCAACCTCGCCGCGCGCATGGTGCAGCAGACCGGCGACGCCGACGCGGCGGTCGACGCGGCGCCGAACCTGCTCGAGCTCGACCTGGAGATCGAGCGCAGCGCGTCGATGCCGCTGGAGGGCAAGGGCGTGCTGGCCCGCTGGGACCCCGACGACGAGTCGCTGCTGGTGCACACCTCCACGCAGACCTCGACCAGCGTCCGCCAGGCGCTCGCCGCCAAGCTCGGGCTCCCGGTCGACCGGGTCGAGGTGGTCACCCCCGACGTCGGCGGCGGGTTCGGCGTGAAGATCGTGCACCCCTGGCCGGAGGAGATCCTGGTGCCGTGGGCGGCGATCCGGCTGGGCCGCCCGGTGAAGTGGACCGAGGACCGCCGCGAGCACTTCGTGTCCAGCGCGCACGAGCGCGGCCAGCTGCACCACGTGCGGGTCGGCTACGACGACGAGGGCGTGCTGGCCGGGCTGTCCGTGCGGTTCTGGCACGACAACGGCGCCTACGTCCCCTACGGCCTGATCGTCCCGATCATCACCTCGACCCAGCTGCTCGGGCCGTACAAGCCGGGCGTGTACCGCGTCGAGTTCGACAGCCTGTACACGAACACGGTGCTGGTCACGCCGTACCGCGGGGCCGGGCGGCCGCAGGGCTGCTACGTGATGGAGCGGGTGATGGACGCGATCGCGGCCGAGCGCGGGATCGACCGCACCGTGGTGCGCGAGCGGAACTTCATCCGGCCGGAGGAGATGCCCTACGACCACGGCCTGATCTTCCAGGACGGCCGGCCGCTGCTCTACGACTCCGGCGACTACCCGGCCACCCTCGCCAAGCTGAAGAAGCTGGTCGGCTGGGACGGTTTCGAGGCGTACCGCGAGCAGGCCCGCGCCGAGGGCCGCCGGGTCGGCATCGGGCTGGCCTGCTACGTCGAGGGCACCGGCGTCGGGCCCTACGAGGGCGGCCACATCCGCGTCGAGACCGACGGCACCGTGGTGGTCTCCACCGGGCTGACCACCCAGGGCCAGGGGCACCGCACGATGCTCGCGCAGATCGTGGCCGACGAGCTCGGTGTGCCCTTCGACCGGGTCCGGGTGACCACCGGCGACACCCGGCGGTTCAAGTACGCCGTCGGCACCTTCGCCTCGCGCACCGCGGTGATGAGCGGCAGCGCGGTGGCGCTGACCGCGCGCTCGGTGCGCGACAAGGCGCTGACGATCGCGGCCGAGGCGCTCGAGGTCGACGTGGAGGACCTCGAGGTGGTCGACGGGCACGTGCGGGTCAAGGGCTCGCCGTCGTCGTCGATCGACCTGGGCGCGGTGGCGGTGCTGTCCAACCCGCTGCGGTATGCGTTCGACGAGGCCGCCGCCCGGGCCACCCAGTTCGCGGCGCCGGCCGACCCCGAGAAGCCGCCGGTCGGCCCGGGGGAGCAGCCCGGCCTGGAGGGCAGCGACTACTACTCGCCGCCCCGCTCGACGTTCGCCAACGGGATGCACGCGGTGGTCGTCGAGACCGACCCGGACACAGCCGAGATCCGCGTGCTGCGCTACTGCGTCGTGCACGACTGCGGGACGCTGGTGAACCCGATGCTCGTCGAAGGCCAGATCCACGGCGGCGTCGCACAGGGCGTCGGCGGGGCGCTGTACGAGCGGATGGAGTACGCCCCCGACGGGCAGCTGCTGAACGCGTCGTTCATGGACTTCCTGATGCCGTACGCCTCCGAGGTCCCCGAGGTCGAGATCGACCACCTGGTCACGCCGTCGCCGCTGAACCCGCTCGGCGTCAAGGGCGCCGGCGAGGCGGGCGTCATCCCCGGCGCGGCCGCGATCGCGTCGGCCATCGAGGACGCCGAGGGCCTGACGATCACCCGGATGCCGATCTCGCCCAGCGAGCTGTTCGCGCTGCGCGCTGCCCACCGGAAGGAGACACCATGAAGGTCACCGGCACCTCGACCCTGACCGCCGACCGCGCCACCGTGTGGCGGGCGCTCAACGACCCCGCGGTCCTGGTCCGCACGATCCCCGGCTGCCGGCGGCTCGAGGCGCTCGGCGACGACGCGTACGCGATGACGATCTCCGCTGGGGTCGGCGCGATCAAGGGCGTGTACGACGGGCAGGTGCGGCTGTCCGAGCAGGAGGAGCCGGGGTCGTTCCGGATGCACGCCCAGGGCGCCGGCGCCCCGGGCACGATCGGCGCCGACGTACAGGTGACGCTGGAGGACGCGCCCGGCGGCGGCACCGCGCTCAGCTACGCCGCGGACGCCGTCGTCGGCGGCATGGTCGGCGGCGTCGGGCAGCGGATGCTGGTCGGGGTGTCGAGGAAGATGGCCGGCGAGTTCTTCGCCAACGTCGACGCCGCGCTGGCCGGCGCAGTCGCGGCGGTCGAGCCGGCCGCTCCTGCCGCAGCCACCGAGCCGGACCAGGGACAGGTGTTCACCGCCCCACCGGCGCCCGCGCCGTCCGACTTCGCCCGCGGGGTCGCGGTCGGCGCGGCCGCCGCGCTCGTCGGCGCCCTCGTCGGGGCCTGGATCGCCGGCCGGCGCCCCCGATGACGACCCGATGTCGGGGCGGGAGAGTGACCCAGAGGTCACCCTCGTCGTACCGATATCGGGTCGGGAGAGTGACCCAGAGGTCACTGAAAGCACACCGATGTC
>JABFXA010000176.1 GCA_013361955.1 Nocardioidaceae bacterium
GGTCCCGCGGCGGGGCCGGACCTGGCGGGCGTGCTGTCCTCGCGTCGCGCACCGACGGTGCTGCGCCAGCCCGGTGCGCCGCTGGACGCTGCGCAGACGGTGCGCTCCGGGATCCGCCGCGCGGTCGCGAACGCACCACCCGACGCCCGGGCGCTCGTGCCCGCGCTGGTGGTCGGCGACGATCAGCGGATGTCGCCGGAGGTGGTCGAGGACTTCCGCACCTGCGGGCTCACCCACCTCACCGCGGTGTCCGGCACCAACCTCACCCTGGTCGTCGGCTTCCTGCTGGTGCTCGCCCGCTGGGTGGGGGTGCGCGCCCGCGGGCTGACGCTGGTGGGCGTCCTCGGCGTGGTGGCGTTCGTGGTGCTGGCCCGGCCGGAGCCGAGCGTGCTCCGCGCGGCCGCGATGGGCTCGGTCGCCCTGGTCGGGCTGGGCAGCCGGAGTCGCGACCACGGCGTCCGGGCGCTGGGTGTGGCCGTGGTGGTGCTGCTGCTGGTCGACCCGTGGCTGGCCACGTCGCCGGGGTTCGCGCTGTCCGCGCTGGCGACCGCCGGGATCCTGCTGCTCGGACCGCCGTTCCGCGACGCGCTGATGCGCTGGCTGCCGCGCTGGGTGGCCGAGGCGCTGGCGGTGCCGTTCGCGGCGCAGCTGGCCTGCACACCGGTGGTCGCCGGGCTCTCCGGACAGGTCAGCCTCGTCGCGGTGGTCGCGAACCTGCTCGCCGCCCCGGCCGTCGGCCCGGCCACCGTGCTCGGCCTGCTCGGCGGGCTGCTGGTCCTCGTGGTGCCGCCGCTCGGGCTCGTTGTCGGCTGGGTGGCCGGCCTCGCCGCCTCCTGGATCGTGGGCGTGGCGGTCCGGCTGGCCGCGCTGCCCTCCGCGTCCGTGGACTGGCGGCCCGGCCCGTTGTCCCTCGCCGTCCTGGTGGCGGCCTGCCTGGTGACCGCGGTGCTGGCCGGCCGGGTCTTCCGTCGGGCCGGCTGGTCGGTGGCGCTGAGCGTGGTGCTCGTCGTGGTGCTGGTGCGTCCGCTGCCTTCGCCCGGGTGGCCGCCCGACGGCTGGGTGCTGGTCGCCTGCGACGTCGGCCAGGGCGACGGGCTGGTGCTGCGCGCCGGGCCGGCCACGGCGGTCGTGGTCGACACCGGACCCGACCCGCGGGCGATGGACGGGTGCCTCGACCGGCTCGGCGTGCGCACCGTGCCGGTCGTGGTGCTCACCCACTTCCACGCCGACCACGTCGACGGCCTGCCGGCGGTGCTCGACGGCCGCCGGGTCGGCGAGGTCGACGTCACCGCGACCGAGGACCCGGCCTCCGGCGCCGCCCAGGTACGTCGGGAGCTGTCGGCCGCGCACGTCCCGGAGCGGGTGCCCGGCTACGGGGAGGTCCGCCGCGTCGGCGACCTCAGCTGGCAGGTGATCGGCCCGGTGGGGTCGGCCGGCGTCGTCGGGCACGGCGAGGAGGGGTCGCGCGCGAACGACGCCAGCCTGGTGCTGCTCGTCGAGGTCCGCGGCCTCCGGCTCCTGCTGGCCGGCGACATGGAGCCGGAGGCGCAGCAGGCGCTCGCCCGGAACCTGCCCGACCTGCGCGTCGACGTGCTGAAGGTGCCGCACCACGGCAGCCGCTACCAGGACCCCGACCTGCTGCAGGGCCTCGGCGCCCGGCTCGCCGTGGTCTCGGTCGGCGCGGACAACGACTACGGCCACCCGGCGCCGTCGACGATCGCCCTGCTGCGGCAGGCCGGGATGACGGTGGCCCGCACCGACCAGGACGGTGACGTGGCGGTCACCGTGCGCGACGGCCGGCTCGGCGTGGACGATCGCTAGCCGGCGGGCGCGTCGTCGTTGATCAGGTAGTGCCCGCCCGAGCGGATCAGCTCGAACTGGATGCGCTCGGTGCTGGTGCGCCCGTCCGTGGAGTGGAAGGTCAGCGTCGCGAGCACGGTGTTGCTCCCGGGCGTGGCCTGCACGTCCGCGACGTCGACGGCGGTGATCGTGCGCCAGAACGCGTCGTACGACCCCCGGCCCTGCGCCTGCTCGCCGGGACCGAGCATCGACCAGGCGCGGTCGTTGCCGCCGGGCGCGATCGCGTAGTAGTCCCGCAGCATCGCCTCCTGGGCCGCCGGGCCGTCTGCCGGGCCCTCCGGCGAGCCGGTCGGCGTCGGCGTGGCGGGCGTCGATGTCTCGGCGGAGGGGGAGCGCGACGGCTGCCGGCTCGGGCTCGGGCTCGGCGACTCGGTGCTCGGGCCGGCACCGGCCGACGGGTCGTCGTCGCGGTGAGCCGCCGCATAGGCGACGCCCGCGAGCACGAGGAGGAGCGCGAGGACCGCGAGCACGACGTACGCGAGGCGCCGCCGGTCCGTGGGAGGTGACGTGGGCGGGGGTGCGGGGGCGGGGGCCGGTCGCTCGGTGCGGGTGGTGGGCCGCTCCCCCCGGGCCAGCCGGCGCAGCGCGTCGGCGGCGTCGTGCGTCGACCACCGCGCGTCCGGGTCACGGTCCAGCATCCGCAGCAGCGCGGGTTCGAGGAACTCCGCCCGGGTCGGTCGCGCCGGCTGCCCGGAGGTGATGTCGTGCAGCACCGCGACCGGGTTCGAGCGGGGCTCGTAGGCCGGTCGGCCCTCGACGGCGAAGTACAGCGTGGCGCCGAGCGCCCACACGTCCGCCGCCGGGCCCGGGTCACCGCCGCGGGCGAGCTCGGGGGACAGGTAGTTCGGCGTCCCGGTCACGAACCCGGTCTGGGTCAGCGCCGGGTCACCGACCGACCGGGCGATGCCGAAGTCGCTGATCTTCGCGGTGCCGTCGTCGCGCACGAGCACGTTGCCCGGCTTGACGTCGCGGTGCACGGTGCCGGCGTCGTGCGCGGCCGCCAGCCCGTCGGCGAGCTGCGCGCCGACGTTCGCCACCGTCGTGGGCGGCAGCGGCCCGTCCTCGGTGACCATGTCCGCCAGCGACCGGCCGGGCACGTGCTCCATCACCAGCCAGATCCGGCCCTCCTCCTCGACCACGTCGAAGACGGTCACCACGTTGCGGTGGCTCAGCGCGGCCGAGGAGCGGGCCTCGCGGAAGGCCCGGGCGGAGTCGGTGACCGACTCACCGGGCAGCAGCCCGACCTGCTTGACGGCGACCTCGCGGTGCAGCGTCTCGTCGCGGCACAGCCACACGGTGCCCATGCCGCCCTGGCCGATGGGCGCGAGCACGCGGTAGCGCCCGCCGATGAGCTGGTCGGCGTGTGGCTGCACATTGTCCTTCCGGTCGGTGGTCCGGGGGTCACAATCCCTTACCCCGGGTCCGGGCCAGTACGCGGGGCCGCCGGTCGACGGAGCTGTCCTCGCGCTGTGGCAGGCTGGCGCCACCATGGCGAAGCCCCAGGCCTCCGACGTCCTCGGCCACGTCACGCTCGTGACCGGCCCCGAGGAGCTCCTGAACCAGCGTGCGGTCACCGCGGCGGTCGACGCCGTGCGCGCCGCCGACCCCGAGTGCGAGGTCTCGCGGACCACCGCCGACCAGGTGGGCCTCGCGGCGCTCGGCGACCTGGCCGCGCCGTCGCTGTTCTCCACGATCCGGGTGGTCGTGGTCCTCGGGCTCGAGGACCTCCCCGACGAGGCCCACGAGGGCCTGCTGGCATACGCCGGCGCGCCGGCCGACGACGTCGGGCTGGTGCTGGTGCACTCCGGCGGGCAGAAGGGGTCGGGGCTGCTCACCAAGCTGCGCAAGGCGGCGCGGGTCACCGAGGTGAAGTCGGCGGCGCTGCGACCCTCGGACTTCCCGCGGTTCGTGGCCTCGGAGGTGCGCAGCCACGGCGGCCGCATCGACGAGCCGGCGGCCGACCTGCTCGTGCAGGCGGTCGGCCAAGACCTGCGCGCCCTGGCCGGGGCGGCGGCCCAGCTCGCCGCGGACTTCCCGAGCGAGCCGCTGACCGAGGAGGTGGTGCGCCGCTACTTCGGCGGCCGGGCCGAGGTGAAGTCGTTCGCGATCGCCGATGCCGCGATCTACGGCCGCACCGCGACCGCGCTCGAGGAGCTCCGCTGGGCGCTCGACAACGGCACCGCACCGATCCTGGTGACCAGCGCGTTCGCCAACGGCCTGCGCGGGCTGGCGAGGTTCGCGTCCGCGCCACGCGGGCTGCGCGACGCCGACCTGGCTCGCGAGGCGGGAGTGCCGCCGTGGAAGGTGCGGATCCTGCGCGACCAGGCGCGTGGCTGGGACGAGCCGGGGCTGGCCCGGGCGATCACCGCGGTCGCCCAGGCCGACGCCGACGTGAAGGGGGCCGCGGCGGACTCCGCCTACGCCCTCGAGCGGATGGTGCTCACGGTCAGCACCGCCCGCGCGCGGTAGCCCCCACGAAGCACGACAGGCGCCGACTCCCGGGGGGAGCGGCGCCTGCGGAGTGCGAGCGGGCGGGCCTCAGAGGGAGGCGGCGCGCTTCGCGATCGCGGACTTGCGGTTCGCGGCCTGGTTCTTGTGGATGACGCCCTTGGAGGCGGCCTTGTCCAGCTTGCGGCCGGCGTCGGCGGCGAACCGGCGGGCGTCGTCGGCGTTGCCGGCGTCCGCGGCCTCGCGGAACTTGCGCACGGCCGACTTCAGCGCCGACTTCACGGACTTGTTGCGCTCGTGCGCCGCCGCGTTCTGCCGGTTGCGCTTGATCTGGGACTTGATGTTCGCCACGTGGCAGGCCTCGATCGGGTGTGCTGGTCGTCTGGGTCTGGGTCGCGGTGGGCGGCTGCGGCGCAGCAACGCCCGGACACGCGAGCCACAACCTTACCAGCGGGCCCGGAAGCGCCCCAAATCGAGCCCGAGGCGCTCAGGCCCAGCCCCGGCGCTGCGCGAGCCAGGCCCACGAGGCCTCGGCGTACCAGGACTGGTGCCGGCGCAGGTACGGCGAGGAGTTCGGCACCGGCGCGTCCCGGCGCTCCAGGAAGTACCCGGCGAGCATCGCCAGCAGGCTGTCGACGTGCTCGGGCGCGACGTTGCGGGTGAGCGGGCGCCGGGCCAGCGCCTCCTCGACGTCGAGGCCGTCGCCCGCGGCGCCGAGCAGCAGGCACACGGTGTCGATCCAGGGCGCGCCCTCGGTGGCGAAGTTCCAGTCGCAGAGCATCGGCCGGCCGTGCGCCGGCAGCATCAGGTTGTCGTCACGGACGTCGGTGTGCACGAGCGTGCTGCCAGCCGTCGCAACGGCGAACCCGGCGGCGAGCGCCGCCGCCTCCTCCAGGTGCGGCCACTGCGGCGCCACCCGGCGGACGTGCTCCCACGACTCCGGGCAGTCCGCGAACCCGTCCGCGAACGTGCCCGCGGTCATCGGCGGCGGGGTGAGCGTCTGCGCGAGCACCTCGAGGGTGTCCAGGCAGCGCTCCAGCTCGTCGGGCCGCCACGGCCGCGCCGGGTTCGCGTGCTCGACGTACTCGAACGCGAGCACCACCCACAGGTCGTCCTCGTGCGTCCACAGCAGCCGGGGGACCGGCAGCCCGGTCGGCAGGCTGCGCAGCGTGCGGGCCTCGGCGACGTACGCCGCCGCGAACGGCTTCTGCGCCTTCTTGCTCGCCGCCTTGAGGAACATCCGCCGGCCGTCGGCGCCGGTCAGCACGGACGCGCAGCCCGGCGTGTAGCCGGACCCGGCGGACTCGGCGTGCGCCACCTGGGTGCCGAAGCGGGACTCGACCAGCCGGCGCAGCGTCGGCGGCAGCAGCAGCCAGTCCAGCCGCCGGGTGGTCGCGCCATGCGGGAACGGCGGCAGTGTCGACGGGTGCTGCGGCCCGACGGCCTGGGACGCTGGGCCGGTCATGGCCGCCATTGTGTACGCCGAGGTGGCGCGGGTCACGCACGGCGTCCGGAAACACGCCGTGCGGGGTCAGCCGGTCAGCTGGTCCGCCGACGTGATCCTGGCCCCGTTGACCCGGAAGTTGGCGAACGACAGATCGGCGTCCACGATCGTGCTCGGCTGGTCGATCGAGTCGAAGCGACAGTTGACCACCCGAACGTTCTCGAGGGGCGAGCGGTCGTAGCCGACCATCGAGAACGCGTTGCGGGCGTGCCCGACGTGCACGTCCCGCAGCTCGACGTTGCGCACGCGCGGGGTGAGCGGCCCGGTGTCGCCCTCGCCGTGGAAGAGGTTGCAGGAGAGCACCTCCTTGCGGAGGTCGAGCACCTCGAGGTCGCGGAGGAACACGTTCTCGACATACCCGCCGCGCACCGAGTTGGTCTTGATGTAGAGCGCGTAGTACTGGTTTGGCCCGCCGATCGTGCAGTCGCGGACGAACACGTTGCGGATTCCGGCGGTCATCTCGGTGCCGAGCGCGATCGCGCCGTAGCGGATGTGCATCGTGCACCCCTCGATGAGGATGTCCTCGGACGGGACGTTGATCCGCAGCCCGTCGGCGCCCTTGCCGGACTTGATCGCGATGCAGTCGTCGCCGACGTCGAACGTGCAGCCGCGGACGACGACGTACCGGCAGGACTCCGGGTCGACGCCGTCGTTGTTGGGGCCCCGGCTGTCGATGTGCAGGTCTTGCACGGTGACGTTGCGGGAGAGCACCGGGTGCACCTCCCAGAACGGTGACCGGACGATGGTCAGCCCCTCGATGAGCACGTTGGTGCAGCGGTACGTCTCCACGAACGCGGAGCGCAGGTGGTGGCCGTCGCCGAACACCCGCTCCTCGACCGGCACCCCGTCCGCTGCCATCCGGTGCAGCGCAGCGGTGTCGTCGGCGGTCTGGCTGGTCCAGGCCCACCAGTTGTCGTACGACGCCTGGCCGTCGAGCGTGCCGCCGCCGGTGAGCGCGATGTTCGTGCAGCGGTCGGCGTACACGAACGGTGAGTAGTTCATCAGCTCCTCACCCTCGAACCGGGTGCGGACCACGGGGAGGAAGTCGTGCGGGTCGGTGCTGAACAGCAGGGTGGCGCCGTCGGACACGTGCAGGTCCACGTTGTCCCGCAGGTGCACGGCACCGGTCAGCCAGGTGCCGGGGGGCACCACGACGTGCCCTCCGCCCGCGGCGGTGCAGGCGTCGATGGCGGCCCGGATGGCGTCGGTGCACAGGGTGCGGCCGTCGGCCACTGCGCCGTAGTCCGTGATCGGGTACTCCCGATCCGGGATGGTGGGGGGCACGGCGTTCGGCAGAATCTCGCGGTCGACGTAGCTCCACTCGCTCGCCTGCGCCGCGGTGGTGCCGGAGGCCCGGGCGGGAGCCGTCCCGGCCCCGGTCAGCAGCCCGCCGGCGACGGCGCCGGCCCCCATTCCCATCACGCGACGTCGACTCAGCTCTGGCACGGTTCCTCCCGAGATCCGGCGGGCCCGGCGGCCCGCGTGGCAGCACGCTGGCAGCGAGACCGGGCGAGAGGAAGCGGTTGCCGTGAGTTGTCCGCTCGGTGGCGGGGCGCGGGGGTGCGCGTGGGAGAATGGTCGTTCCCGTCCAGCCGCCAGCCGCAGAGAAAGCGACACGTGTCCCAGCAGAGCGCCCCGAAGCCGGGCAAGACCGACCCGGCGATCATCCGGAACTTCTGCATCATCGCGCACATCGACCACGGGAAGTCCACCCTGGCCGACCGGATGCTGCAGCTGACCGGCGTGCTCGACGAGCGCAGCGCCCGGGCGCAGTACCTCGACCGGATGGACATCGAGCGCGAGCGCGGCATCACGATCAAGAGCCAGGCCGTGCGGATGCCGTGGACGGTGACCGGCGACAACACCGCGGCGGCCGAGCCGGGCACCTACGTGCTGAACATGATCGACACCCCCGGGCACGTCGACTTCACCTACGAGGTCTCCCGGTCGCTGGAGGCGTGCGAGGCGGCCGTGCTGCTCGTGGACGCCGCGCAGGGCATCGAGGCGCAGACGCTGGCGAACCTGTACCTCGCGCTCGGCGCCGACCTGCACATCATCCCGGTGCTGAACAAGATCGACCTGCCGTCCGCGCAGCCGGAGAAGTACGCCGCCGAGCTGGCGCACATCATCGGTTGCGACGAGTCGGAGGTGCTCCAGGTGTCGGCGAAGACCGGGCACGGCGTGCGCGAGCTGCTCGACGCGATCGTCGCGCAGACCCCGCCGCCGGTCGGCACCGCCGACGCGCCGCCGCGGGCGCTGATCTTCGACTCCGTCTACGACACGTACCGCGGCGTGGTCACCTACGTCCGGGTCGTCGACGGCAAGCTCACCCACCGCGACCGGATCAAGATGATGTCCACCGGCGCCACCCACGAGATGCTCGAGGTCGGGGTGATCTCGCCGGAGCCGACCAAGGCCACCGACCTCGGGGTCGGCGAGGTGGGCTACCTGATCACCGGCGTGAAGGACGTCCGCCAGTCGCGGGTCGGTGACACCGTCACCGCCCAGCACGGTCCGGCGGAGCAGCCGCTCGGCGGCTACAAGCACCCCAACCCGATGGTGTTCGCGGGGCTGTACCCGATCGACGGCGACGACTACCCGACGCTGCGCGACGCGCTCGACAAGCTGCAGCTGAACGACGCGGCGCTGTCCTACGAGCCGGAGACCTCCGGTGCGCTGGGCTTCGGGTTCCGGTGCGGGTTCCTCGGCCTGCTGCACATGGAGATCGTGCGGGAGCGGCTGGAGCGGGAGTTCGACCTCGACCTGATCTCGACCGCGCCGAACGTCGTCTACTCCGTGACGATGGAGGACGGCACCGAGCACGTCGTGACCAACCCGAGCGAGTTCCCGGGCGGCGGCAAGATCGCCGAGGTCCGCGAGCCCGTGGTCCGTGCCACGATCCTGTCGCCGAGCGACTACATCGGCGCGATCATGGAGCTCTGCCAGGGCAAGCGCGGTCAGCTGCAGGGCATGGACTACCTGTCCGAGGACCGCGTCGAGCTGCGCTACACGCTGCCGCTCGCGGAGATCGTCTTCGACTTCTTCGACCAGCTGAAGTCGCGCACCAAGGGCTACGCCTCCCTCGACTACGAGCCCACCGGCGAGCAGGTCTCCGACCTGGTCAAGGTCGACATCCTGCTGCAGGGCGAGACCGTCGACGCGTTCAGCGCGATCGTGCACAAGGACGCGGCGTACTCGTACGGCGTCGCGCTGGCCGGCAAGCTCCGCGAGCTGATCCCGCGGCAGCAGTACGAGGTGCCGATCCAGGCCGCGATCGGGTCGCGGGTGATCGCCCGCGAGACCATCCGCGCGATGCGCAAGGACGTGCTCGCCAAGTGCTACGGCGGCGACATCACCCGCAAGCGCAAGCTCCTCGAGAAGCAGAAGGAGGGCAAGAAGCGGATGAAGATGGTCGGCCGGGTCGAGGTCCCCCAGGAGGCGTTCATCGCCGCGCTGTCCTCCGACGGCGGCGACAAGAAGGGCGACAAGCCGAAGGCCGCGAAGAAGTAGCAGCGGCCTCAGCGGCGGCGCAGCAGGTACGTGTCCATCACCCAGCCGCGCGCCGCACGGGCGTCGGCCCGGCGGGCCAGGATCTTCGGCAGCACGTCGCCGAGCGGGCCGGTGACCAGGGCCTCGTCGGAGGTGCCCAGGTTGGCGCCCCACCAGACGTCCCAGGCGTCGCCGTCGAGCTCGCGGCAGGTCAGCGAGCCGTCCAGCATCACCACCAGGCTGCGGACGCCGCTCGCCACGGTCTCCAGCAGGCGGCGGCCGGTGGTCACGGTGACCGGCTCGCCGACGTCGTGAAGCACGATCCGGTGCCGGGCGGCGAGCAGCGAGACCGCGGAGACGCCCGGCACCACGTCGTACTCGAAGGACAGCCGGCCGCGGTC
>JABFXA010000004.1 GCA_013361955.1 Nocardioidaceae bacterium
CTCGAACCGCACGGTGACCACGCCGCGCCCCGACCCCCAGACCCAGCCGCGCCCGTGCTCGGCGTGCTCGACGTCCATGCCGGGCGCCCAGGTGCGGCGGGAGTGGTGCGGCACCTCCACCTCGGGCACCGGCTCCTCCGCCTCGGTCTCGCCGAACAGGTCCTCCTGCACCCAGTCGGCCAGCCCCGAGACGCCGACGCCGAGCAGGCGCACGCCGCCCGAGGTGTCGAGGTCGGCCAGCAGCGCCCGCGCGAGCCGGCCGATGGTCGCGGCGCTGTCCGTCGGGGAGGGCAGGGTGCTGGACCGGCTCGAGGTCGTGAAGTCGTGGAGGCGCACCTTGATCGTGACCGTGCGGCCCGACAGGCCGTGCTTGCGGAGACGGCCGGCCACGTCGCGCGCCTGCCGGGTCAGCAGGGCCTCCATCAGCCGCCGGTCGGTGAGGTCGGTGTCGTAGGTGCCCTCGACGCTCACCGACTTCGCCTCGCGCTCGGGCACGACCGGCCGGTCGTCCCGGGCCCGCGCCAGCGCGTGCAGCCACTGGCCGTGGGAGCGGCCCACCAGCCGGACGAGCTCGTCCTCGCTCACGGTCTGCAGGTCGGCCACGGTGTGGATGCCGACCCGCCGCAGGCGCTCGTCGGTGGCCGGTCCGACCCCGGGGATGACCCGGACCGCCATCGGCCCGAGCAGCGCGAGCTCCGTGCCCGGAGCCACCACGACCAGCCCGTCCGGCTTGTCGAGGTCGCTGGCGACCTTGGCCACGAACTTCGACGTCCCGATGCCGACCGAGGCGGTGAGGCCGCCCGTCACGTCTCGCACCTGCTCTCGCAGCCGCTCCGCGAACCCGGTGACCGTGGGGACCTCGAGGTCCGGCAGGTCGGCGGCCGCGAGATCGACGAACGCCTCGTCCAGGGACAGGGGCTCGACGAGGGGCGACGCCTGCCGCAGCACCGTCATCACGGCTCGGCTCGTGGACCGGTAGGCGTGGAACCGACCGCTCAGGAATGCCGCGTGCGGGCAGCGCGCCCGCGCCTCCCGCGTCGACATCGCGGAGTGCACGCCGAAGGCGCGGGCCTCGTACGACGCGGTCGACACCACCCCGCGACCGCCGACGCCGCCCACGATCACCGGTTTCCCGCGCAGCGAGGGCTTGTCCCGCTGCTCGACCGCGGCGAAGAACGCGTCGAGGTCCAGGTGGAGGACCGACGCCTGGGCACGCACGGCGGCACGGTACCTTCCGCGCCCTCGGGACCGGTTGCCGTGCACAGCGAGCCGCCGGACGCGGTCATCCCCAGCCGCGACCGGCGTGGCTGCGGGCCGCCGTGGACCCCGCGACCGTGGAGCCATGACCGCTCCCGCAGACCGTTCCCCCGTCATGACCGTCCGCACGCCGGAGGACGTCCTCGCCCTGGTGCCCGTGCTGCTGGGCTTCGCCCCGCACGACTCCCTGGTGATGCTCACCTTCGGGGCTGCCCGGTCGTTCCACGCGCGCGTCGACCTGCCGCGCGGGCCCGACGCCCTCGAGGCGCTCGAGGACGTCGAGGGCGTGGTCGCCCAGCTGCTCGCACCGGTCCGGGCGCACGGCGTCAGCAAGGTGCTGTTCGTGCTCTACACCGCCGACGCCCTCATGGCGACCCTCGTCGCCGAGCGGCTGCTCGCCGCCTTCCGGGAGGCCGCGGTCGAGGTGGTGGAGGCGCTCCGCACCGACGGGCGCTGCTGGTGGCCCGGGGTGCACGACCGACCTGGGGCCGGCTCCGGGGTCCCGTACGACGTCCGGAGCCATCCGCTCACCGCGGAGGCCGTGCTGGCGGGCAAGGCGGTCCTGGGCTCGCGGGAGCAGCTGGCGCACACGATGGCCTACGACCACGTGCTCGCCGGTGGCGTCGTGGCGGCGCTGGCCGCGCTTCCCGCTCCGCCGGCGGGCTCCGGGCCGGGCCGCGGCTCGACGCGGGATCCGACAGGTGACGTGGCGGCGTGCGTGCGCTCGGAGCTGGCGTCGTACGCCGACGGCGAGGCCGCGCCCGACGACACCACGGTCGCGTGGCTGCTGCGCGCGCTGCTCGAGCCAGGTGCGCGGGACGCCGCCGCCGAGCTGGTGACGAGGGACACCGCCGTCCAGCACGCCGGGTTCTGGACCGAGGTGGTGCGCCGCAGCCCGGACCCGCTGGTCGCCGCCCCGGCCGGGCTGCTCGCGTTCGCCGCCTGGCGCGCCGGTGACGGGGCCAGGGCGTGGTGTGCGGTCGACCGTTGCCTCGAGGCGGCTCCC
>JABFXA010000232.1 GCA_013361955.1 Nocardioidaceae bacterium
CGGGCATCGGCCGGGCGATCGCCGAGCGGCTCGGCGCCGAGGGCGCCTGCGTCGTCGTGGCGGACCTGAACGAGGACGGCGCCCGCGAGGTCGCCGAGGGCATCGGCGGCTCCGACCGCGCGGTGCACGTGGTCGCCGACGTCACCGACCCGGACGCCGTGCAGGCCGCGGTCGACGCGGCGGCACTCGCGTTCGGCGGCGTCGACCTGGTCGTCAACAACGCCGGCCTGTCCATCTCGAAGCCGCTGCTGGAGACCACCGAGAAGGACTGGGACCTGCAGCACGACGTGATGGCGAAGGGGTCCTTCCTGGTGTCCCGCGCCGCCGCGCGCGCGATGGTCGGGCAGGGGATGGGCGGCGACATCGTCTACTTCTCTTCGAAGAACTCGGTGTTCGCCGGCCCCAACAACGTCGCGTACGGCGCCGCCAAGGCCGACCAGGCGCACCAGGTCCGGCTGCTGGCCGCGGAGCTCGGCGAGCACGGCGTCCGGGTCAACGGCGTCAACCCCGACGGCGTGGTCCGCGGCTCCGGCATCTTCGCGTCCGGCTGGGGTGCGCAGCGCGCGGCCGTCTACGGCGTCGAGGAGAAGGACCTCGGCGCGTACTACGCGCAACGCACGCTGCTCAAGCGCGAGGTGCTCCCCGAGCACGTGGCGGCGGCGGTGTTCGCGCTGACCGGCGGCGACCTGTCCCAGACCACCGGCCTGCACGTGCCCGTCGACTCGGGCGTGGCCGCCGGGTTCCTGCGCTGACCATGCCCGAAGAGAGGCGAGTCGCGGCGGTCGACCTCGGGGCGACCAGCGGCCGGGTGATGGTCGGGACGGTCGGGGCCGGCCGGCTCGACCTCGAGGAGGTGCACCGGTTCGGCAACGGGCCGGTGACCGCCGACGACGGGTCGCTGCGCTGGGACATCCATCGGCTGCACGACGAGGTGCTCGCCGGACTCCGCGAGGCGGGGCCCGTGGACGCGATCGGCATCGACGCATGGGCGGTCGACTACGGGCTGCTGGACGCGGCGGGGGAGCTGCTCGCCGAGCCGTTCTGCTACCGCGACGCGCGCACCGACCGGGTCCGGGCGACCGTCGACGCGGCGGTGCCGGCCGCCGAGCTGTACTCCGTGACCGGCATCCAGCACCTGCCGTTCAACACCATCTACCAGCTCGCCGCGGAGGCCGACCTGTCTCCCGCAGCGAGCATGCTGCTGGTGCCGGACCTGCTCGGGTACTGGCTCACGGGTGCCCAGGGCGCCGAGGCCACCAACGCGTCGACGACGCAGCTCTACGACGTACGGCGCGGAGAGTGGGCGGTCGGGCTCCCCGAGCGGGTCGACGTACCTCCGCGGCTGCTGCCGCCGCTGCGCCGACCCGGCGACGTGGTCGGCACGCTGCGGACCGAGGCGGCCGCCGCGACCGGGCTGGACGTGAGCACGCCCGTCGTCGCGGTGGGCTCCCACGACACCGCCTCGGCGGTGGTTGCGGTGCCGTTCGGGGACGCCCGGCGGGCGGCGTACATCTCGTCGGGCACGTGGTCGCTGGTCGGCGTCGAGCTCGACGCACCGGTGCTGACCGACGCGGCCCGCGAGGCGAACTTCACCAACGAGGGCGGCGTCGACGGCACCACCCGCTTCTTGCGCAACGTGATGGGCCTGTGGGTGCTCGGCGAGCTGTTGCGTGAGTGGGGCACCGACGACGTCGAGGCGGCGCTGGTGGACGCGGAGGCGTCCGCGCCCGGCCCGGTGGTCGACGTGGACGCACCGGAGTTCCTCGCGCCCGGCCCGATGCAGCACCGGCTCAAGGACGCCTGCCGCGTGGCCGGTCACGAGCCGCCGAGCAGTCGTGGTGGCCTGGTCCGGCTGGTGCTGGAGAGCCTGGCCGACGCGTACCGGCGTGCCGTCGGCGACGCGGAGCGGCTCTCGGGGGTCCCCGTCGACGTGGTGCACGTGGTCGGCGGCGGCGCGCGCAACGACCTGCTCTGCCGGCTCACCGCCGACGCGTGCGGCGTACCCGTGCTGGCCGGTCCCGTCGAGGCGACCGCCCTCGGCAACGTGCTCGTGCAGGCGCGGGCCCTGGGCGCCGACCTGCCCGACCTGGGGGCGATGCGTGCGCTGGTCGCCGCGACCCACGACGTGGTGCGTCACGAGCCGAGGATTGCGGACGCGGCTACGGTGTCACGGTGAGTCGGATGCGGGTGGCGCTGATGGTGACGTGCCTCAACGACGCGCTGTTCCCCGACGCCGCGAAGGCGGTGGTGCGGCTGCTGCACCGGCTCGGGGTGGACGTGGAGTTCCCCGAGGGCCAGACCTGTTGCGGACAGCCGATGGTGAACACCGGGTACGTCGAGGAGGCGGTCCCGGTGGTGCGGAACTTCGTGGACGCGTTCGCGGGCTACGACGCGGTCGTGACGCCGTCGGGCTCGTGCGCGGGGTGTGTGCGGCACCAGCACGCGATCGTGGGCCGGCGCAGTGGCGACGTGGCGTTGCAGGAGCGGATCGCGGAGACCTCGCCGAGGGTCTACGAGCTCTCGGAGTTCCTGGTCGACGTGCTCGGGGTGGAGGACGTGGGGGCGAGCTTCCCGCACACGGTGACCTACCACCCGACGTGCCACTCGCTGCGGCTGCTCGGCGTGGGGGACCGGCCGACCCGGCTGCTGTCGCAGGTGCGGGGGCTGCGGTTGCGGGAGCTGCCACAGGCGAGTGAGTGCTGTGGTTTCGGTGGCACCTTCGCGGTCAAGAACGCGGACACGTCGGTGGCGATGGGCTCCGACAAGGCGCGGCACGTGCGCGAGTCGGGCGCGGAGGTGCTGGTGGCCGGCGACTCGTCGTGCCTGATGCACATCGGCGGGCTGCTCGGCCGGCAGCGGTCCGGCGTACGGGTGATGCACCTGGCGGAGGTGCTCGCGTCGACATGAGCGCCACCACCTCGGGTCCGATCCGACATCGGGTCGGGAGGGTGACCTCTGGGTCACTCATAGTGGTCCGACATCGGGTCGGGAGGGTGACCTCTGGGTCACTCTCGGCTATCCAGTATCGGAGGGAACGGTGACGAGCACCTTCGTGGGGATGCCCGCCTTTCCCGAGGCCGCGCGTACGGCGCTCGGCGACAGCCAGCTGCGGGCGAACCTGGCGCACGCGACGTCGACGATCCGCGCGAAGCGGGCCCGGGTGGTCGGCGAGGTCGACGACTGGGAGCAGCTGCGGCTGGCCGGGGCGGCGGTCAAGGACGACGTGCTGCTGCACCTCGACGAGCACCTGGTGCGGCTGGAGGAGGCGCTGACCGCGAACGGTGCGGTGGTGCACTGGGCCCGCGACGCCGAGGAGGCGTGCGCGGTCGTCGCGGAGGTGGCCCGCTCGCACGGGGTCGACGAGGTGGTGAAGGTCAAGTCGATGGCCACCGCGGAGATCGAGCTCAACGAGCACCTGGAGGCGCTGGGGATCGCGGCGTGGGAGACCGACCTGGCCGAGCTGATCGTGCAGCTCGGTGAGGACCTGCCCAGCCACATCCTGGTGCCGGCGATCCACCGCAACCGGGCGGAGATCCGGCAGATCTTCACCGACCGGATGGCCGCGGCGGGCCGGCCGGCGCCCGACGACCTGACCGACGAGCCGGCGCGGTTGGCGGAGGCGGCGCGGCTGCACCTGCGGGAGAAGTTCCTGCGCGCCAAGGTCGGTGTCTCGGGGGCGAACTTCGCGGTCGCCGACTCGGGCACCCTGGTGGTGGTCGAGTCCGAGGGCAACGGCCGGATGTGCCTGACCCTGCCCGAGGTGCTGGTGTCGGTGGTGGGCATCGAGAAGGTGCTGCCGACCTGGTCCGACCTCGAGGTGTTCCTGCAGCTGCTGCCGCGCTCCTCGACCGGCGAGCGGATGAACCCCTACACCTCCACCTGGGCCGGCGTGCAGCCCGGCGACGGCCCACAGGAGGTGCACGTGGTGCTGCTCGACAACGGCCGCACGAGGGCGCTGGCCGACGAGGTGGGCCGGCAGGCGCTGCGCTGCATCCGCTGCTCGGCGTGCCTGAACGTGTGCCCGGTCTACGAGCGCACCGGCGGGCACTCCTACGGGTCGGTGTACCCCGGCCCGATCGGCGCGATCCTGAACCCGCTGCTGCGCGGCGTCGGCACCGACGAGCAGACCGACTCGCTGCCGTACGCGTCCTCGCTGTGCGGCGCCTGTTACGAGGTGTGCCCGGTCCGCATCGACATCCCCTCGGTGCTGGTCGACCTGCGCGCGCAGGTGGTCGACGCGCCTCGCGGGGGGATCCCGAAGCCGGAGGCGGTCGCGCTGCAGGCCGCCGCCGCCGCGTTCTCCTCCGCCGCCCGGATGAGCCTGGCCGAGAAGGTCTCCGGGTTCGCCGGCCGGCTGCTGGGTTGGCAGCTGGGCCGACGGGGTCGCACGTCGCTGCGTCGGATCCCCGGTCCCGGCGCCGGCTGGACCGACGCCCGCGACGCGCCGCTGCCCGCGGCCGAGTCGTTCCGGTCCTGGTGGAAGCGGACGGGAGGCCGGGATGCGTGACGGTGTGAGCGCCCGCGACGACATCCTCCGCGACGTACGCCGGGCCGTCGGCGAGGCCCGCCGCCCGGTCGACGTACCACGGGACTACCGGCGCGAGCGGGTCGTCGAGGCGGCCACGGTCGACCTGTTCGCCGAACGGGTCGCCGACTACCGCGCCGAGGTGGTCCGCTGCTCGCTCGACGAGGTCGAGGCCCGGATCGCCGCCGCACTGCCGCCGCACGCACAGGTGGTGGTCCCCGACGGCCTGCCGTGGGCCGTGCCCGGCGCGGTGCCCGACGACCGGCTCACCCCGGCCCACCTCGACGGCCTCGACGGCGTGGTCACCGGCGCCACCGTCGGTATCGCCGAGACCGGCACCATCGTGCTCTCCCACGGCCCCGGTGAGGGCCGTCGCGCGATCACCCTCGTCCCCGACCTGCACGTGTGCGTGGTCCGCGCCGACCAGGTCGTCGCCGGCGTCCCCGACGCTATACGCCTCCTCGACCCGACCCGCCCCACCACCTGGATCAGCGGCCCCTCCGCCACCAGCGACATCGAGCTCGACCGCGTCGAGGGCGTCCACGGCCCCCGCACCCTGCTCGTCATCCTCGCCGGCTGATCAGCGGGACGGATAGTCCGGAACGTTCTGCAGGTCTGGAGGCGCCCTGGACCTGCGAAGCGTTCCGGACTATCCGTCCGTGGGTGCCGGCTCCAGACGGACGACGCCGAGATCGAGGGCGGCGGTCCAGACGCCGGCGCAGAGGACGACGACGACCGGGCCGGGGACGAGGGGGAGCACGGAGGCGGACCACGCGGTGGCGAGCCAGACACCGGCGGCGGCGAGCACGGCGCTGCCGAGGCAGGGCAGTGGGCGGCGGGCGAGCAGCTCCACGGCGATCCAGAACGCCCGCCGGTCCGCGAGGTCGTCGAGCTGCGCGGCGAGAGGCAACAGGACCAGGCACAGCAGGACGGCGAGCAGCGCGACCCCCGCCGACACGGCCGCGGGGAGCAGCCAGATCACCGCGCCGGTGCGGTCCCAGACCTGCCAGGCCACCAGCGCCACGGCGACCGGCACCGACGCGAGCCCGCCGAGCCGGGCCGCGCGCGGGACGAACCGCCACGCCGCCTGAGCCGTGGCCCGGGCCGTCAGCTCGTCGTCGAGCGCGAGCTGGTTGCCGACCACGAACAGCGGTGCGGCGGCAGCCGGCAGCACGACGCCGGCGAGCAGTGCCGCGATCGGGCCTGGCCCGGGCGCGACCACGACCACCAGCACCGTCGCGACGCAGACCCCGAGGCCGCCCAGCAGCACCGCGGGCAACCGCCACACGACGCGCCGCGCGGTGCCCGGGAGCAGGTCGGGGCGGCTCACTTGAGACCGCTCGCCGCGATGCTGGACACGAAGGCGCGCTGGAACAGCAGGAACACCACGAGCACCGGTACGACGACCATCGTGATCGCCGCGAACACCACCACGGCCGGACCGCCCTGCGCGCTCTGCAGTGTCACGAGGCCGAGCGGCAGCGTCATGTGCGACGGCGTGTTCAGGAACACCAGCGGGGCGAAGTAGTTGTTCCACGACGCCTCGAAGCTGAGGATCGCCATCGCGGAGAGCGCCGGCCCGGACAACGGCACGATGATCCGGAACAGGATCCACAAGTGGTTGGCGCCGTCCATCCGGGCGGCCTCGTCGAGCTCACGAGGGACGCTGCTGAAGTACTGCCGCAGGAAGAAGATCTGGAACACGTTGATCAGCGCCGGCAGCCACAGTGCCGCGATGTCGTCGACCAGCCCGAGGTGCCGCATCATCACGAACACCGGGATGATCGTCAGCTGCACCGGAACCATCAGCGAGCTCAGCATCCCGACGAACAGCACCTTGCTGCCGCGGAAGTCGAACCTCGAGAAGCCGTACGCCGCCAGCACGCTGAAGAACAGCGACCCGACGGTCGCGGCGACGGCGACCTGGAAGCTGTTCAGGGCCATCTGCGCGAACGGGATCAGCCCCTGCACCTGCGTGTACGCCTGGGCGGAGAACGGCTTCGGCAGCCACTGCGGGGGCACCTGGAACGCCGCGTCGGCGCGGGTCAGGCTGGTGACCACCAACCAGACCAGCGGGGCGACCATGACCACGCCGATGAGCACCAGCACCAGGTCGAGCAGCCACGAGTGCCACCGTCGCGGTCGGGAGCGGGTCGCACGGTCGTCGAGGACGAGGACGGGTCGCGTGCTCACTGCTCGTGCACCCAGACGCGCGAGAGCAGGAACTGTACGACGGTCACCAGCATGATCACCACGAACACCAGCACCGCCACCGCCGACGCGTAGCCGATCTGGAACGACTGGAAGCCTTGTTCGTAGAGGTACATCACGATCGTCTTCGTCGCGTTGTCGGGGCCGCCCTGGGTGATGATCTGCATCGGGTCGAAGATCTGGAACGCCCCGATGAACGTGATGATGGTGGCGAAGAACAGCGTCGGCGACATGAGCGGCACGGTGACGTGCCAGAACACCTGCCACGCGTTGGCGCCGTCGGTGCGGGCGGCGTCCTGGAGGTGGGTCGGCACGGTCTGCAGCCCGGCCAGCATGATCACGAACGTGAACCCGATCGTGTGCCACCAGTCGATGCCGATGATCGCCGGCAGCGCCCAGTGCGGGTCGGTGAACCAGTCCGGCGCGGAGATGCCGACCACACCGAGGTAGTGGCTGACCAGCCCGAAGGTCGGATCGAGGACGTACTTGAACAGCAGCGCCACGGCCGACCAGGAGATCAGGAACGGGAAGAAGAAGGCGGTGCGCACGAAGTACGACACCGCGCGGTTCATCGCCCTGTTGACCGCGAGCGCCAGCAGAAGTGCGCCGACCACGTGCGTGACCACCGAGGCGATGGCGAAGAGGAAGGTGTTGGTGAGCACCTTGCCGAGCAGGGGGTCGGAGAACAGCGTGCGGAAGTTGCCGGCGCCGACGAACTCGGCGGGGGTCAGCAGGTCCCACGAGTAGAGGCTCAGCACGATCGCGAACACGAACGGGCCGCCGATGAACACGAGGAACAGCACCAGGGCCGGGCTCACGAACGCGAGCCCGACCCAGCGGTTCGTCGCGGGACCGCCCGTCGTGGCAGCCGACGTCCTCGGCACCGTGCTGACGGAGGCGGCGGTGGTCATACCAGCGCGGCGAGCTTGTCGTTGGCCGAGCCGAGGACGTCGGCAGCGGCACCGTTGCCGCTGACGATCGTCAGCCACGCCTCCTCGATGACCTTCTGGCACTCCGCCCCGCGGTCCGGCGAGGGGATCGGGGTGGCATAGGAGATCGCCTCGCGCAGCAGCAGGCTGCCCGCGGGCGCGTCGTCGGTGAACGCCGAGCTGCCGGCCACCGAACGGCGCGCGGGCACGATGGTGCCGCCCGACTCGGCGTAGAAGCGGCCGGCGTCCTTGGAGATCAGGAACTTGATGAACTCCCAGGCGGCCTCCTTGTTCTTCGACGCCTTGGTGATCGGCCACGCGTCCCAGCCGACCGGCGACCCGTTCTGGGTCTTCGTCGGCCAGTCGACGATGCGCACCGCGTCGACCATGTCCAGGTCGCGCATGTTCAGGGTCGGCCACCGGCCGCCACCCAGCGTCGCGAGCTTGCCCTGCTTCATCTGTGTCGGCGCGTCGTAGGTTCCACCCGGCTTGGGGGCGAGACCGTCCTCGACGAGCCCGCGGACGAACTCTGCCGCCTCGACCGCCTCGGGGGAGTCGAACGTGGGCGTCGCCCACTGCTCGTCGAACGTGCTCGCGCCGTTCGTGGTCAGCCACGGCATCACGTCGGTGAAGTAGCCGCTCGCAGCGGGCACCAGGAAGGCGCCGGTCTTCGACTTGATCCGCTCACCGGCGGCGCGGAAGTCGTCCCAGGTCCAGTCCTTGTCGGGCAGGTCCACCCCCGCCTTCTCGAACAGGTCCTCGCGCGCGTACAGCGCCATGGTGTTGTAGCCGCCGGGCATGTAGTAGGTCTTGCCGTCCGGCGAGGCGTACTCGGTGTTCCACTTCTTCAGGTTCGGGTCGATGTCGGCCAGGTACCCGTCGACCAACGCCCGGTCCTTCTCGATGAACGGCTCGAGCGGGGTGAGCAGCCCCTTGGACGCGAACAACCGCTGCCCCTCGGTGGCGATCTGGATGATGTCCGGGACCTGTCCGCCGGCGATCCGGGTGGCCACGGTGTTGGAGAACGCCGCCCAGCTCGCCGCTGGGATGCCCTGGGCGACCAGCTTGATCTTCGAGTTGACCTTGCCGAACTCGGCGAAGAGCGCCTTGAACGCCTTCTGCTGCGTGGCGTCGCCGTTGTACATCATCGTGATGGTGTTGCTGCCCTCGGACGCGGCGCCGCCGCCACCGCCGCTGCAGGCGGCGAGGGCCGGGGTGGCCGCGGCCACGCCGAGGCCCTTCAGCAACGTACGGCGGTTCATCCCGCCGCCCGGCGGGAGCAGTGTCCTGTCGTGGTGGGTCATGCCGAGTCTCCTTTTCGGGGGTGGTGCTCCTGCTCGGTGGCGAGCCAGGCGTCGACAAGCCCCCAGGAGGCCATCGACCTGACGTAGTGGTGGCCGCACTCGACCTCGTCGAAGGGGTTCCGGCGCCGGCCGTCGTAGCGGTCCCGCACCGCGCGCACCACCCGCTCTGCGTCGCCGGGCCGGCCGTCGACCAGCAGCCCGACCGCAGCGGAGTACTCGAGCCCGGTCCACACCTCGTTGCAGTACGGGAACGGTCGCCGTGGCCGGTCGCCGCGCGGGAAGCTGCAGACCAGCAGCCCGGCCTCGTCGTTGAGTGCGTACGTGCGCATGTGGTTGAAGTGCCCGGTGAAGCCGTCGCGGTGGTTGTGCCGCAGCACGCTGTCGAGTGCCCGCGAGACGAGCACCGGGTCGAGGCCCGTGTCGACGCCGGCGAGCCGGCCCATCGTGTGGCCGACCACCTGGTCGGCGGTGCAGCCGGCTCCGATCTGCAGGTCCGGGTCGACCAGGTCGTCGGAGCCGACCCACGGCGAGTCGCCGTCGTAGCGGATCCGCAACCCCTCGGCGATCGCGTCCTCCGAACCGGCGGGCATCACGACGTGCGCGTAGTAGTCGCCGTTGTGGACGACCTCGTCGGTGCGGGCCGCGCCCGAGATTCGGACCTGGTCACACTCGACGGCGAAGTCGTCATCACCGACC
>JABFXA010000396.1 GCA_013361955.1 Nocardioidaceae bacterium
CACCGCCACGGTGACCCCGGCGTGCCGGCCGACCGCGGGCGTCCAGGCGGTGCCGTGCAGCGCGTCGTCGGCGCGCACGCAGAACACCCGGTGCGACTCGGCCTCGGCCACCACCCGGGCGTTGACGGCCGGGTCGTCGGTCGCGGCGATCACGTACCACGCCTCGGCGAGGTCGCCCTCGGCGTACGGGCGCTCGTGCCAGGTCACCTCGCCCGACGTCGCCAGCGCCTCGACGGCCGGCGTCGTCTCCGGCGAGACCACCACCACGTCGGCGGCCGCGGCGAGCAGCCGCGGGATCCGGCGCTGGGCGACGTGGCCGCCGCCCACCACCACGACACGCCGGCCCGCCAGCCGCAGCCCCACCGGGTACGAGGCGCAGGTCCAGGTCGACGAGCGGCCGCAGCCCGAGCCGGGCCAGCGCGACCGCGTGCCCGGGCTCGACGCTGCGGTGCCCGGCGAAGCAGTGCGTCACGGCGTCCGGCGCGAGCGCGTGCGCGACCAGGGCCGCCGACCCGGCGATCACCCCGTCGAGCACGACCGGCACGCGCCGCGCGGCGGCACCGAGGACGAAGCCGGCGATGCCGGCGTGCTCGAACCCGCCGAGCGACGCCAGGGTCTGCACCGGGTCGTCGGTGACCGGACGGTCCGCCACTGCCCGCTCGACCACCTCGACCTTGCGCGCCAGCGTGGGGTCGTCGACGCCGGTGCCGCGACCGGTGACCTGCGCCGGCGCCGTCCCGGTGAAGGCGGCGACGAGAGCCGCCGACGGCGTGGTGTTCGCGATGCCCATGTCGCCGGTGAGCAGGCAGTCGTGCCCCGCGTCGACCAGCCGGTCCGCGACCGCGACGCCTGCCAGCAGCCCCTGCACCGCCTCGTCGACGCTCATCGCGGGCTCGATGGCGAGGTCCGACGTACCCCTGCGCACCTTGTGGTCCCACACCGTCGGCCCGCTGGCCACGTCGGCCGCGACACCCATGTCGACGACGTACACCTCGGCGCCGACCTGCCGGGCCAGCACGTTGACCGCCGCCCCGCCGGCGCGGAAGTTCTCGATCATCGACGCGGTGACCTCCTGCGGCCACGGCGTGACCCCCTGGGCGTGCACGCCGTGGTCGCCGGCGAACACCGCCACGGCCGGCCGGGTCATCGGCTCCGGCGGGCACACCCGCTGGATGCCGGCCAGCCGCACGGACGCCTCCTCGAGCACCCCGAGCGCGCCCGGCGGCTTCGTGAGCTGGTCCTGGCGGTCCCGGGCCTCGCGCATCGCGTCGACGTCCAGGGCTTCGACGGCCGCGAGGACGGCCTGCAGTCGGGGGTGCGTCATGGCGCCCATTCTCGCGGTCGGCGTCCGGGCCGGGGCACCCGCCCGCGGACCGGACGCGGGCGGGCGCGGCGCGCTAACGTCGGGCCAGGACCGTCCACGACCGAAGGAGCCGCGATGAGCCTCGACCGTCCCGTCAGCCCCGACCCCTACGAGCTGCTTCCCGCCGTTCCCTCGTTCACGGTCACCAGCGCCGACGTCCAGGACGGTCAGCCGCTCAAGGACGACCAGGTCGCGTCGGCCGGCAACACCTCGCCGCAGCTGAGCTGGTCCGACGTCCCCGACGGCACCAAGAGCTTCACCGTGACCTGCTTCGACCCGGACGCGCCGACCCCCTCCGGCTTCTGGCACTGGATCCTCGTGGACCTGCCGGCCGACGTGACCAGCCTCGACGCCGGCGCGGGCGCCGAGGGCGCGACCCTGCCGGGCAACGCGTTCATGGTCCGCAACGACGGCGGCTCGGCGGGCTTCATGGGCGCCGCTCCCCCGCAGGGCGACCAGGTGCACCGCTACTACTTCGTGGTGCACGCGGTCACCGAGGACTCGCTCGGCGTCGACGCCGACGCGTCGCCCGCCGTCGTGTCGTTCAACCTGGTGTTCAAGACCGCCGGCCGCGCGATCCTGCACGGCACCTACCAGCACTGAGCAGACCCGGCGACCGGAGCCGGGACGGGGGATGGTTGAGTAACGCAGCCATGCTGTACGTCGCCGTCGCGCTGCGCTCCTTCCGGCGCTACTCGACGTACACCGCGGCGACGCTCGCCGGCATCTTCACCAACTCGGTGTTCGGGGTGATCATCTCCTTCACCTACATCGCGGTGTGGAAGGAGAACCCGACCGCCGGCGGCTACGACGTCACCGACGCGGTCACGTTCTGCTGGCTGGCGCAGGCGATGATCATGACCGTCGCGGTCTGGGGCGGCGGCACCACCGACGACGTCGCGGACCGGATCCGCACCGGCGACATCGTGATCGACCTGTACCGGCCGGTGAGCTTCCTCGGCTGGTACCTCGCCGGCGACCTCGGCCGGTCGGCGTACCACCTGCTGACCCGGGGGCTCGCGCCCACGGTGGTGGGTGCGCTGCTGTTCGACCTGCGGTTCCCGGACTCGCCGGCGACGTACCTGCTGTTCCTGGTCTCGGTCGCGCTCGGCGTGGTGGTGAGCTTCGGGATCCGGATGCTGGTGGCGTGCACGGCGTTCTGGCTGCTCGACCAGACCGGGGTGCTCAGCCTGGCGATGGTGTGCGCGGTGTTCTTCTCCGGGCTGGCGGTGCCGCTGGTGCTGTTCCCGGGCTGGACCCGCGACCTGGTCCTCGCGCTGCCCTGGGCCGCGCTCGTGCAGACGCCGATCGACCTCTGGCTGGGCCACAGCACCGGCGTCGAGGCGGTGGCCGGGCTCGGCCTCCAGGCCACCTGGGCGGCGGTGCTGCTGCTCGGCTGCGGCTTGGTCCTCCGGGTCGCGGACCGGCGGCTGGTGGTCCAGGGTGGCTGAGCCGCTGGCCGCACGGCTGGCCTGGAACACCCGGGCCTTCCTGATGCTCGCCGGGATGTGGGTGCGGGTGAGCTGGACCTACCGCGCGTCGTTCCTGCTGATGACGCTGGCGTCGGTGGTGATCACCGGCATCGACTTCGTGGCGATCATGGTGATGTTCACCAACGTCGACAGCCTCGGCGGGTTCGGGCTGCGCGACATCGCCTTCCTGTACGGCGCGACGGCGGTCTGCCTCGGCCTCGCTGACCTGGTCGTCGGCAACGTCGAACGGCTCGGCCGCCGGATCCGGCTGGGCAGCTTCGACGCGATGATGGTCCGCCCGGTCGGCGTGCTGGTGCAGGTCTGCGCCGACGAGTTCGCGATCCGCCGGCTCGGCCGGGTCGCCCAGGGCAGCCTGGTGCTGGCCTGGGCGATCACCCGCGTGGACGTCGACTGGGACCCGGCGCGGGTGCTCGTCACCGTGGGGATGCTGGTGTGCGGGACGCTGATCTTCACCGGCATCTTCGTGCTCGGCGCGAGCTTCCAGTTCCTCACCACCGAGGGCTCGGAGGTCGCCAACGCGTTCACCTACGGCGGCAACGCGATGACCCAGTACCCGCTCACCATCTACCCGCGCGAGGTGGTCCGGGCGCTCACCTTCCTGGTGCCGGTGGCGTTCGTGAACTGGTACCCGACGCTGTTCGTACTGGACATCCCCGACCCGTTCGGGCTGCCCGCCGCGCTGCAGCTCGCGTCGCCCGTCGCGGCGGTCGTGGTCTGCGCGCTCGCCGCCCTCGCCTGGCGCACCGGGGTGCGCCGCTACCGGTCCACGGGGAGCTGACATGTCGCTGATCGAGGTCGAGGACCTGAGCCGCACCTTCGTGGTCCGCCGCCGCGCCGGCCGGGTGCGACGTACGACGGACGTGGTGCACGCCGTGCGCGACCTCTCCTTCGACGTCGAGCGGGGCGAGATGGTCGGCTACATCGGGCCGAACGGCGCCGGCAAGTCCACGACCATCAAGATGCTCACCGGGATCCTGGTGCCGACGGGCGGGCGGCTCTCGGTGGCCGGCATCGACCCGTCGCGGCAGCGCGTCGACCTGACCCGCCGGATCGGCGTGGTGTTCGGGCAGCGGACCACGCTGTGGTGGGACCTGCCGCTGCGCGACTCGTTCGACCTGCTGCGCCGGATCTACCGCGTCGACCCGCAGCGGCACCGCCGCAACCTGGACGAGTTCACCGAGCTGCTCGACCTCGGCGCGCTCCTCGACACCCCGGTCCGCCAGCTCTCCCTGGGCCAGCGGATGCGCGGCGACATCGCCGCGGCGCTGCTGCACGACCCCGAGATCCTGTACCTCGACGAGCCCACCATCGGCCTCGACGTGGTCAGCAAGGGCCGGCTGCGGGAGTTCCTCCGCCGGGTCAACGAGGAGCGGCAGGTGACGCTGCTGCTGACCACCCACGACCTGCAGGACATCGAGCAGCTCTGCCGGCGGGTGATGGTCATCGACCACGGCTCGCTGGTGTACGACGGGTCGCTGGCCGGCCTGCACGCGCGCGGCGAGTCGACCCGCACCCTGGTCGTCGACCTGGTCGACGAGGCGGCGCCGATCGAGGTACCGGGCGCGCGGGTCACCCGCGTCGAGGGGCCGCGGCAGTGGCTGTCCTTCCCGGCCGGCGCCAGCGCCGCCCCGATCGTCGCGTCGGTGGCCTCCGGCTACGACGTCGCGGACCTGTCCATCCAGGAGCCGGACATCGAGGACGTGATCCGGGAGATCTACTCGCGGCGCTGAGGGTTCTCGAGCCCAGCCGCCTCCAGCCAGCGCCGCGCCCGGGTCGGCGACGCCCGGGACAGCCAGGCGTCCTGCACCACCTCGGCCACCTCGTCGCGGGTGAGCTCGCCGACCCGCGAGGTGCGCAGCAGCACCGACGGGTGCCCGTCGAAGTGCGGGGTGGTGAACCACGGCGAGCCCGAGTCCTGCACCAGCGCCTGCTTCTCCCCCTCGTCGGCCACCCAGACCACCACCACGTCGTCGTACCGCTCACCGGTGTCGGGGTCGAACGCGTCGGGCCGGGCGGTGCGGAAGAACAGGAACGACCTCCCGCCGACCTGGTACACCGGGCGGCCCGGCCGGCCGGCGTCGGTGACGTGCGGCATCGACCGCGCGACGTCGTGCAGGTCGGCGACGCGGGCCGGGCGGGGGCGGCGGGGCATGAGAGGACCCTAGGTGCCTCCTGGCGGCGTAGGTCAGGATGGCGCCATGACGAGCACCGCGGCCGGCACGGTCGACGTCCTGGGCAAGCCGTACCACGTCGAGACGATCACCCTGCGCGACGACGAGGAGGGGGTCGTCGAGGCCACCCTGGTCACCCGCAGGGCCCGCTCGTCGAAGGGGCGCGCGGTGCTGCACGTGCACGGGTTCGCCGACTACTTCTTCCAGACCCCGGCCGCCGACTACTGGGTGTCCCGCGGCTACGACTTCTACGCGCTCGACCTGCGCAAGTACGGCCGGTCGCTGCGTCCGCACCAGACCCCGAACTTCGTCACCGACCTCTCGGCGTACTACGAGGAGGTCGACGAGGCCTTCTCCCGGGTGGTGCAGCGCGACGGCCACCACCACGTCGTGGTCAGCGCACACTCGACCGGCGGGCTGGTGATGCCGCTGTGGGCGCACGACCGGCAGCCCGACATCGCCGCGATGGTGCTGAACTCGCCGTGGCTCGACCTGCAGGGCAGCCTGCTGCTGCGCACCGCGGGCACCAAGGCGATCGACCAGATCGGCGCGCGCCGGCCCTACCTGGCGATCCCGCGCGACGTGTCCGGCTTCTACGCCCGCAGCCTGCACCGCGACCACGACGGCGAGTGGGACTTCGACCTGGCCTGGAAGCCGCTGCAGTCCTGGCCGGTGTACGCCGGCTGGCTGCGCGCCGTACGCCGGGGGCACGCGCGGGCGCACCGCGGGCTCGCCGTGCCGGCGCCCGTGCTGGTGCTGACCTCCGGCGCCAGCGGCCGCCCGAAGGAGTACGACGACACCTGCGCGAGCACCGACATCGTGCTCGACGTCGAGCAGATCCGCCGGTGGGCGCACAAGCTCGCCGACCACGTGACGCTGGTACGCGTCCCGGGGGCGCTGCACGACGTGACGATGTCGCGCAAGGAGGTCCGCGAGTCGGCGTTCGACGAGATCAGCCGCTGGCTCGACGCCTACGTGGGCGCCTAGCCGCCGAGTTGTCAGGTGCTCAGGGCGCCATGACCCCGCCACCGCCTGACAACTCGGTGGCCGCGTGTCGGCGCGCGGCCCTAGGTTCGGGGGCATGACGCTCTCGACGTTCGACTACATCGCCGCCATCACCGAGCACAGCGCGGGGTTCGCCGACGCCACCCGCGACAACCTCACGGCGCGGGTGGAGCACTGCCCGGACTGGTCGGTGGCCGACCTGGTGCGGCACCTGACCGAGGTGCACTGGTTCTGGGGCACGATCGTCGAGGAGCTGCTGGACGAGCCGCCCGAGGAGGGCCGCCGCCCGGCGCACGCCGAGGAGGACGGCCTGGTCGACGCGTTCGTGGCCGGCGCGCAGCGGCTGGTGCAGGTGCTCCGCGAGGCCGACCAGTCCGCGCACGCGTGGACCTGGGCGTCCTGGCAGCAGGACGTCGCGTTCGTGACCCGCCACCAGGTGCAGGAGGCGGCGGTGCACCACTGGGACGCCGTCAACGCGGCCGGCGGCAGCCTGGACATCGCGCCGGACGTCGCGGCCGACTCGATCGACGAGTTCCTGCACTTCTCGGTCGCCTCCGAGGACGACCCGGACGACCCGCCGGAGACCGCGCTCGACGGCACGCTGGCCTTCCGGGCCACCGACACCGACGACGCGTGGACGCTCGTCGACGGTGACCGGCCGGGCACGGCGCGGGTGCTGCGCGGCGTGGGCGACGACGCCCCGGTGCTGTCGGGCACCGCCTCCGACCTGCTGCTGTGGCTCTACCAGCGCAAGGACCTCGACGCCGGGGCCGTGCCGGACGACCTGGTGAAGCGGTTCCGGGCGATCTGCTTCACCGACTGAGGCGGTGCCCGCGCTGACCGGCCGGGACCTGCGGGCGCGCCGGCTGGCCCGGCACGCGCTCACCGCTCCCCCGGCTGACCCGACCCCGGCCGGTGTGGTCCGGGCGATGCACGGCGCGCACGCCCAGATCCTGTCCGCCGCGGAGATGTCGGTGGCGCTGCGGCTGCCCGGCAGCACCCGGCAGACCGTGCGCGACGCGATCGCCGACGGCTCGCTGACCAAGACCTTCGGGCCGCGCGGGACCGTGCACCTGGTGCCGACCGCGGACCTCGGCGTGTGGACGGGTGCGCTCGCCGCGCTGCCGACGCCGCGGAGCGCGTTCGCCGACGACGTACGGATGAGTGCGGAGCAGACCGCCGACGTGGTCGCCGCGATCTCCGAGGCGCTGCTCGAGGGCGAGCTGACCGTCGACGAGCTCGACCGCGAGGTGGTGGCGCGCGCCGGGTCGTGGGCCGGTGACCCGGTGATGCCGGCCTTCCAGACCTTCTGGCCGCGGTGGCGGCAGGCGGTGGGCGCGGCCTCGCACGCCGGCGTGCTGGTGTTCGGCGCCGACCGCGGCCGCAAGGTCACCTACGTGCACCCGCGCCGGCGCGACCCGACGTTCGCGCCCGCCTCGCGCGAGGAGGCGCTGCGGGCCTTCCTGCACGGCTACCTCCGCGCCTACGGTCCGGCCACGCCGGGTCACCTGGCGCGCTGGCTGAGCACCTCCGTCGAGTGGTGCGACTCGGTGCTGCGTGCGGCGGACGTCGAGGAGGTGAGCGTCGACGGCGAGGCGATGTGGGTCAACGCCGGCGACACCACGGTCCCCACGCCCGCCCGCTCGGTGCGGCTGCTGCCGTACTTCGACGCGCTGTCCGTGGGGTTCGCGCCGCGCGAGGTGATGTTCCCCGGGTACGCCGCCGAGCGGGCGCTCGCGCGCGGACAGGCCGGCAACTACCCCGTGGTCGTCGTTGACGGGGCCGTGCAGGGCGTGTGGCACCAGCGCCGTGCCGGCCGGCGGGTGCAGGTCACCGTGGAGACCTGGGGGCGCTTCGGCGCGCAGCGGCTACGCCAGCTCGAGGAGCAGGTCGCCCGGCTCGGCGAGGTGCTGGAGGCCGAGCCGGTGCTGGCGCTCGAGCCGGTGCGGGTCGGCCCGCACGCGTGATCAGGACGAGACCACGAACTGGGTGATCGCCGCGACCCCGACCACCACGATGAACGCCCGCAGCGCCCACGGCGGCAGCCGCCGGCCCACGGTCGCGCCGATCTGGCCGCCGATCACCGACCCGACCGCGATCAGGCCGGCGGCGGCCCAGTCGATGTGGGGGGCGACGACGATGAACACCAGCGCGGCGACCAGGTTCACCAGGCCCGCGAGGACGTTCTTGGTGGCGTTGTTGCGCTGCATCGACTCGGTGAGGCCGACCCCGAGGATCGCCATCAGCAGCACCCCCTGCGCGGCGCCGAAGTAGCCGCCGTACACGCCGGCCAGGGCGACCAGCGCCCAGACCCACAGCGCGCCGTGCTCGGGCCGGGTCATGCCCCGCGCCTCGGCCCGCGCGGCGACCCGCGCGCTGATCATCGGCTGGAAGACCACCAGCAGGCAGCCCAGCCCGATCAGCACCGGCACGATCGCATGGAACGCCTCGTCGGGCAGTACCAGCAGCAGCAGCGCGCCGGCGATGCCGCCGAGCGCCGAGCCGGTGCCCAGGCGCAGCAGCCGGGACCGCTGACCGGCCAGCTCGCGGCGGTACCCGATGGCACCGGAGACCGACCCCGGGACGAGGCCCAGGGTGTTGGACACGTTGGCCGTCACCGGCGGCACACCGATCGCGAGCAGGGTCGGGAAGGTGACGAGCGTCCCCGACCCCACCACGGTGTTGATCGTGCCGGCCGCGACCCCGGCCAGCAGGACCGCGACGATCTCGAGAGGACTCACTGGGCGGGCGGCTCCCCCGGGTCGCCCTTGGTCTCCGGCGCGGGCTCGTCGGCGGGCGCGGCGATCGGACCGGCGTCGCTGCCGAGCGCCTCACGGCTGCCGTGCAGGTTGCTCGACGCCTCCGCGGCGGCGATCGCCGCTGCCACCTCGTCGTGGGTGGTCTGCAGGGTCCGGTCGGCGGGCACGTCGGGGACCGGCGAGCCCATGTCGACGCGCTTGCGCGGTCCCTCGACGTCGTCGGGGATGCCGCGCAGGCTGTTCATCGTCGAGCCCAGGCCCTCGAGCGCCTTGCCGATCTCGCTGGGCACGATCCACACCTTGTTCGCGTCGCCCTCGGCGATCTTCGGCATCATCTGGAGGTACTGGTAGGCCAGCAGCGACTGGTCGGGCTGACCGTCGTGGATCGCCTGGAAGACCGTCTGGATCGCCTGCCCCTCACCCTGGGCCCGCAGGATCGAGGACTCCCGGTCGGCCTGCGCCCGCAGGATCTGCGACTCGCGGGCACCCTCGGCGGACAGGATCGCGGCCTGCTTCGAGCCCTCCGCGGTGAGGATCGCGGACTGCCGCTGGCCCTCGGCGGTCAGGATCGCGGCACGCTTGTCGCGGTCGGCGCGCATCTGCTTCTCCATCGAGTCCTTGATCGACGGCGGCGGGTCGATGCCCTTCAGCTCCACCCGGTTGACCCGGATCCCCCACTTGCCGGTCGCCTCGTCGAGGACGCCGCGCAGCCGGCTGTTGATGTTGTCGCGGCTGGTCAGCGTCTCCTCGAGGTCCATGCCGCCGACGATGTTGCGCAGCGTGGTCATGGTCAGCTGCTCGACCGCCTGGATG
>JABFXA010000021.1 GCA_013361955.1 Nocardioidaceae bacterium
CGGGCAAGTCGGTGGTCACCTCCGGGCTGTGCCGGGCGTTCGCGCGCCGCGGCGTGCGGGTCGCGCCGTACAAGGCGCAGAACATGTCGAACAACTCGATGGTCACCGCCGACGACGCCGAGATCGGGCGGGCCCAGTGGGTGCAGGCGGTGGCCGCCCGCGTCGAGCCTGAGGCCGCGATGAACCCGGTGCTGCTCAAGCCCGGCAGCGACCGGCGCAGCCACGTGGTGGTGATGGGCCGGCCGGCGGGCCACCTCGAGGCGAACGAGTTCGCCGGTGGCCGGGCGGCGCTCGCGGAGGCGGCGTTCGCGGCGTACGACGACCTGGCCGGTCGGTTCGACGTGGTGGTGTGCGAGGGCGCCGGCAGCCCGGCCGAGGTGAACCTGCGCGCGTGGGACTACGTGAACATGGGGCTGGCCCGGCACGGCCGGATCCCGACGGTGGTGGTCGGCGACATCGACCGCGGCGGGGTGTTCGCCGCGCTGCACGGCACCGTCGCGCTGCTCGACGCCGACGACCAGGCGCTGGTGACCGGCTTCGTGCTGAACAAGTTCCGCGGCGACCCTTCGCTGCTGCGGCCCGGGCTGGACACGCTCGAGAAGCTCACCGGGCGACGCGTCTACGGGGTGCTCCCGTGGCTGCCGGGGCTGTGGCTCGACAGCGAGGACTCGCTGGCCCTGCAGGAGCGGCGCGCGGGCCGGAGCGGGATCGGCGGCACCCGGGTCGCGGTGGTGGCGCTGCCGCGGATCTCCAACTTCACCGACGTCGACGCGCTGTGCCTCGAGCCCGGCCTCGACGTGGTCTTCGCGACCGGGCCGAGGGCGCTGTCGGGCGCCGACGTGGTGGTGCTGCCCGGGACCCGCGCGACGCTCGCCGACCTGGCCTGGCTGCGCGAGCGCGGCATCGCCGACGCGCTGGTCGGTCACGCGGCACGCGGTGGGGCGGTGCTCGGGATCTGCGGCGGCTTCCAGATGCTCGGCCGCGGCATCGCCGACCCGGCGGGGGTCGAGGGCGACCCGGGGGCCGAGGTCGAGGGCCTCGGGCTGCTCGACGTGCGCACCGAGTTCGGCACCGGGAAGGTGCTGCGGCTGCCGAGCGGCACGGGTCTGGGCGTCGATGCCTCCGGCTACGAGATCCACCACGGCAGGGTGTCCGTCGGCTCCGCCGACGAGTTCCCCGGCGGGGCCCGCTCCGGGCCGGTGGCCGGCACGATGTGGCACGGCAGCCTGGAGGGCGACGCGTTCCGCCGCGCGTGGCTCCGGTCGGTCGGCGCCGAGCCCGACGAGGAGGTGTCGTTCCCGGCCCGCCGCGAGGCCCGCCTCGACGCGCTGGCCGACGCGCTCGAGGAGCACCTCGACGTCGACGCCCTGCTCGACCTCGCGCACCGCGGGCCGGGTCCGCTGCCCGTCGTACCGGGTGGGCTCGCGTGAGGGTGCTGCTGCTCGGCGGCACGGGTGAGGCCCGGGAGCTGGCCGCTCTCCTCGTCGGGGACGGCGTCGACGTGGTGTCGTCGCTGGCCGGGCGGGTCCGCTCGCCGCGGCTGCCGGTCGGGGGGGTGCGGGTCGGCGGGTTCGGCGGCGAGGCCGGGCTCCGCGACGCCCTCGACGGGTACGACGCGGTGGTCGACGCCACGCACCCGTTCGCCCGTGCCATCTCCGCGTCGGCCGCGACCGCGTGCGCGGCGACCGGCACGCCTCTGCTGCGGCTCGCCCGGCCCGGCTGGTCGGACCTGCCCGGCGCGGGTCGCTGGACCTGGGTCGGCTCGCACGACGAGGCCGCGGGCGTCGCCGCCCGGCACGACGGCGGCACCGTCTTCCTCACCACCGGGCGGCAGGCCCTGGACCCGTTCCTCGGGCTGCGCGACGTGCTGGTCCGGGTCGTCGAACCGGTCGACGTGGACCTGCCGCCGAGGTGGACGGTGCTCCGCAGCCGCGGGCCGTACGACGTGGCGGGCGAGACCGGGCTGATGACGACGTACGACGTACGGGTTCTGGTCACGAAGGACTCCGGCGGCGACCTGACCCGCGCGAAGCTCGACGCGGCCGACGGACTGGGCGTCGACGTGGTGGTCGTCCGTCGTCCGGTGGGGCCGGCCGGCGTACCGGAGGTCAGCGACGTGGCCGGCGCGCGAGCGTGGCTGCGAGCGCGAGCGCGCTGAGGCCGACCCGGGACGCCAGGCGGGTCGCGCGCGGGATGTCCGCGGGGGTCGGCGCCGGGCCGTCGCCGAGGTACCCGCGGTCCT
>JABFXA010000289.1 GCA_013361955.1 Nocardioidaceae bacterium
CCCGTCGCCCCGCCCGGAGCCGCACCCGGTGCCGTGCCGCAGCCCCCGCTGCTGGCCTGCATCGAGGCGATCGAGCGCGCGCTGGACGGCGTGCGCGGGGTCGACCCGGCCTACCTCTCCGCGGACGACAAGGCGGCGGCGCTGCTGAGGCTGCACCGGGCCGGGGAGCGGTTGCACGCGACCAAGCTGGCCCTGCTCGCCGCGGCCACCGACGTGGCCGAGGCCGACGCGTCACGCTCCCCGGGGGCCTGGCTGGACAAGCACACCGCGTGCGGACATCGCGAGGCCACCCGGCAGGAGCGGCTCGGCCATGCCCTGGCGGAGAAGTGGACCGCGACCGGGTCCGCCCTCGCGGAGGGGCTGCTGACCCGCGAGCACGCCGAGGCCATCGTCTCCGCCCTCGACCGGCTTCCCGCCGGGCTGGACCCCGCCCTCGTCCAGGCGTGCGAGAAGGAGCTCGTCGCGCTGGCCGACCATTTCGACCCCAAGGGGCTGCGCCGCGTCGGGAAGACCATCCTGTCCCGGGTCGCGCCCGAGGTCGGGGACGAGCACGACCGCCGCGCCCTCGAGGCCGAGGAGCGCCAGGCCCGCAAGCACACCTGGCTGGCGTTCCACCGCGCCGGCGACGGCACCACCTACCTGCGCGGCCGGGTCCCCGACGCCACCGCCGCGACTTTCAGGACCGTCCTGGAGGCGTTCACCGCGCCCCGACGCCACGCCGTGGCGCCCGTGGCCGACGGAGCCGGCGAGGTGGACCGGCTGCCGTTCGACCAGCGCCTCGGGATCGCCCTCTGCGCCCTGCTGGACCGGCTCCCCGAGCAGGTGCTGCCGGAGCACGGCGGCACCGCCACCACCGTCAACGTGCTCATCGATCTCCAGACCCTGCTCAGCGGGCTCGGGACCGCGACCCTCGCCGACGGCACGCCCATCACCGCCGGCACCGCCCGCCGCCTCGCCTGCACCGCCCACCTGGTCCCGGTCGTCCTCGGCACCGACAGCGAGATCCTCGACCTGGGCCGCCGCAGCCGCCTCTACACACGCGCCCAGCGCCACGCGATGGCCCTGCGGGACCGGCAGTGCCGAGCCGCCGGCTGCACGATCCCGCCCGCCTGGTGCGAGGCCCATCACCTCCGCTCCTGGAGCCGCGGTGGCCGCACCGACCTCGACGACGGCATCCTGCTCTGCACGTTCCATCACCACCGCATCCACGACGAGCGCTACCACCACACGCTCACCGCCGACCGTCGCGTCGAGTTCCACCGGCGGACGTGAGAGACGCGACGGTGGCTCAGCGGGGCACGGTGGCGAACACGTCGGCGTACCGCTGCCCCGCCCGCGCTCCCCGATCCCGGAACCACTCGGTGCCGAGCACCATCCGGGCCAGCGGCCGCGGCAGGGCCAGCAGCAGCGCGATCGTCCGCGCCCCACCGCCCTGCTGGCTGAGGTGGGCGCGGAGGGCGGCACGCTTGGGGCCGAGGTACGCCGTCACATCGACGCGGTGCGTCACCTCGTCGCGCCCGGTGTAGGCGGTGCGCTCGTCCGGCAGCTGCGGCACGGGCAGGGCCCGGCCGAGGAACCGGAGCAGGCGCACGCCGCGGACGAACCAGGTCCGGTCGATGGTGGCCTCGAGGACCACCGGTGTCCCGGCGAGCGCGGCGGCGCGGTAGCCGACCCGGTGCACCTGCACGTGGTCCGGATGCCCGTAGCCACCGTTCGGGTCGTAGACCGTGAGCACGCCCGCGCGCTCCTCGGCCAGGATCACGGCCAGCCGACGGGCGGCCTCGTCGACGTCGGCGTCGGCGAACGCGCCCGGCCCTCCCGACGGAGCACCCGCCGCGCGCGGGCCGGACCCGGAGTCGGCGTACCCGAGCAGCTCGACACGGGCGACGCCCAGCACCCGAGCCGACTCTGCGAGCTCGCGCAGCCGACGGTCCCCGAGTCCGCCGGCTGAACCGCCGGAGATGCCTCGCGCCGACGGGTCGGCCAATCCGTTCTCCCCCGCGGTGGCCACGACGAGGACCACGCGGTGGCCCTCCGCGGCCGCGCGGGCGATGGTGCCGCCGGTCAGCAGCACCTCGTCGTCGGGGTGGGCATGGAAGCAGACCAGGGTCGGCGGCGGGTGAGCGACCGCGCCACGATCGGCCGCTCCGGTGCTCACGCCGCGCCCACCGAGGCGGTCCCGTGGCCGTGGTCGTGGCCGTCGCGGTCGGGCCCGGGTACGCCGCGGGCCCGGTCGTAGA
>JABFXA010000143.1 GCA_013361955.1 Nocardioidaceae bacterium
CGGGCCTGGGACGAGCGCCGGGCCGCGGCGTGGGCGCAGGGGTCCGAGGCCGGGCTGCGCTCGCTCTACGTGGCCGGCTCGCGCGCCGGCGCCGCCGACGTCCGGCTGCTGCGCGGCTACCTGGCCCGCGGCTATGTCGTCCGCGGGCTGCGCACCCAGCTGCTCGAGCTCCTTGTGCTCGACCGGTCGTCGTCGCGCTGGCGGCTGCGGGTGACCGACCGGCTCGCGGCGGCGGTCGCGGTGCACGGCTCGACCCGGCTGCCGCTGCCGCGCGACGGTCCCAGCACGCGCGACGTGGTGCTGGTCCGCGCCGAGGGGTCCTGGCGGGTCGCCTCGGTCACGCCAGCGCGGCGCTGACCCGGCTCTCCAGCGTGGGGTGCTCGAAGCCGAACCCCTCCGCGAGCAACCGGGCCGGCTCGACGCGCGTGGAGTTCAGCAGCTCCGAGGAGATCGTCCCGGCCAGGGTGTTCAGCACGAACGCCGGCACCGGGACCCTGCTCGGCCGGTGCAGCGCGTTGCCGAGCGTGTGGGCGAACTCGGCGCTGGTGGTCTGCTCGGGCGCGGCGATGTTGTAGGCGCCGGAGGAGCCCTCGTTCGTCGCCAGGTGCGTGACCGCGCGCACCCAGTCGGTCAGCGAGATCGTCGAGAAGTACTGCTCGCCCGACCCGACCGGCCCGCCGAGGCCTGCCTTGAACACCAGGATCAGCGGTCGCAGGCTGTCGAGCACCACGGCGGTGCGCAGCACCACCACCCGCGCCCCCGCGTCCGCGGCCGGCTGGGTGGCCGCCTGCCAGTCCCTCGTGACGCCGCCCATGAACGTGTCCGCGTCGGTGGCCGACTCCTCGGTCAGCGGCTCGGCGCCGCGGTCGCCGTACCCGGCGATGCCGTTCTGGGCGACCAGCGCCGGCCGGCGGTCGGACGCGGCGACCGCCTCGGCCAGGGTGCGGGTGGTCTCGACACGGCTTTCCCGGAACGTCCGGCGGTAGGACTCGGTCCAGGGCCAGTGCGCGAGCGGCGCGCCGGCCAGGTTCGCGACCACGTCGGCGGCCTCGACCTGGGAGCGGTCGAGGTCCCCGGCGTACGGGTCCCAGTGCGACTCGTTCGCCGACATCGGCTCGCCCCGGACCAGGCGGACCACCTCGTGCCCCTGCCGGGCCAGGTGGTCGCGCCACGCCGTACCGAGAAAGCCGGACGCACCCGCGATGAGGAACCTCATGCCCGCGAACCTATCCACCCCGGTGCACGGGGGTGACGCTCAGACCTCGAACTGGCCGGCCTCGAGCCGCTGCTTGACGTCGGTGAGGAAGCGGGCCGCGTCGGCGCCGTCGACGATCCGGTGGTCGTAGGTGAGCGCGAGGTACACCATCTGCCGTACGGCGATGGTCTCGCCGAGGTTCGCGTCGTCGATCACCACCGCGCGCTTCACCACCGAGCCGGTGCCGAGGATCGCGACCTGCGGCTGGTTGATGATCGGGGTGTCGAACAGCGCGCCCCGGCTGCCGGTGTTGGTCAGCGTGAAGGTGCCGCCGGACAGCTCGTCGGGGGTGATCTTGTTAGTGCGGGTGCGCTCCGCGACGTCGGCGATCTTGCGGGCCAGGCCCGCGATCGACAGGTCGCCGGCCTCCTTGATCACCGGCGTCAGCAGGCCGCGCTCGGTGTCGACCGCGACGGAGAGGTTCTCGTGGTCGAAGTACGTGACCTCGCCCTTCTCCGTGTCGATCGACGCGTTCAGCGACGGGTGCGCCTTGAGCGCGTCGATGGCCGCCTTGGCGAAGAACGGCAGGAACGACAGCTTGACGCCCTCACGCTGCGCGAAGTCGGCCTTTGCCTGGTTGCGGAGCCGGGCGATCGCGGTCACGTCGACCTCGACCACCGTGGTCAGCTGCGCGGAGACCTGCAGCGACTCGACCATCCGCTTGGCGATCACCTTGCGCAGCCGGCTCATCGGCTCGGTCTTGCCGCGCAGCGGGCTCGGTGCGGTAGGCGTGGGTGCCTGAGCACCGGCCGCGGCCGGCTCCTGCGGGGCCGCGGCGGCCGGTGCGGCGGCCGCCTCCTTCTGCTTCGCGGCGGCGTCGAGCACGTCCTGCTTGCGGATCCGGCCGCCGACCCCGCTGCCGGTGAGGGAGGCCAGGTCGACGTCGTGCTCGGCCGCCATCTTGCGGACCAGCGGGGTGACGTAGGGACCTTCGTTGCTCGGCTGCTCGGCGCGGGCCTGCGGCGCGGGGGTC
>JABFXA010000149.1 GCA_013361955.1 Nocardioidaceae bacterium
GGTTCCGCCTCCCACGGCTGTGGCGGCTGGTGCAGGACCTCACCTCCCGGCCTGGCAGGCACTGAAGGCCGCCGAGCACACCATCCCCCTCTCCCGAGAAGCCGCCGGGTTCGTGGACCGCCACCTCGCCGTCGCCGGAAAGCGCGGTCGGCTCACCGGCCAGACCATCACCTCCACCGTGGGGCTGGCCGAGGCACGGTTCGACCCGGAGCGGGCCGCACCCGCGAGCAGGACGCGCTGGCGGCGCGCGGGGTGTGGTTCGACATCAGCCCGGACACCCCCGCGACCACCGACGTGTACGCCCGGCTCGACACGTTGGACGCCCAGGGCCTCGACGAGACGATCAGCGACCTCGCCACGACGCTGGGCCGGCTCGGCGACACCAGTCCAGTGGACACCCGCCGCGCGACCGCGCTGGGCATGCTCGCCGACCCCCAGCAGGTCCTCGACCTCGACGTCGACACCCCGCTGCGCCCGGCAGGAACGCCGACCCTGTTCCTGCACGTGGACGCCGACCACCTCGACAAGGGGACTCCCGGCAGCATCGAGAAGCTCGGCCCCGCCACCCTCGCCCTGATCGCCGACTGGCTCGAACGCGTCGGCAAGGTCCACATCCAACCGGTCCTGGACATGGCCAGCACCGAGGCCGTGGACCGGCACGACCCACCCGAATGGATGCAGACCCTGGTGGTGCTCCGGGACACGCACTGCGTGTTCCCCGGCTGCCGCACCGACGCCCGGTCCTGCGACCTCGACCACATCGCCCCCTACCAAGAGCACGGCCCACCCGGCCAAACCAGCCCAGCGAACCTCGCGCCCCTGTGTAGACGCCATCACAACCAGAAGACCCACCACGGCTGGCACTACACCCGAGAACCCGACGGGTATCGATGGCTCAGTCCGCTCGGCCAAGAACACCTCGTCCCGCACCTCAACTAAGCAACGTGCACGCGTGCGACCCGACCACCCCCTCCAGGTGGCCGGGCCACACCCATGCCCCGTGGCCGACCGAGGGGTGCGCAGGGGGTGCGGCGGAGCGCGTCAAGCGGCTTGGCCGCGGCGACGACCGCCGGACACCGAACGCAAGCCAAGGCAGAAACAGAAGACGGCGGTCGGCGACGCGCCGCCGCAGCGCCCGGCGTACCCCCGGAGCACCCCCCAGGCGAACACGAGGCACCCGAAGACGCCCGGTCACCACAACCATTCCCCACCCCCAGACACAGTCCCCCTGGTGGCGACAGGCCAGCGGGCTCGCACCTCAACCGGCGATCCCCCTACGGCGCCGGCGCCAGGATCCACAGCACCTTGCAGGGACGCGGGCCGGGGTTGCGCCAGGTGTGCGGGGAGTTGCCGGGGAACGTCATCGCGTCGCCGGCGCTGAGTGTCTCGGTGTGGTCCTCGAGCACCACCTCGACGGTGCCCGACAGCACATAGGCGCACTCCGCGTCGCAGGACAGCGCGTACAGCTCCTCGCCCCCGTTGCCGCCCGGCTCGATCACCGAGTGGATCACCTCGAGGGCGGTCTGGGTGCCCGGCGTGACCAGCCGCTCGACGGCACCCTCGCCGCCGAAGTTGATCAGCTGCCCCTCGCCGGCCCGGATCACCGAGGTGCGGGGTGGGTCGAACAGCTCGCCCACCCGCAGACCGAGGACGTCGCAGACCGAGACCAGCGACGCGACGGAGGGGGAGACGTCGTCGCGCTCGAGCCGGCTGACGAAGCCCTTGGTGAGCCCGGCGGAACGGGCGACCTGGTCGAGGGTGAGACCGCGCAGCTTGCGAGCGGTGCGCAGCTTGGTGCCGATGAGCACGGCCTGGCGCGGCTGCTCGACGACCGCCAGCCGGGTCCTCCTGCTCATGCGCCCAGTTGTATCGCAACGGCACGAACCGGACCGCCGTCGGCGCCGGTGAGCCGAATCGGGGTGCAGGCGACCAGGAACTCGCCGTCGGGCAGGTCGCCGAGCCGGAAGTTCTCGCCGATCACCCCGTCCAGGCGCGAGATGAGGTGGTGGCAGGGGAACCCCGCGCCGGGGTGCTCGTCGTCGGGCGTCTCGTCGATGTTGATCGCGTCGATGCAGAACGTGCGTGCGCCGAGGTCGAGCATCCGGCGGCACGCCTCCGCGCCGAGGTAGGGGTGCTCGAAGTACGCCGCGGAGCCGTAGTGCTCGCTCCAGCCGGTGCGGAGCAGCACGACGACCCCCGGTCCGATCCGGTCCGCGACGGGCTCCACGTGCGCGAGGGTGATCTCGCCGCGGGCCGGCAGGTCCGTCGCGTCCACGACGACGCCGGGTCCGACGAAGCGCTCGACCGGCACCTCGTCGATGCGCAGGCCGTCCTCCTCGAAGTGGTACGGCGCGTCCACGTGCGTGCCGGACTGCGAGCCAAGGTGGACCTCGAGCAGGTTGAAGCCCTCGCCGTGGATGGTGCTGTGCACCTCGAACCGCGGTACGGGGTCGCCGGGGTACACCACCGTGCCGGCGTCCACGGGTACAGACAGGTCCACCACCCGTTGGACTCTCATGGGCAACAACTATTGCACAGAGGTAAACCTGGGCCTAGTGTCCAGACACTCCCCGTGCTCGTCGGAGCGAGCAGGCCCCGTCCTCAGGAGCAGTCATGAGCAGTGCCGGCGTTTCTCCCCAGTCCATCCAGCGGCCGCGCGCCACCGAGGTCGAGCAGCACGGGATCGACACGATCCCCGCGGAGCACCGGCACTCCGGTCCGTTCGACCTGTTCCGGATCCAGTTCGGCGGGGCGAACACGTTCGCGACCGTCATCCTCGGCACCTTCCCGATCCTGCTCGGGCTGTCGCTGTGGCAGGCCGTCGCGGCGACCGTGCTCGGGGTGCTGGTCGGGGCGCTGATCCTGATGCCGATGGGCCTGTTCGGTCCGCTGACCGGCACCAACAACGCGGTCTCGTCGGGCGCCCACTTCGGCGTGCGCGGCCGGGTGCTGGGCTCGTTCCTCTCGCTGCTCACCGCGATCGCGTTCTACTCGATCTCGGTCTGGGTCAGCGGTGACGCGCTGGTGGGCGCGCTGATCCGGCTCTTCGACGTCCCCGACTCCGACCTGCTGCGCGGCGTCATCTACGCCGTGCTCGGCGCGATGGTGATCGTCGTGGTCGTCTACGGCTACGCGTTCATGCTGCTGGTCAACAAGGTGGTGGTCGTCGGCAACACGGTGCTGATCCTGCTCGGCGCGGTGGCGTACGCCGGCGACGTCGACCTCGGCTTCAACCCCGGCTCGGACGCCTACGCGCTCGGCAGCTTCTGGCCGACGTTCGTGCTCTCCGCGCTGATCGTGATGGGCAACCCGATCTCGTTCGGCGCCTTCCTCGGCGACTGGTCGCGGTACATCCCCGCCAACACCCCGCCCCGCTCGCTGCTGCTGGCCACGCTCGGCGCGCAGGGCGCCACGCTGGTGCCGTTCCTCTTCGGCGTGGTCACGGCGACGCTGGTCACCGGCGACGACTACATCGTCGGCCTGATCGCGGTGTCCCCGCTCTGGTACGCCGTGCTGCTGATGGTGGTCGCGTTCCTCGGCGGGCTGTCCACCGGCATCACGTCGCTGTACGGCACCGGCCTCGACTTCTCCTCGGTGTTCCCGCGGTTCAGCCGGGTGCAGGCGTCGCTGTTCATCGGCGCGTTCGCCTTCGTGTTCATCCTGGTCGGCCGGCTCGCCTTCGACCTGATCGACAGCGTGAACGCCTTCATCGGCGCGATCGTCATCTGCACCACGCCCTGGATGATCATCATGACCGTCGGGTACGTCGTGCGGCGCGGCCACTACCGGCCCGCGGACCTGCAGGTGTTCAACCTCGGCATGCGGGGCGGCGCCTACTGGTTCGACAACGGCATCAACTGGCGCGGGATGGCGGCCTGGATCCCCGCCGCGGTCGCAGGCCTGCTGTTCGCGAACTACCCGCCGCTGATCGAGGGCCCGTTCCGCAACGCGGCCGGCGGCGTCGACATCAGCCTGCCGGTGGCGATCGGGCTGGCCGCGGCGCTCTACTTCGCGATGCTCTACGTGTCGCCGGAACCGCGCTACGCGTACGGTCCGGAGGGTCCGCGCTGGGTGCCGACGCGTGAGGCGGAGGTGCCGGAGGTCGTCGAGGACCCGAACGCCTCCGCGCACCGGCAGATCATCCGCAACCGCAAGGCCGAGCGCGAGGCCGTCGACGAGCTCAAGGAGGGACCGACCAGTGCCTGACCCGCTGCCGAGGGTGGTGACCGGGGACCACGTCGGGCAGGTGGACAACACCGTGGTGCCGCGGTTCGCCGGGCCGCCGACGTTCGCCCAGCTGCCGCGGCTCGACGAGGTCGACCGGACCGACGTCGCCGTGGTCGGCATCCCGTTCGACGCGGGTGTGTCCTACCGTCCCGGCGCCCGGTTCGGGCCGGCCGCGATCCGGGCGGCGTCGAAGCTGCTGCGCCCGTTCAACCCGGCGGTGGACCTGTCCCCGTTCGCGGTGCAGCAGGTCGCCGACGCCGGCGACATGGCGGTGAACCCGTTCTCGCTCGACGAGGCGGTGACCGGCATCGAGCACGCCGCGCGCGACCTGCGCGAGCGCGCGTCCCGGCTGCTGGTCCTCGGCGGGGACCACACGGTCGCACTGCCGCTGCTGCGCGCGCTCGGGTCCGAGGAAGCGGTCGCGGTGGTGCACTTCGACGCCCACCTGGACACCTGGGACAGCTACTTCGGCGCGGCGTACACGCACGGGACGCCGTTCCGTCGCGCCTCCGAGGAGGGCCTGCTCGACACGTCGGCGTGCGTGCACGTGGGCACCCGCGGACCGCTGTACGGCGCGCGGGACCTCGTCGACGACCGCGAGCTGGGCTTCGCCGTGGTCCCCGCGACCGAGGTCGACGCGCTCGGCGCCGGGGGGGTGGCGGAGCGGATCCGGGCCCGGGTCGGCGACCGCCCGGTCTACGTCTCGATCGACATCGACGTGCTCGACCCCGCGTTCGCGCCGGGCACCGGCACACCGGAGGCCGGTGGGATGACCAGCCGCGAGCTGCTCGCGGTGCTGCGGCAGCTCGCCGGGCTGCGGCTCGTCGGCGCCGACATCGTCGAGGTGGCGCCGGCGTACGACCACGCCGAGATCACCGGCATCGCCGCCTCGCACGTCGCCTACGAGCTGGTCAGCGCGATGGCCCCGCGGGAGGCGTCGTGACCCCCGACGCGTTCGCGGAGTCCCTGGTGGCCGCGTTCGCGGCCAGCGACGCGGCGGCGTACTTCGCGCACTTCCATCCCGACGCCACCTTCCTGTTCCACGACACCCCCGGGCTGGTCGCGTCGCGCGCCGACTACGAGGCGCTGTGGGGCGGCTGGGAGCGCGACGACGGCTTCCGCGTGCTGGCCTGCGAGTCCACCGACCGGCGCGTCCAGGAGCACGGCGACCTGGCGGTGTTCACGCACGCCGTCCGCACTCGGCGGGTGGTGGCCGGCACCGAGGAGGTGCTGCACGAGCGGGAGACGATCGTGCTGCGTCGCGACGGTGGCTCCTGGACCTGCGTGCACGAGCACCTGTCGCCCGACCCGGGTTACCCGCCGGGCGCCTGAACCGGACTCGCGAGGTCCCGTTCGCACCCAAGGACCGCGCAAGTCGGCTCCCGGATCGTCGGTGCTGATCTCACTGGGGGATCGCACGAGTCTGGGGAGGCGGGGGCCATGGCCACGACGCGTACGACGAGGGGTGCACGACGGCTGCGGGACCTGGGCGAGACGGCGACGGCCGTGGTGCGCCCGATGACGTTGCCGGGGCTGCGGGTGGTGCTCGGTGCACTGTTCGTGTGGTTCGGGGCGCTCAAGGTCGTCGGCGTCTCGCCGGTCACGGACCTGGTGGCCCGCACGCTCCCGTGGCTGCCGGGTGACGTGGTGGTGCCCGCGCTGGGCATGGTCGAGGTGGTGCTGGGCGTCGCGCTGATGACCGGCGTGGGGCTGCGGCTCGCGCTGCTGGTGATGTGCCTGCACCTGGGCGGCACGTTCCTGACCTTCCTGATGGCGCCGGCGATGATGTTCCGCCACGACGACCCGCTGCTGCTCACCACCGATGGCGAGTTCGTCGTGAAGAACCTGGTGCTGATCACCGCGGGCCTGGTGCTGCTCACGCACGCCGGCCGGGCGGCGGCACGGCCGGGGCTCGTCGCCTGACCCACCTGCAACCAAAGGTTGCATATCGATCGTCGCCGTTGTAACCTGACGCAACCAAAGGTTGCGAAAGGTGAGTGGTGATGGCGCACGGATCCATCGAGCGGGACATCCACGTCGAGGCGTCACCCGAGGTGGTCTTCGAGGTGGTCAGCCGGCCCGAGCACATCCGCGAGTGGTGGCCCGACGACGCGCGCTTCGAGCCGGCGCCGGGTGCGCCCGGCGAGCTGGTGTGGCGAGACGCCGGCACCGGCGACACGATGACGGTCGCGATGGCCGTGGTCGAGGTGGACCCGCCGCGGCGGTTCTCGTTCCGCTGGTGCTTCCCGGAGGGCGACCGGAGCCGTGAGTCGCTGCTGGTCACGTTCGACCTGCTGCCGACCGCGTCGGGCACGCACCTGCGGATGACCGAGACCGGCTTCCGGGAGATGGGCTGGGAGCCCGCGGTCCTCGAGGAGCAGTACGACGAGCACGTGACCGGGTGGGACCACTACCTCCCGCTGCTCGGCGCGTACGTCGCGCGGCTGGTCGGCACGCCATGAGCACGACGGTCGACGACGACCTCTGGTCGGCGGTCGGCGACCCGGTCCGGCGCACGATGATCGACCTGCTGCTCGCCGACGGGCCCGGCACCGCGACGTCGCTCAGCCAAGAGCTGCCGGTGACCCGCCAGGCCGTGTCGAAGCACCTCGCGGTGCTCGACCGGGTCGGGCTGGTGCACGCCGCGCCCGCCGGCCGCGAGCGTCGCTACCACGTCGACGAGGCGCAGCTCGCCCGTGCCGTCGCCCAGCTGAGCTCGGTCGGCGCCACCTGGGACGCCCGCCTGCGCCGGATCAAGCGGATCGCCGAGGCGATCGAACGCAACCGTGACAACGAAGGAGAATGAGAATGGTCGACATCCTGCACCGCATCGGCGTGGTCGCGCCGCTCGACGAGGTCTACCGGGCCGTGACCACGAGGGAGGGCCTCGCCGGCTGGTGGACGGTCCAGACCGACGGCACCGGCGAGGTCGGCGACAAGCTGGTCCTCCGGTTCGGCGACGTCGGCGGATTCGACATGGAGGTGCTCGCGCTCGACCCCGCCGGCCACGTGCGCTGGCGGGTCGTCGACGGTCCCGAGGAGTGGATCGGCACCGAGGTCGACTGGCGCCTCGAGCAGCGCGAGGAGTACACCGTCGTGCTGTTCGCGCACGAGGGCTGGCGCGAGCCGGTGGAGTTCATGCACCACTGCAGCACCAAGTGGGCGACGTTCCTGCTCAGCCTCAAGGAGCTGGTGGAGACCGGTCGCGGCCGCCCGGCGCCTGACGACGTCCGGATCAGCGACTGGCACTGAGAAGAGGCCGGGCCGGCCCCAGCCGTCGGTGCTGGGGCCGGCCCGGGTCGGGGTCAGCCCAGGAAGCTGCTCCAGGGGCCGGTGATCGCCAGCGTGATGCCGGGCGTCTGGATGTTGACGAACAGCACCTTGCCGTCCGAGCTGAACGTCGGACCGGTGAACTCGGAGAACTCCGGGTTCTCCGGGGTCCCGATGTTGAGCTGGTTGCGCGCGATCGCGTACGTCGGACCGCCCGGCACCGAGCTCAGCACGTGCGAGGCGCCGACGCCGTCCTCGGCGAGGACCAGGGTGCCCCACGGCGTGACCGTGACGTTGTCCGGGCCGTCGAAGACCACGCCGTCGTAGCGCGGCGCCGCCCCGGTGTCGGTGCTGGTCTGGTGCGGGAAGTAGGTGACCAGCGTGATGGTCTTGTCCCGGTAGGAGTAGAACCAGACCATCCCGTCGTGCTTGACCGCGTCGGCCGGCAGGTCGTTGGTGTTGAACGCGAAGCTGTTCACGACGTACACGCCCTCGTCGGTGCCGAAGACGCCCTCGAACTTCTTCCCGCGGGTGATCTCGTCGGTGAACTGCTTGCGCACCGAGGCGCTCTGCCCGTCGCGGTCGTTCACCTTCACCCAGGTGACCTTGAACGGCCGGCCGAGCTGGGCCGAGGTGATGTAGGCGACGTCCGGGAGCACCGAGCCGTCGTCCATGTGGATCGCCATCGCCTCGAGCGTGCCGTCCTCCGGGCCGAGCTGGCGGGCGATGCCGGGGCCGAGCCTGGTGCCCTTCGGCGCGGTCCAGCGGTAGAACAGGCCGTTCGGGTTGCTGGCGTCCTCGGAGAGGTAGACCTGGGTGCGGGTCGGGTCGACCGCGAGGGCCTCGTGCGCGTAGCGGCCGAACGCCTTGATCGGCTCCGGGATCGCGCGGCCGTCGGCGAACACCTCGAAGACGTAGCCGTGGTCCTTGGAGTAGGTGCCGGTCTGGCCGTTGCCGCTCCACGCGCCGCCGGCCTTGGTCTCGGTCTCCTCGCAGGTCAGCCAGGTGCCCCACGGGGTGGGCCCGCCGGCGCAGTTGGTGCTGGTGCCGGAGATGCCGACGGTCTCGCCGAGGTTGCGGCCGCGGCGGTCGGTCTGGATGACCGTGCAGCCGCCGGCCATCAGCGCGGTCGGGTCGTAGACGGTGCCCTCGACGTGCGGGACACCGAGCTTCGAGCCCGCGCCGAGCTCGTGGTTCTGGATCAGCCGGAACCGGCCGCCGGGGGCGTCGAAGACGGCGGTGCCGTCGTGGTTGGAGGGGGTCTTGCCCTGGCCGTCGTCGAGGTCGGTGCGACCGGCGTAGGTGACGATCTCGTAGCTGAAGCCCGGCGGCAGGGCGAGGATGCCGTCGGGGTCGTCGACGAGCGGCGGGAACGGACGCTGGCGGGGAGTACCCGCGGCGGACCGCGGGCCGGCCTCGGCGAGCGAGGGAACCGAGCCGGCGACGGCCAGGCCGACGCCGGCGGCGCCGCCGGCGAGCAGGCTGCGACGAGCAAGGGACATGGGGGCTCCTGAGGGGTCGTAGGTTGCCCTCACCCTTTGCGACGGGCCCCAACGAGCCCGGAACGCGACATGACCACGACGTACCGGACAGGTGACCATCCGGCGAACCCGAGCAGCTACTTCTGCATCGCGGAAAGTGTCCGCGCCGCCTCCTGCAGCAGCGGCACCGCCTGGTGCACCAGGTCGTCGCTCATCCGGCCGACCGGGCCGGACACGGACACCGCCATCCACGCGAGCGGACCCGGCTGCACCGCCACCGCGACGCAGCGCACCCCGGACTCCTGCTCCTCCTCGTCGAGCGCGTACCCGCGCTCGCGCACGCGCACGAGGTCCTCGAGCAGCTCCTGCTCGCTGGTCAGCGTGTGGGAGGTCTGGCCGGGGAGACCGGTCCGCCGGGCCAGCGCGCGGACCTCCTCGTCGCCGAGCTGGGAGAGCAGCGCCTTGCCGACGCCGGTGGAGTGCAGGTGCACCTGCCGGCCGACCTCGGTGAACATCCGCATGGTGTGCCGGCCGGGCATCTGCGCGACGTACTGCGCGTGCGAGCCGGACAGCACGGCCAGGTTGGAGGTCTCGCCGAGGGCCTCGACCAGCCGGCGGAGCACGCGTTCCGCGTCGATGCCGGCGGCGGCGCTGGCGCTGGTGCCGAGCGGCACCAGCCGGAAGCCGAGCGCGTAGCGGCGGCTCGGCAGCTGGCGCATGTAGCCGCGGGCGACCAGCGTGCGGAGCAGCCGGTGCGCGGTGGGCAGCGGGACGTCGGCGTGCTCGGCGATCTCGCCGATCGTGAGGTGCCCGCCCCGGTCCGCGACGATCTCCATGAGGTCGAGGGCGCGGTGCACCGACTGGACTCCGCCGTCTCGGCTGGTTGACTCGGGCATGGCGTGACGACCTCCTCGGGAGTCATGGTTGACACGCACGACTCTGTCTGCCTAGTTTCCAATATAGGGAAATTCTTTTCCACTGTGTGGAAATAACGATGAGGGGTCCGATGAGCGATCGCGTGGACAAGGGAGGGCTCGCCGTCGCCGCGAGCCTGCACCGTTTCGTCGAGGAGGAGGCGCTGCCCGGCACGGGTGTCGACCCGGACGCGTTCTGGGCCGGGCTCGACGCCCTCGTGCACGACCTCACCCCGCGCAACCGCGAGCTGCTGGCGCGCCGCGAGGAGCTGCAGACCCGGATCGACGCCTGGCACCGCGAGCACCCGGGCCGGCCCGAGCCCCAGGCCTACGAGGCGTTCCTCCGCGAGATCGGCTACCTGCTCGACGAGCCCGACGACGTCGAGGTGGTCACCAGCGGCGTGGACGACGAGGTGGCCCGGATCGCCGGCCCGCAGCTGGTGGTGCCGCTGCTCAACGCGCGCTTCGCCGCCAACGCGGTGAACGCCCGGTGGGGCTCGCTATACGACGCGCTCTACGGCACCGACGTGGTGCCGCGCGAGGGCGACCTCGCCCCCGGCAAGGAGTACAACAAGGCCCGGGGCGACGAGGTGATCGGTCGCGGCCGGACCCTCCTCGACGAGCACTTCCCGCTCGCCGGCGGGTCGCACGCCGACGCGACGGCGTACGCGGTGGACGGCGAGGGGCTCGCGGTCGCCGTCAAGGACGAGGTGGTCCGGCTCGCCGACCCGGCGCAGCTGGTCGGCCACCGGGGGCCGGCCGCCGAGCCGGAGGCGGTGGTGCTGGTGCACCACGGCCTGCACGTGGAGATCCAGGTCGACCGCGACGACGCCATCGGCAGCACCGACGCCGCCGGGGTCAAGGACCTGCTGGTGGAGTCCGCGGTGTCCACGATCATGGACCTCGAGGACTCGGTCGCGGCCGTCGACGCCGACGACAAGGTGGTCGGCTACCGCAACTGGCTGCAGCTCATGGACGGCACGCTCTCCGCCGAGGTGTCCAAGGGCGGCAAGACGTTCACCCGCGCCATGAACCCCGACCGCGCGTACACCTCGCCGACCGGCGAGGAGGTCACCCTGCGCGGGCGGTCGCTGCTGTTCATCCGGCAGGTCGGGCACCTGATGACCACCGGCGCGGTGCTCGACCGCAACGGCGACGAGGTGCCCGAGGGCATCCTCGACGCGGTGATGACGGCTCTGGGCAGCCTCCGCGACCTGCGGATCGGGTCCGACAAGCCGAACTCCCGCACCGGCGCGATGTACGTCGTGAAGCCCAAGATGCACGGCCCCGACGAGGTGGCCTTCGCGGTCGAGCTGTTCGGCCGCGTCGAGGAGCTGCTCGGGCTGCCGCCGCTGACCATCAAGGTCGGGATCATGGACGAGGAGCGCCGGACGACGGTCAACCTCAAGGCCTGCATCGCGGCCGCGCGCGAGCGGGTGGCGTTCATCAACACCGGCTTCCTCGACCGCACCGGCGACGAGATCCACACCTCCATGCAGGCCGGGCCGATGGTTCGCAAGAACGACATGAAGGGCGAGACCTGGATCTCGGCGTACGAGGACCTCAACGTCGACATCGGCATCGAGTGCGGGCTGCTGGGCCGGGCCCAGATCGGCAAGGGCATGTGGGCGGCCCCGGACAGCCTGGCCGCGATGTACGCCACCAAGATCGGCCACCCGCAGGCCGGTGCGACGTGCGCGTGGGTGCCGTCGCCGACCGCCGCGACCGTGCACGCGCTGCACTACCACCAGGTCGACGTCCGGGCCCGCCAGGAGGAGCTCGCCGCCGGCGGCCGGCGCCGCGACCGCGCCGAGCTGCTGCAGGTGCCGCTGGCCGACCCGACGTGGTCCGACGAGGAGCGGCAGCAGGAGATCGACAACAACTGCCAGTCGCTGCTCGGGTACGTCGTGCGCTGGGTCGACGCGGGGGTGGGCTGCTCCAAGGTGCCGGACATCACCGGCGAGCCGCTGATGGAGGACCGCGCGACGTGCCGGATCTCCGCCCAGCACGTCGCGAACTGGCTGCACCACGGCGTGGTCACCGCCGACCAGGTCGACGAGACGCTGCGCCGGATGGCCCAGGTCGTCGACGAGCAGAACGCCGGCGACGCGTCGTACACCCCGATGGCACCGGGCTTCGACGGCGACGCCTTCCAGGCCGCGCGGGCGCTGGTGTTCGAGGGCCTCGAGCAGCCCAGCGGCTACACCGAGCCGATCCTGCACCGTCGGCGCGCGCACAAGAAGGAGACCGCCTGATGGACCTCGACACCGCCCGCACGATCGTCGCGGGTGCCCGCCGGCACGGCGCGGAGTCCGGCTTCAAGCCGCTGACCGTCGTGGTGCTCGACCCGGGCGGGCACGTGGTCGCCGTCGAGCGCGAGGACGGCTCGTCCAACGCGCGCTTCGCGATCGGCTTCGGCAAGGCCAACGGCGCGCTGGCGCTCGGCATGGGGTCGCGCTCGATCATGGCCCGCGCCGAGCAGCAGGCGTACTTCGTCGACGCGGTCACCTCCGCGGTGGGCGGGTCGCTCGTCCCGGTGCCCGGCGGGGTGCTGGTCCGCGACGCCGGCGGCGGCCTGCTCGGCTCGGTCGGCGTCACCGGCGACACGTCCGACAACGACGAGGCGGCGGCGGTCGCCGGCATCGAGTCGGCCGGCCTGACCGCCCAGGTGGACTGAGCGCCATGACCACGGGGACGACCGGGCTCGCCGCCGTCACCGCCCGCGCACGGGAGCTCGTGCCCGCGGCCGGGGTGATCACCGACCACGCGCGGCTGCGCACCTACGAGTGCGACGGCCTCGCGCACTACCGCGTCACGCCCGCGCTCGTGGTGATCCCCGAGGACGCCGCGCAGCTCGCCGGCGTCGTGAAGGCGTGCGCGGAGCAGGGCGTGCCGTACGTCGCCCGCGGCTCGGGCACCGGCCTGTCCGGCGGTGCGCTGCCACACGCCGAGGGCGTGCTCGTGGTGACCTCGAAGATGCGCTCGATCCGCGAGGTATGCCGTGCCGACCAGCGCGCGGTCGTCGAGCCCGGGGTGATCAACCTCGACGTCACCCGCGCCGCCACCCCGCACGGCTACTACTACGCGCCCGACCCGTCGAGCCAGCAGGTCTGCTCGATCGGCGGCAACGTCGCGGAGAACTCCGGCGGCGCGCACTGCCTCAAGTACGGCTTCACCACCAACCACGTGATCGCCGCCGACCTGGTCACCCCGCAGGGCGACCTGGTCACGATCGGCACCGCGGCGCCCGACGCCCCCGGCTACGACCTGCTCGGCACCGTGGTCGGCTCCGAGGGCACGCTCGGCGTGGTCACCTCCGCGACGGTCCGGCTGACCCGGCTGCCCGAGGAGGTGCGCACGGTGCTGGTCGGCTTCCAGAGCACCGACGCCGCCGGGGCCGCGGTCAGCGCGATCATCGCGGCCGGCGTGCTGCCGGCGGCCATCGAGATGATGGACGCGCTCGCGATCGAGGCGGCCGAGGCCGCGGTCCAGTGCAACTACCCCGAGGGCGCCGGCGCGGTGCTCGTCATCGAGCTCGACGGCGCGGCGGTCGAGGTCGCGGAGGAGTACGCCGAGGTGGAGCGGCTGTGCCGCGAGAACGGCTCGTTCGAGCAGCGGCTCGCCACCGACCCCGTCGAGCGGGCGCTGATCTGGAAGGGTCGCAAGTCGGCGTTCGCCGCGGTCGGCCGGATCAGCCCCGACTACATCGTCCAGGACGGCGTGATCCCGCGGACCGCCCTGCCCGAGGTGCTCGCCGCGATCGCCGAGCTGTCCGCGTCGACCGGCGTCCGGGTCGCCAACGTCTTCCACGCCGGTGACGGCAACCTGCACCCGCTGGTGCTCTTCGACGAGACCCGCGAGGGCGAGGCCGAGGCGGCCGAGGAGGTCAGCGGCGCGATCCTCGACCTCTGCATCCAGCACGGCGGGTCGATCACCGGTGAGCACGGCGTCGGGATGGACAAGGCGAAGTACATGCCGAAGATGTACGACGCCGACGACCTCGACACCATGCAGCTGGTGCGCTGCGCGTTCGACCCCGACGGCATCTCCAACCCCGGCAAGATCTTCCCGACCCCGCGGCTGTGCGGCGAGGTGCCCGGCCGGCGCAAGGGCGCCCACCCGCTGGTCGAGGCCGGGGTGGCGGAGGCGTTCTGATGACCACCACGACCACCGCGTACGACGCCGTCGCGTCCGCCTGCGACGACGTACGGGAGGGCGGGCCCGACGACGCCGTCGACGGCGTACCCGTCGGGGCGGTCGCCCGCCCGGCCAGCACCGAGCAGGTCGCCGAGGTGGTGCGGGCCGCTGCCGCGCGCGGGCTCACCGTCGTCCCGCGCGGCCGGGGCACCAAGCTCACCTGGGCGCTGCCGCCCACGTCGGCCGACGTCGTCGTCGACCTGTCCGCGATGGACCGGGTCCTCGACCACGCCGCCGGCGACCTGATCGTCGAGGCGCAGGCGGGCACCCGGCTGGCCGACGTGCAGGCCACCGTCGGCGGGGCCGGCCAGCGACTGGTCCTCGACGAGACCGTCCGCGGCGCGAGCATCGGCGGGACGCTGGCCACCAACGCGTCCGGCCCGCAGCGGATGCTCGTCGGCACCGCGCGCGACCTGCTGATCGGGATCACCGTGGTCCGCGCCGACGGCGTGGTCGCCAGGGCCGGCGGCCGGGTCGTGAAGAACGTCGCCGGCTACGACCTCGGCAAGCTGATGATCGGCTCCTACGGCACCCTCGCGGTCGTCACCGAGGCGCTGTTCCGGCTGCACCCGGTGCCCGCCGTCCAGCGCTGGGTGAGCGTCCCCGTCGACACCCCGGACCGCGCGCACCAGCTCGCCCAGGCGGTGGTGCACGGCCAGACCGTGCCCGGCGCCCTCGAGGTCGACTGGCCCGCGGGTGGCACCGGCACGCTCACCGTGCAGTACGGCGGCAACCCCGACGGCGTCGAGGGCCGGGTCGCGACCGCCCTCTCGCTGCTCGGCGCCGAGGCCGTGGTGGCCGACGAGACGCCCGCCGGCTGGGCCTCGTACCCGTGGGGGGCGGGGGAGACCGGCGTGAAGCTGACGTTCGTGCTCTCCGGGCTCCGCGACGTGATCGAGGCCGCCCACGAGGTCGGCGCGACCGTGCGCGGCTCGGCCGGCACCGGCGTGGTGCACGCGGCGCTGACCGACCCGGCCGGGCTCGACGTGCTGCGGGCCGTCTGCGGCCGGCACGGCGGCAGCGCGGTCGTCGTGGACGCGCCGGCCGAGGTGAAGCGGTCCGTCGACGTGTGGGGCCCGGTACCCGGGCTCGACCTGATGCGGCGGGTCAAGGACCAGTTCGACGCGGAGCACCGGCTGGCGCCGGGCCGGTTCGTCGTCAGCGAGCGGAGGGACCTGGGATGAGCGTCGGCGAGACCGGAAGCATCACCGACCTGGGCATGCCGGCGAGCGGTGGTGCCTTCGACGAGCACCACCCGCCCGACGCCGCTCTGGTCGGCGACTGCGTGCACTGCGGCTTCTGCCTGCCGACCTGTCCGACGTACGTGCTCTGGGGCGAGGAGATGGACTCCCCGCGCGGACGCATCTACCTGATGAAGCAGGGCCTCGAGGGCGAGCCGATGAGCGACGAGATGGTGTCGCACTGGGACGCCTGCCTCGGCTGCATGTCGTGCGTGACCGCGTGCCCGTCGGGCGTGCAGTACGACCGGCTCATCGAGGCGACGCGGGCCCAGGTCGAGCGCCACCACGAGCGCGACCGGGCGGACAAGGCCTTGCGGGGCCTGGTGTTCTCGCTGTTCCCGTACCCCCGCCGGCTGCGGGTGCTGCGCGGCCCGCTGCGGCTGCTGCAGCGCACCGGCCTCGACCGGGCGATGCGCCGCACCGGCCTGCTCGACCGGGTCTCGCCGCAGCTGGCCGCCATGGAGCGCCTCGCGCCCCGGCTCTCCAAGCCCGAGCGCGTGCCGGAGCGCGTCCCCGCGCAGGGACCGCGCCGTGCGGTCGTCGGCCTGCTCACCGGCTGCGTCCAGGGCGCGTTCTTCCCCGGCGTCAACGCCGCGACCGCGCGGGTGCTCGCCGCCGAGGGCTGCGACGTGGTGACGCCCGCCGGCCAGGGCTGCTGCGGCGCGCTGTCGGTGCACAACGGCCGCGAGCAGGAGGGCCAGGCGTTCGCGCGCGGCATCGTCGACACCTTCGAGCGCGCCGGCGTCGACCACGTGGTCGTCAACGCCGCGGGTTGCGGCTCGACGATGAAGGAGTACGCCGACCTGCTCGCCGACGACCCGGCGTACGCCGAGCGGGCGCGCGTCTTCGCGTCGAAGGTCCGCGACGTCGCGGAGATCCTCGACCAGCTCGGACCGGTCGCCGAGCGGCACCCGCTGGACCTCTCGATCGCCTACCACGACGCCTGCCACCTCGCGCACGCGCAGGGTGTGCGGGCCCAGCCGCGCCGGCTGCTGACCGGGATCCCGGGTCTGGAGCTGCGCGAGATCGCCGACCCGGAGATCTGCTGCGGCTCGGCCGGCATCTACAACATCGTCAACCCCGAGCCGGCCCGCGAGCTCGGCGACCGCAAGGCCGCCTCCATCGTGGCGACCGGCGCCGAGGTGCTGGTCACCGCCAACCCCGGCTGCCTGATGCAGGTCGCCTCGGCGATCTCCCGCTCCGGTCACCCGATGGGCATGGCGCACACCGTCGAGGTCCTCGACGCCTCGATCCGCGGCGTCCCCGCCGACACCCTCCGCGCCACCCGCTGACGCCTCGGCGTCGTCCTGACCGCAACGACGCGCGCCTCGGCGGGAGGCCGCCGTCAGCGGTCGGCCTGGTCCGGGGTGGTGACGGTGCCGGTCGACGGGTCGCCCACCTCGACGCGCGGCTCGACGGTGACCGAGCCGTCGGTGTCGAAGGAGTAGATCTGGTAGCCGGTGACCAGGTGGGTGTCCCGGTCCATGAACACCACCGGGAACGACGCCTCCTGCTGCGGCGCCGTCCAGGGCGTGGAGAAGTGGCCGACGGTCGGGGTGTCGATCGCGCCGCCGCTGGTGTCCAGCTCCATCACCAGGGTCCAGGTGCCGTCGGAGTTCCACAGGACCCGCGGCGGGACCCGGCGGTGCCAGTGCCCGTAGAACACCGCGGACGCCGGTACGTCGTCGATGCCGTCCTCCTCGCGGACGGTCGATCGGCCCGCGCCCTGCAGGAACGTCGTCATGTCCGTGACGCCGAGGAAGGGCGCGGCGGCGTACGCCTCGTGCATCAGCACCAGGTCGGGGTGGTCCTCCTCGGCGGTCTTGCGCAGTCGCTGCCCGACGTCGGCCTCGGACTCGTCGCCGCGCTGGCCGGTGCCGCCGAACAGCTCGGTCCGCTCGGGGTCGCCGTCGCCGAGCACGGACAGGTCGCCGACGTCCTCGGTGGAGCCGTCCAGCACGGTCATGCCTGCCGCCTTCATGTGCTCGGCGCTCAGCTCGCTCTCGTGGTTGCCGGTGACCGCCGCGACCGGGGCGTCGCCGGCGATCTTCCGCTCCTGCTCGATGCAGGACCGCTCCGCGGCGGTGCCGTTCGTGGTCAGGTCGCCGGTCACCGCCATGAACGCCGGCGTGTCCTCGCCGAACTGCTCGGTGAGCAGCCGGCGTACCTCGCCCTGGACCGCGATCATCACCTCGTTGCAGTGCATGTCCGACTGCATCAGCACCGCCGTCTCGCCCTCCCGCGGCCCGCTCATCTGGTCGCGGCTGGCGAGCAGCCCGGCCGTGGCGGTGCTGCGGAACTTGTCGGTGGCGCTCTCCTGGCGGCGCACCAGCGTCTGCACCTTCGGGATCGCGTCACCGAGCAGCAGCCGCAGCACCGGGCTGTCGGTCGTCGCGCCCTCCACCTGGGTGCCGTCCAGCGCGGGCAGCGAGTAGGTGCCGGAGCGGGGGCCGTCGCCGGCGCCGCGGAGCTGCCAGGCGGCGAGCACGCTGCTCAGCACCAGCGCGGACGCCACCGCGACGACGGTCCGGCTGCGGCGGTGCCGGATCGGGAACCGGACGCCGAGCAGCTGCCGGGCCACCAGGAGACCGGTGCCGGCGACGGCGGTGAGCACCACCTCGCCGATCAAGGCCTGGCGCACGAGCGCGCGCTCGACCAGCTCGACGTACCCGCGCACCGCGGTCTCGGGGTCGTGGAACAGGCCGGCGTACAGGCCGAGCATCTCGGGGGAGACGAACGCCGCCAGGTCGCCCCCGCTGCCGGGCGCACCGCTGGTCTCCGCGGGCCCGTCCACGGTGGCGACCAGCCCGAGGGGTCCGTTCGAGCGCGGCAGGTAGACGGTGCCGGCCACACCGAGCCGCAGCTCGCTGTGCCCCGCGGTGGTCAGCGTGAACGTCGACGGCGAGACCCCGATGGTGTCGTGCACCTCGGTCGCCGTGAGCGCGCGCGCCAACGACAGCGGCAGCACCACGACCGCGGCCGCGGCGTACGCCGCGAGGGCGACCGCCGCGGGTCGGCGCCAGCGGGGGTCGGCGACCAGCCCACGCACACGGGCGAGCGCCCGCTCGAGTCTCGTCCTCACGACGCGTCGGTCACCGGCCCGGGACGGCCGCCGTCACGACCGCGGGGCTCGTGGGCTCCTCGAGGGGCACGGACCGCTCCTTCGACCGACGGTTTCTGGTCCCGCCATGGTGCCAGCCGGGGTCCGGACCGCCCAACCGGGCCGAGACACGGACGGACCGGACCAATCGGGCCGGGGCACTCCACGTGAGGCGCGCAATCTGTCATTCTTGGGCCATGCCGGGCGCAAACGGCACAGAGGAGCGCGACGTCGACGCCGTGATGGGCGTGTCCCGCGCCCTCGTCGCCATCGTCGCGCGCTCCTTCGCCGAGAGCGACGTCGCGATCACCCTCCAGCAGTGGCGGGTGCTGGTGATCGTCGGCGACTACGGCCCGATGACCTCGGGGGCGCTGGCCGGGTGGATGGAGGTGCACCCGTCGAACGCGACCCGCACGTGTGACGGCCTGGTCCGGCTCGGGCTGCTCGACCGCCGCGACGACCCCGTCGACCGCCGGCGTACGACGCTGACGCTGTCGGCCCGCGGCGAGGAGCTCACCCAGGAGCTGCTCGACCACCGGCGCCGGGCCATCCGCGCGATCCTCGAGGAGCTACCCGCTGGGAGGAGGGACGCCCTCGTGCGCACGATGCGGGCGTTCGCGGACGCGGCCGGGGACCACCCGGAGCACTTCGTGTCGGGGGACAGCCACGCGGGCGTGAGCCGGATAGGCAGCTGACCGCCCGGCCGAGAGGTCGAGGCGGCCGCCGCGGAGGGCCACGAGGACGCCGAGCAGCACGACGTTCGACACCAGCGCCAGGACGGTGCCCAGCCCGACCGCCTTGACCTGCAGCACGATCGTCTCCCGGTGCTGCTGGGCGAAGCAGGCGTCTGTGCAGCTTCCGTGCGCGGAGGACCGGCCCAGGTTCTGCATCTGCAGCCGGTAGTCCACCACCGCGTCGACCGCCAGCAGCACGGCCGCGACCAGGGTGGCCGCGAGCACCACCATCAGCAGCGACCCGACGACCTGGCGGGGGGCCAGCGGGCCGGGCCCGTACCGGCGCCTGGCCACGGACAGCGCGACCACGACGGCGACCAGGTACGCCGGCAGCACCACAGCCGAGTCCAGGACCCACTGCGCGAACGGCTCCGACGTGCGCTCGGTCGCGCCGACCGCACCGCGCACTGCGACCACCCAGAACTCGCTGCCGAGCGCAGCGACGAGCGCGAGCGGCAGCGCCGTCCGCCAGGGCACCTGCCGGATCCCCGTCACGGCGGTGTGATCGACCAGGCGAACATCATCGCGTGGTCCTCGTGGAGGAGGTTGTGGCAGTGCGCGACATACGGTCCGACGAAGGTCCGGAAGCCGCGGTACACCAGCACCGACTCACCCGGGTCGAGAGCGACCAGGTCCTCGCGGGAGCGGTCGTCGGGGTGGGAGGGGAGCGGGTTCTTGGTCACGTCCACGCCGTTGCGCGTCAGCGTCCGGTGCTCCTCCATGTGCAGGTGGAACGGGTGCACCCACCCGCCGCCGCCGTTGCGGATCTCCCACACCGCGAAGCTGCCGCGCGGCTGCAGGGCCAGCGGGCTCTTGCCCTGGGGGTTCTTCAGGCTGCGGGCCACGTTCTCGGGGTCGAACTGCACGCCGTTGATCAACCACTCGATCTCGCCGCCCGCGCTCCCGCGCTTGACCTCGAAGATCTTCCGGTCCTGGGCCAGCGTCCGCCAGTCGGCCGGCAGCGGCGGCAGGTCCCGCAGCTTCTTGTTCGGGCCCGGGAGGACGCTGGCGTCCGGGGCGTCGTCCCCGATCACGAACTTGACCATCGGCACCATGTAGTCGGGGTCGAAGGAGAACCGGGACGAGCTGTCCCACATCCGCCCGTCCTCCATCTTCATGATGTTGGTCAGGTAGACCACGTCGCCCTTGGTCGTGGGATGGCCGTCCAGGTACCGCGTGAAGTCGATGATCACCTCGCGCCGCTTGGCCGGCCACAGCTCGAACGAGTCGCGCTTGATCGCGAACGGCAGCAGCCCGCCGTCCGTGGCGATCTCGGTGAACTGCATGCACTGCTGACCGTCGGGGATCCGGTACTGACCGTCGAGCTCGTCGTCGCTGTACCCGAGCGAGACCGCGCTCTTGGGACCCTTGGTCGAGCTCATCATCTTGAACTCGTAGATCCGGGAGACCGAGCAGTCCAGGAACCGGAACCGGTACTTGCGCCGGTCGACCTGCAGCACCGGGTAGGCGGTGCCGTTGACCGTGAAGATGTCGCCGACGAACCCGTGGTTCGGGAAGTGCCGGTGGAAGGTCATGCCCCACCACTCGGGGTGGGTGCGCGGGTTGTGCGCGTCGGGGAACTGGTCGTCGTGGATGTCGTGGTGCAGGGTGACGCCGTCGTCGAGGCGGCAGTCGTAGATCGCGAGCGGGATGTCGTACTTGACGTCGAAGCTGCCGTCGGCGTGGTTGGTGCGGACGCCGGGCAGCCGCAGGCCCTGGCGCTCGTCGCCCATGTCCGTCCCGTCCTTCGGGTCGTAGATGGGGTAGAGCCCGACCATCCCCTTGTAGACGTTGGCCCCGGTGAAGTCCATCGTGTGGTCGTGGAACCAGAAGAAGCTCTGCTTCTCGGTCTCGTCGCCGCCGGCCGGGTGGTTCAGGTAGAGCTGGTCCACCCAGTCCGTCGGGAAGAAGCCGTGCGCGTGGGGTCCGGCGGTGATCGCGTAGTGCGGGTTGCCGTCGCTCTCCGGTGCCGTGTGCCCGTTGTGCAGGTGGGTGAGGAACTGCCAGACCGGTGACCCGAAGTCCTGGCGGTCGAGCCCCATCGGGTTCTCGTCGAGGTGGTTGCTGAACCGCACCAGCGCCGGCTTGCCGTACTCCGCGTTGATCATCGGGCCGGGGAAGGTGCCGTTGAAGCCGTAGATCGTGCTCGGCGGCAGCGAGCGTTTGGTGCCCGCGGGGTACCGGTTCAGGTCGGCGTCGAACGACACCGTCGGATTCCCGGCGTTGTCGATCGGCAGCACCTGCGACGAGGTGAACGAGTGCGTGCGCACCAGCACGTCGATCTCGTAGACGATCGGGTCCGGCAGGCCGAGGGTGCTCGGCCAGATCTGGTGCTGCTCGTTGCGGTAGGAGTTCTGCTCGCCGGGTCCCGGCCCCGGCGGCGGCTTCAGCTTCGACACCGCGTCGGGCGACAACGGCCGGAGCGCCTCGGGCACCGGCAGCTCGTCCACGAACGGGTCGAGGATCAGCGGGCTGGTCGGGAAGACCTCGGTGAACAGCTGGTCACCGATCGCGGTGGACACCGCCGCGAAGGCCCCGTCGGCCGACAGCCAGCCCTTCGCGGACAGGTAGGGCACCCCGACGCCGCCGAAGGTGGCCAGCCCGGTGCCGAGCACACCGGCTCCGCCGATGCGCAGCAGCCCCCGTCTGGATATCCCGTGGTGGTGCGCCGGTGCCGGCGATGTCCCCGTTCGTGCTTCCGTGTGTGCAGCAGGCTCGTTCAGACGTGCAGCATCCATGGTTCCGCCCCCGGATCCCCCCGGATCGAAAATTGGCGTCCTGCAATCGTTGCAGCGCCGCAATGAATGGGACATCGCCCGCGTGGACCAATTCGGCTAGTCCGGTGGGGCGGTGGGTGGGGGGTGCCGGGACGCGCTGTCCCATTTCTCCGCTGGTCGACGTGCGAGCGGGCTACTGCGACCCTCGGAACCAGGACGTGACGGCCGTGGTTTGCGGATGCGGGCACCTCGCCGGGTTTCGAGGCTCAGCTGGCGGTTCGCACCTCAACCAGCGGTGCGGGGCGGGCGTGCTCAGCCGGGACGAGCGGTGGAGCCGCGGACCACCAGCGACAGCGGCAGGGAGACCGACCGCGTCGCGCGGGCCGGGTCGGCGATCGCGTCGAGGAGCAGCCGGGCGGCCTCGGCGCCGATCTGCTGGTGCGGGATCGCGACCGTGGTCAGTGGCGGGCGGAGCTTGTCCAGGAACGGCATGTCGTTGAAGCCGACCACGCTGAGCTCGTCGGGGCAGGTGATGCCGCGCTCGTGGAAGACGTCGTAGCAGCCCAGTGCGATCAGGTCGTTGCCGGCGACGATCGCGGTGAACTCCTGCCCGTCGTCGAGCAGCACCCGCAGGCCGTCCGCGCCCGCGTCCTCGCTCCAGTACGCCGCGGTGGCCGTCAGCCGCGGGTCGTCCTCGAGGCCGAGGGTGCGGATGGCGGCGCGGAACGCGCGGGCACGGGTGACGCCGGTCGACGTGCTCTGCGGGCCGGCGACGTGCGCGATCCGGGTGTGCCCGAGGTCGGCCAGGTGCCGGACGGCGAGCTCGATGCCGGCGGCGTCGTCGGGGGTGATGGACGGGACGTCGACGCCCTCGGGGCGGCGGTTCACCATCACCATCACCACGCCCTCGTCGTGCAGACGCTCCAGCAGCGGGTGGTGCACCCGGGCGGTCGCGACGATCAGCCCCTCGACCTGCCGGGAGCGCAGCCGCTCGATCTGCGACTGCTCGCGGTGCGGGTCGTTGTCGGTGTTCACGATCAGGCCGCTGTAGCCGGCCGGCTCGAGGATGTCCTCGATGCCGCGCACGATCGGCGGGAACAGCGGGTTGGTGAGGTCGGGGATGACCAGCCCGATGGTGCCGGACTTCGCGGTCTTCAGCCCGCGCGCGATCGGGTTCGGGCGGTAGCCGAGCTGCTCCGCGACCTTCATCACCCGGCGCGCGGTCTTCGCGTTGACCAGGCCCCGGGTGGCCGGGTTCAGGGCGCGCGAAGCGGTGGCCGCGTGGACGCCGGCGGCCTCGGCCACGTCGCGGAGCGTCGGGGTCGACACAGCAGGATCCTACGGCTCGGAGGTCTCGGGACCGGGTCGCTTCCACCGCGCGCGCACGCCGGCCGCCCCGAGCCCGAGCGGTACGACGAGCACCGCGTTCGCCGCGAAGAGCACGCCGAAGCGACCGTCGTCGGCGACCCGCGAGGCGACCAGGGCGGCGAGCGAGCTGCCCACGAACAGCGAGCCGGCGAAGAACGACACCACCGTCGCGCGCGCCCGCGGGAGCACCTCGGTGGCCCAGGTCTGCAGCGTCGAGTGCATCGCGGTCCACGCGAGACCGAGCAGCACCGCGACGAGCACGCCGACCGCGACCTGCTGCGAGAGGGCCAGCGCCACGCACGCCGCGAGGGCGGCGACCGCGCCGACGACGATCAGCCGCCAGGCCGGCCAGCGCTGGGAGAACCGGCCGACGAACCCGGCGAACGCGAACACCGAGACGCCGTACACACCGGTCACCAGGCCGGCCACGGTCGTCGACGCGCCGGCGTCCTCCAGCGCCGGCGGCAGCAGGGTGATCGTGCCGAGCAGCACGGCACCCTCGAGCAGGGCGCAGAGAAGCACGAACAGGGTCACCGGCGAGTGCGCGACCAGCCCCACCGGTCGCAGGAACGAGCCGCCGTGGTGCTCGCGCTCGGGCTCGGGCAGCACCCGCAGCCGCCAGGCCAGGACCAGCGCCGCTACGCCGGTGAGCACGAACATCAACCGCCAGGTCAGCACATCCGCGACGACACCGGCACCGACCGAGGCGACGGCGGTGCCGAGCGCGACACCGACCATCAGCCGGGACACGTCGCGCTGGCGGACGGCGGCGGCCACGGTGTCGCCCAGGTAGATCAGGGCCGCGGGGTACGCCGCGCCGAACAGGCCGCCGCACAGGCCACGCGTGACGGTGAGGTACGGCACGCTGGTCGCGGCCGCGGACGCGATCGAGCAGAGGCCGGCGAGCAGCAGCGTGACGCGCATGGTCGCGACCCGGCCGAACCGGTCGGACACCGAGCCCCACAGGGGCTGGCTGAGCCCGTAGGCCAGGAAGTACGCGCCGGCCGCCCGCACCACCGAGCCGAGCGGGGTGTCCAGGTCGTGCGCGATGGCGACCAGCATCGGCGGCATCGCGAACCGGTCGAAGGTGGCGACGAACGCCGTCGCCTGCAGCAGGCGGATCGGGCGGGTACGCCGCTCAGCGACGGTCGACAAGCCCCGAGTCCTCCGCGAGCGCGCCCGCCATCGCGTCCCGACCGTCCACGGTGGCCGGCAACCAGCTGCTGCGCAGCCGCACCAGGGTCTGCAGCGACGCACGGTCGGCCACCCCGTCGGCGACCACGCCCTCGGTCGGGCTGCGCAGCCGGTCGACGTAGCGGCGGGCGAGCGTGTCGTCGAGCTCCAGCCGCCGCGCGGCCGCCTCGGTGGCCTCGACGTCCAGCCGCCCGGCGAGGATCTCCGCGCAGGTCTCGGCCAGCGCGTCGGCCAGCAGCCGCGCCGGCTCCAGGTGCTTGTCGCCGACCACGGCGACCACGGTGCCGAGGTACGGCGCGAGGTGGTCGCTCACCCCGGCCAGCCGCACGCAGCCGGCGGCCTCGGCCAGCAGCTCGTTGCCGGCGTTGAGCATGGTCGCGTCGCACTCGCCGGCCAGCAGCGCCCGCAGCCGCTTCGGCGTGGACCCGAGCGACACGGTCTCGTACTCCTCCCGTCGTACGCCGAGCCGGTCGGCCAGCGCGTACAGCGCGAGGGCGAAGCCGGAGTGCGGCACGTCGACGCCGACCCGGGCGCCGCGCAGGTCGTCGGCGGTGAGCCCGGGGCGGGCGTAGAGCCCGAGCCCGAGCGCGCGGTCGACGGCCCCGACCACCCGGGCGTCGAGGCGCTCGCCGAGCGGGTTGCCCGGGTCGAACCGGTAGGCCAGCACGTTGTCGGGGCTGGTCAGGGCCACCTGCAGGTCGCCGTCGACGAGGGAGCGGAACTGGGCGGGGGAGGACGCCACCGCGTGCTCGGTGACCTCCAGCCCGGCGGCGTCCAGGAGCCCGGTGGAGCCGGCGAGGTCCAGGACGACGGGCGGGCTGAACGTGCCGACGTCGATGCGGAACAGGGCGACCTCCTCCGGTCTGCTGGCAGGCAGGCTAGCCGATTCTGCAGTCGATTGCAGCACCTGTCGGCACTGAGCCTGACCGCTTGACATGCGGGACGGTCTGCACGAGGCTGCACTCGTTTGCAGTACCTTTTGGGCGGAGGGCGCGCCCACGCCCGGACGGGAGCCCGACATGGACGAGAAGGTCGCCTCGGCGATCGCGCACTGGGGCCCGCGGTTCACCGCGAACGGCGTCACCCCGGCGGACTTCGCGCGCGTCACGTCGTCCGTCGAGCGCTGGCCGGACTGGTGCGGCGCCTGGGTCTCCGTCGGCGAGCAGCACGAGGCGCTCGGCCGCGAGGCGCTCGCGGAGGGCCGGCTGCGCTCCGGCGGCGAGCACCTCGCCCAGGCCGCCGCCTACTACCACTTCGCCAAGTTCGTCTTCGTCGAGGACCTCGACCAGATGCGCGACGCGCACCGGCGCGCGGTGCGGGCCTACACCGACGCGCTGCCGCACCTCGACCCGCCCGGTCGCCGGGTGGAGATCCCCTTCGAGGACGGCGCGCTGGTCGCCGTCGTCCGCACGCCGTACGGCGACGGGCCGTTCCCGGTCGTGGTGATGATCCCGGGGCTGGACTCCACCAAGGAGGAGATCCGCTCCACCGAGCAGACCTTCCTGGCACGGGGGCTCGCGACGTTCAGCGTCGACGGCCCCGGCCAGGGCGAGGCGGAGTACGACCTGCGGATCCGCGGCGACTGGGGCCCGGTCGCCGAGGTGCTGTGGGAGACCGTCGGGCAGCAGCCCGGGCTCGACCGGGACCGGATGGCGGTCTGGGGCGTCAGCCTCGGCGGCTACTACTCGGTGCGGGTCGCCGCCGCGCTCGGCGACCGGCTCACCGCCGCGGTGGCGCTGGCCGGCCCGTTCTGCTTCGGGGAGTGCTGGGACGGGCTGCCGGCGCTGACCCGCGACACGTTCCGGGTCCGCTCGGGCTCGGCCACCGACGACGAGGCGCGCGCGGTCGCGGACACCCTCACCCTGGCCGACGTGGCCGGCGACGTCACCGCGCCGACGCTGGTGGTCTTCGGCCGCAAGGACCGGCTGATCCCGTTCCAGCAGGCCGAGAAGGTGCACGCCGCGGTGGCCGGCAGCGAGCTGCTGATGCTCGACGAGGCCAACCACGGCTGCGCCGACTACTCGCCCTGGCACCGCCCGCGCACGGCCGACTGGCTGGCCGCGCGTCTGGGCGGCGACGCCGGCGACCCCACTGCCCCGACGCTTGCGAAGTCAGGAGCCTGATGTCCGTCTCGGAGAGCAACGGCCGGCACACCCCCGGCCAGACCAGGATCGGCTGGATCGGTGCCGGCCGGATGGGCGCCGCGATGGCACGCCGGCTCGCGGCCGCCGGCGAGGACGTCACGGTCTGGAACCGCACCCGCAGCAAGGCCGAGGCCCTGACCGACGCCGGTTGCCGGGTGGCCGACGACATCGCCGACCTCCGCGACCGCGACGTGGTCTTCACGATGGTCTCCGGACCGGCCGACCTCGCCGAGGTGCTGACCGGCGACGGCGGCCTGGTCGCCGACCCCGACCACCTGCCCGGCGCGGTCGTCGACTGCTCGACCGTCGACACCGAGACCTCCGCCGCGATGCGCGTGGCCTGCTCCCGGGCGGGGGTGGACTACCTGGCCGCCCCGGTCTCCGGCAACGGCAAGGTGGTGCAGGCGGGGATGCTCACCCTCGTCGTCTCGGGCCCCGAGGAGACCTGGCTCAAGGTGGCGCCGCTGCTCGAGCACCTCGGCCAGGGCGCGACGTACGTCGGTGAGGGCGACGTCGCCCGGCTGGCCAAGATCTGCCACAACGTGATGCTCGGCGTGGTCACGCAGTGCCTCGCGGAGATCACCGTGCTCGCCGAGAAGGGCGGCATGTCGCGGGCGGCGTTCCTGGACTTCCTGAACAAGTCGGTGATGGGCTCGACGTTCACCCGCTACAAGTCGCCGGCGTTCGTGCACCTCGACTACACCCCGACGTTCACGCCGCTGCTGCTGCGCAAGGACTTCGACCTCGGCTTCGCCGCCGCGCACGACCTCGACGTGCCGATGCCCGTCGCCGCTGCGGCGGCCGCCGCCGTCCAGGCCACGGTGAGCAGCGGCCGCGTCGACGAGGACTTCGCGATCCTGCTCGACGCGCAGGCGCACAGCTCCGGGATCCGGCTGAAGCCCGAGGACGCCGACGTCGACGACGGCCTCTCGGGCGACGGAGGAGGCCGGCCGTGACCCCCCCGCTCGGGGCCCCCGGGCACATGGGGGTCGACTACGAGCAGCGGGTCGACTTCGCACGGCTGCGCGACTACCGGCTGGGCCGGGCCCGCAAGGCGCTGGAGAACAGCGAGTGCGGCGCGTTCCTGCTCTTCGACTTCTACAACATCCGCTACACCACGCACACCTGGATCGGCGGCGCGCTCGGCGACAAGATGATCCGCTACGCGCTGCTCACCCGCGACCGCGAGCCGATGCTGTGGGACTTCGGGTCCGCGGTGAAGCACCACCGGATCTACTCGCAGTGGGTGCCGGAGGACAACTACCGGGCCGGCTTCCTCGGCTTCCGCGGCGCGGTCGCGCCGACGGTCGGCCTGATGGAGACCGCGGTCGCCGAGATCAAGTCGCTGCTCACCGAGTCCGGGGTCGCCGACCTCCCGGTCGGCGTGGACATCGTCGAGCCGCCGTTCCTCTTCGAGATGCAGAAGCAGGGGCTGAGGGTCGTCGACGCGCAACAGCACATGCTCGACGCCCGGGTGATCAAGTCGAACGACGAGGTCATGCTGCTCACCCAGGCGGTCGCGATGGTGGACGGCGTCTACCAGGGCATCGTCGAGCGGCTGAAGCCCGGCGTCCGCGAGAACGAGATCGTCGGCTACGCGAACCAGCGGCTCTACGAGCTGGGCTCGGACCAGGTCGAGGCGATCAACGCGATCTCGGGGGAGCGGTGCAACCCGCACCCCCACAACTTCACCGACCGGATCGTCCGGCCCGGCGACCAGGCGTTCTTCGACATCATCCACTCGTTCAACGGATACCGGACCTGCTACTACCGCACCTTCTCGGTCGGCAGCGCGACCCCGGCGCAGCGCGACGCCTACCGGCAGGCACGCGAGTGGATGGAGGGCATCCGGGCCGGCGTCGGCACCGACGAGGTCACCGCGCTGCTGCCGAGGGCCGAGGAGTTCGGCTTCGGCAGCGAGATGGAGGCGTTCGGCCTGCAGTTCGCGCACGGCCTCGGGCTCGGCCTGCACGAGCGGCCGATCATCTCCCGGCTGAACTCGATGAAGGAGCCGATCGAGCTCGAGGTCGGGATGGTCTTCGCGCTCGAGACCTACTGCCCGGCCGCCGACGGCTACTCCGCCGCGCGGATCGAGGAGGAGATCGTGATCACCGAGGACGGACCGCAGGTGCTCACCCTCTTCCCGGCCCAGGACCTGTTCGTCGCCAACCCGTACTGAGAGGAGGCTCGATGGGCGACTTCACCCTCGAGCAGATCGCCGACCTCCCGCTCGACCTGCTCATCGGTGGCGTCCCCGTCGCCGCCTCCGACGGTGGCCGGTTCGACGTCGTCGACCCGGCCACCGGGGCGGTGGTCGCCTCGGTCGCCGACGGCACCGTCGAGGACGCGGCCGCGGCGGTCGACGCCGCTGCCGCCGCGGCCGCCGGCTG
>JABFXA010000308.1 GCA_013361955.1 Nocardioidaceae bacterium
CGCTGGATGTAGGACTCCAGCGCGTCGTCGTCGTAGACGATCTCCATGCCGCGGCCGCCGAGGACGTACGACGGGCGCACCAGCACCGGGTAGCCGATCTCGGCCGCGATCGCCTGCGCCTCGTCGAACGACATCGCGGTGCCGTGCTTGGGCGCGTTGAGGCCGGCCCGGCCGAGCACCCGGCCGAACGCGCCGCGCTCCTCGGCGAGGTCGATCGCCGCGGGCGGGGTGCCGACGATCGGCACGCCGGCGTCCTCGAGCCCCTGGGCGAGGCCGAGCGGGGTCTGGCCGCCGAGCTGGCAGATCACCCCGGCGACCGGCCCGGCCTGCCGCTCGGCGTGCACCACCTCGAGGACGTCCTCGAGCGTGAGCGGTTCGAAGTACAGCCGGTCGCTGGTGTCGTAGTCGGTCGAGACGGTCTCCGGGTTGCAGTTGACCATCACGGTCTCGTAGCCGGCTCCGCCCTTCGACGCGGACAGCGCGAGGCTGGCGTGCACGCAGGAGTAGTCGAACTCGATGCCCTGGCCGATCCGGTTCGGCCCGGACCCCAGGATGATGACCGCCGGGGTCTCCCGCGGCTGCACCTCGGTCTCCTCGTCGTACGACGAGTAGTGGTACGGCGTGCGGGCGGCGAACTCGGCGGCGCAGGTGTCGACGGTCTTGTAGACCGGCCGGATGCCGAGCGCGTGCCGGACGCCGCGGACCACCGCGGCCGGCATGTCGCGGATCTTGCCGATCTGGTCGTCGGAGAAGCCGTGCCGCTTCGCCCGGCGGAGCACGTCGGCGGTCAGCTCGGGCGACGCGGCGAGCTCGCCGGCGACCTCGTTGACCAGCGCCAGCTGGTCGACGAACCACGGGTCGATGCCGGTGGCGTCGTGGATCTCCCCGGGCGTGGCCTCGGCGCGCAGCGCGTCCATGACCTTCTTGAGGCGGCCGTCGTGCGGGACCCGGATCTCCTCGAGCAGCGCCGCCTTGTCGAGGTCGACCCACTCGTGCGTCCAGTCGAACGGCGCCGCCCCCTTCCCGGACGACGGAGTCTCCAGCGAGCGGAGCGCCTTCTGCAGCGCCTCGGTGAAGCTGCGGCCGATCGCCATCGCCTCGCCGACCGACTTCATGTGCGTGGTCAGCGTCGGGTCGGCGCCGGGGAACTTCTCGAACGCGAACCGCGGCACCTTCACCACCACGTAGTCGAGGGTCGGCTCGAAGCTGGCCGGCGTCTCGGCGGTGATGTCGTTGGGGATCTCGTCGAGGGTGTAGCCGATCGCGACCTTGGCGGCGATCTTGGCGATCGGGAACCCGGTGGCCTTCGACGCGAGCGCCGACGAGCGGGACACCCGCGGGTTCATCTCGATGACGACCAGGCGGCCGTCGCGCGGGTCGACCGCGAACTGGATGTTGCAGCCGCCGGTGTCCACGCCGACCGAGCGGATGATGCCGATCGAGAGGTCGCGCATCGCCTGGTACTCGCGGTCGGTGAGCGTCATCGCCGGCGCGACCGTGATCGAGTCGCCGGTGTGCACGCCCATCGGGTCGAGGTTCTCGATGCTGCAGACGATCACCACGTTGTCGGCCTTGTCGCGCATCACCTCCAGCTCGTACTCCTTCCAGCCGAGGATCGACTCCTCCAGGAGCACCTCGGTGGTCGGGCTGGCGGCGAGGCCGGCGCCGGCGATCCGGTGCAGGTCGTCCTCGTCGTAGGCCATCCCGGAGCCGGCGCCGCCCATCGTGAACGACGGCCGCACCACCATCGGGTAGCCGAGCTCCTCGGCCGCGCCGAGGCAGTCGTCCATCGAGTGGCAGATCACGCTGCGCGCGACCTCGCCGCCGAGCTCCTCGACGATTTTCTTGAACGACTCGCGGTTCTCGCCGCGGTCGATCGCCTCGATGCTGGCGCCGATGAGCTCCACGCCGTACTTCTCGAGGACGCCGGCGGCGTCTAGCGCGACCGCGCAGTTGAGGGCGGTCTGCCCGCCGAGCGTGGCGAGCAGCGCGTCGGGGCGCTCCTTCTCGATCACCTTCTCGACGAACTCGGGCGTGATCGGCTCGACGTACGTCGCGTCGGCGAACTCCGGGTCGGTCATGATCGTCGCCGGGTTGGAGTTCACCAGGACGACCCGCAGGCCCTCCTGCCGGAGCACCCGGCAGGCCTGGGTGCCGGAGTAGTCGAACTCGCAGGCCTGCCCGATCACGATCGGCCCGGAGCCGATCACGAGCACGCTCTCGATGTCGGTGCGCTTGGGCATCAGGCGTCGTCCCCCATGAGCTCGCAGAACCGGTCGAACAGGTACGCCGCGTCGTGGGGCCCGGCCGCGGCCTCCGGGTGGTACTGCACGCTGAACGCCCGCAGCTCGCCGTCGCGACGCAGCTCGAGGCCCTCGACCACGTCGTCGTTGAGGCAGACGTGGCTGACGGTGACCTCGCCGTACGGCGTGCCGGTGGCGGTGTCGAGCGGCGCGTCGACGGCGAAGCCGTGGTTGTGCGCGGTGACCTCGACCTTGCCGGTGGTGCGGTCCAGCACCGGCTGGTTGATGCCTCGGTGGCCGTACTTCAGCTTGTAGGTGCCGAAGCCGAGCGCCCGGCCGAAGAGCTGGTTGCCGAAGCAGATGCCGAAGTACGGGATGCCCGCCTCGAGCACCACCCGGAGCAGGTCGACCTGCCCCTCGGTGGCGGCCGGGTCGCCGGGGCCGTTGGAGAAGAACACCCCGTCGGCGCCGGTGGCCCGCACGTCGTCGAGCGTCGCGGTGGCCGGCAGCACGTGCGTCTCGATGCCGCGCTCGGCCATCATCCGCGGGGTGTTCGACTTGATGCCGAGGTCGAGGGCGGCCACCGTGAACCGCCGCTTCCCCCGCGCCGGCACCACGTAGGTCTCGGCGGTGGACACCTCGGTCGCGAGCTCCGCGCCGGCCATCTCCGCCGAGCCGAGCACCCGCTGCAGCAGCGCCTGCGGGTCGGACTCGGTGGTGGAGATCCCCACGCGCATCGCGCCCCGCTCGCGCAGGTGCCGGGTGAGCGCGCGGGTGTCGACGCCGCTGATCCCGACGACGCCCTGCGCGCGCAGCTCGTCGTCGAGCGACCGGCGCGACCGCCAGCTGCTCGGCACCCGGGCCGGGTCGCGCACGACGTACCCGCTCACCCAGATCCGGCGCGACTCCGGGTCGTCGTCGTTCATCCCGGTGTTGCCGACGTGCGGGGCGGTCATCACCACCACCTGGCGGTGGTACGACGGGTCGGTGAGCGTCTCCTGGTAGCCGGTCATCCCGGTGGAGAACACCGCCTCGCCGAACGTCTCCCCCTCGGCGCCGAACGCCTCGCCCCGGAACGTGCGCCCGTCCTCGAGCACCAACAGTGCAGCCGTCACGCCGCGTTCTCCTTCGCCAGCTTCGAGATCGACCGGACCCACTCGTCGTGGGTAGCGCGCGCGTCGTCCAGCCGGAACCCCGTGTCCAGCAGGTAGTCGCCGTGCGCCCAGGTCACCACCAGCACCCCGTGCGGGGGCACCACCTTGCCCGCGATGCCCTGGTCGTGCCGGGCGCCGCGCAGCGCGGCCACCGGGATCCGGAAGGACCCGGCGAGCCGGACCACGTCGAGCGCCTCCCTCGACAGGGACAGCCGGCAGCCGCTGCGGGCGCCGAGCCCGCGGGCCACCACCCGGTCGAGCCAGGCTCCGTTGACCGTGGTGCCGAAGTAGCGGGCACCCGCCTGCAGCCGCGCCTCGGGCAGGTCGGCGACCTTCGGCGCCTCCACCAGCGGCGGCAGGTCGTGCTTGCGCCCGCGGCGCCGCCAGCCGCGCCACATGCCGAGGTAGCCCAGCACCAGCACGGCGGCGAGGATCGCGACGGGGACCCAGGTCGGCGCCTGGCTCATTGCAACTTGCCGTCGAGGACGGTGGGCGTGCCGCGCAGGAACGTCGCGACCACCCGTCCGGGCAGCTCCCGGCCGACGTACGGCGTGTTGCGCGAGAGCGACGCGAGCTCGGTGGCGTCGACGACCTTGGAGAACGCCGGGTCGTACAGCACGACGTTCGCGGGCTCGCCCACCTCCAGCGGGCGTCCGTGCCCGGAGAGCCGGCCGATCCGTGCCGGGGTGGCCGACATCCGCTCGGCGACCCCGCGCCAGGTGAGCAGCCCGGTGTCGACCATGGTCTGCTGCACCACCGAGAGCGCGGTCTCCAGGCCGAGCATCCCGAACGCGGCGGCCTGCCACTCGCAGTCCTTGTCCTCGTGCGGGTGCGGCGCGTGGTCGGTGGCGACCACGTCGATCGTGCCGTCGGCGAGCCCCTCGCGGAGCGCCTCGACGTCGGTGGCCGAGCGCAGCGGCGGGTTGACCTTGTAGATCGGGTCGTACGTCGCGGCCAGCTCGTCGGTGAGCAGCAGGTGGTGCGGGCAGGCCTCGGCGGTGACGTTCCAGCCCTTGCTCTTCGCCCAGCGGACGATCTCGACGGAGCCGGCAGTGGACACGTGGCACACGTGCAGCCGGGAGCCGACGTGCGCGGCGAGCAGGCAGTCGCGGGCGATGATCGCCTCCTCGGCGACCGCGGGCCAGCCGCGCAGCCCGAGGCGGCCGGAGAGCTCGCCCTCGTTCATCTGCGCGTCCTCGGTGAGCCGCGGCTCCTGGGCGTGCTGGGCGACGACCCCGTCGAACGCCTTGACGTACTCCAGCGCCCGGCGCATCAGCACCGCGTCGGAGACGCACTTGCCGTCGTCGGAGAACACCCGCACCTTGGCGGCCGAGTCGGCCATCGCGCCCAGCTCGGCGAGCCGCTCCCCCGCCAGCCCGACCGTGACCGCGCCGACCGGCTGGACGTCGCAGTGCCCGGCCTCGCGGCCGAGCCGCCAGACCTGCTCGACGACGCCCGCGGTGTCGGCGACCGGGTCGGTGTTGGCCATCGCGTGGACCGCGGTGAAGCCGCCCATCGCGGCGGCCTGGGTGCCGGTCTCGACGGTCTCGGCGTCCTCGCGGCCGGGCTCGCGCAGGTGGGTGTGCAGGTCGACCAGGCCGGGCAGCGCGACCAGGCCGTCGGCGTCCACGATCTCGGCGCCGGCGGCGGACAGGCCGCTGCCGATCTCCGCGACCGTGCCGTCGGAGAGCAGCAGGTCGACGGGCTCCGCGCCGAGGAGGCTCGCACCCTTGATCAGGAAGTCGCTCACAGGTTGGTCCCCTCGGTCGCGCCGACGGCGGGTTCGGAGCCGCCGAGCAGCAGGTACAGCACGGCCATCCGGACCGCGACGCCGTTGGTCACCTGCTCGACGATCACCGACCGGTTCGAGTCGGCGACGTCGGCGGTGATCTCCATGCCGCGGATCATCGGGCCGGGGTGCATCACGATCGTGTGGTCCTGCAGGTTCGCCATCCGCCGGCCGTCGAGGCCGTAGCGGCGGCTGTACTCGCGCACGGTCGGGAAGAACGCCGCGTTCATCCGCTCGCGCTGCACCCGCAGCATCATCACCACGTCGGCCTTGGGCAGCACCGCGTCGAGGTCGTACGACGTCTCCACGTCCCAGCCCTCGACGCCCACCGGCAGCAGGGTCGGCGGCGCGACCAGCGTGACCTCGGCGCCGAGCGTCTTGAGCAGCAGCGCGTTGGAGCGGGCCACCCGGCTGTGCAGCACGTCGCCGACGATCGCGACCCGGCGGCCGTCGAGGTTGCCGAGGTGCCGCCACATCGTGAACGCGTCGAGCAGCGCCTGCGTGGGGTGCTCGTGGGTGCCGTCGCCGGCGTTGACCACCGAGCTCTTCGACCAGCCGGCGTTCGCCAGCAGGTGCGGCGCGCCCGAGGCCCAGTGCCGGACCACCACCGCGTCGGCGCCCATCGCCTCGAGCGTGAGCGAGGTGTCCTTCAGGCTCTCGCCCTTGGAGAGCGAGGACCCCTTCGCGGAGAAGTTGATGACGTCGGCCGAGAGCCGCTTCGCGGCGGCCTCGAACGAGATCCGGGTGCGCGTGGAGTCCTCGAAGAACAGGTTCACCACCGTGCGGCCGCGCAGCGCGGGCAGCTTCTTGATCGGCCGGTCGGCGAGCGACCGCAGCTCCTCCGCCGTCCGCAGCAGCAGCTCGGCGTCGTCGCGGGTCAGGTCGCCGGCGCTCAGCAGGTGTCGCTTCATCGGGTCTGCTCCTCACCGGTCGGGGCGGACGTGCCCGCGATCAGCACGGCGTCCTCGTCGTCGAACTCGTCGAGGTGCACGCGCACCGACTCGACCAGCGACGTGGGCAGGTTCTTGCCGACGAAGTCGGCGCGGATCGGCAGCTCGCGGTGGCCGCGGTCGACGAGCACGGCGAGGCGGACCGCCTCGGGACGGCCCACGTCGTTCATCGCGTCGAGGGCCGCGCGGATCGTGCGCCCGGAGAACAGCACGTCGTCGACCAGCACCACGACCTTGCCGTCGATGCCGCCGTGCGGGATCTCGGTGGGCAGCAGCGGGCGGGCCGGGCGCAGCCGCAGGTCGTCGCGGTACATCGTCACGTCGAGCGACCCGACCGGCACCTCGGCGCCCTCGACGGCGGCGATCCGGTCCGCGATCCGCCGGGCGAGCGGGACGCCGCGGGTGGGGATCCCGAGCAGCACCAGGTCGCGCAGACCCTTGTTGCGCTCGAGGATCTCGTGGGCGATGCGGGTGAGGGCCCGGGAGACGTCCCGGTCGTCCATCACGGCCCGGTCGGACCCCGTCGGGGTCCCGGGCTCCGCTGCTGACTGGGCAGGCACGAGAGAGCCAACCTCCTTCTCCGCCTCACGGGACGGCTCGTTAAAGGATGTCGATCGGGAGGCACGCTACCAGCCGGACCGCCGATCCCCGAACCGACGCGGCGGTGCCGAGACACCACGCTCTCGACCCGATATCGGAGTGGTTTCAGTGACCCCTGGGTCACTGAAAACGGTCCGACATCGGGTCAGGCGAGCTCGGCGAGCGTCGCCTCCACGGCCCGGTGGTACGTCGGGTAGGCGTAGATCATCGACCGCAGGGTGGCGGTCGGCACCGCGGCGTGCACCGCCGTGGTGAGCATCGACAGCACCTCTCCCCCGGCGGGGCCGACGGACGTGGCGCCGACGAGCACGCCGCGCTCGGCGTCCTCGACGAGCTTGATCAGCCCGGTGGAACGGGCGATCCAGCCGCGGGTGGACGACCCGAGGTCGGTGGTCGCGACCCGGACCGACAGGCCGGCGTCGCGCGCCTGCTGCTCGGTCATCCCGACCGCGCCCACCTCCGGGTCGGTGAAGGTCACGTGCGGGACCGCGTGGTAGCTCGCCTCCGGCCCGTCCTGCCCGAGGATGTCGCGGACCGCGACCGCCGCCTGGTACATCGACATGTGCGTGAACGCGCCCTTGCCGGTGATGTCGCCGATCGCCCACAGCCCGTCGGCGCCCTTCGCGCGCATCCGGGTGTCCACGTCGACCGAGCGGGCCGACGGGTCGAGCCCGACGGTGTCCAGCCCGAGGTCGCCGAGGTTCGGGGTGCGGCCCGCTGCGACCAGTAGCGTGTCGGCCGGCACGGTCTGCCCGCCGACCTCGACGGCGAACCGGCCCTCGTCGTACGACACCGACGAGATCGTCGCGCCGGTGAGCACCTGGATGCCGTCGCGGGCGAAGGCGTCCGCGACCACCTTGCTGGCCTCGGGCTCGAGCGGCGCCAGGATCCGGTCGGCCACCTCGACGACCGTGACCTGGACGCCGAACCGCGCGAACGCCTGCGCGAGCTCGGCGCCGATCGGCCCGCCGCCGACCGCCACCAGCGACGCGGGCAGCCGGTCGGCGCGGAGCGCGTCGCGGTTGGTCCAGTACGGCGTCCCGGCAAGGCCGTCGATGGGAGGCGCGGCCGGCTCGGTGCCGGTGTTCAGCACGACGCCCTTCGACGCCGTCCAGCTGCGGCCGTCGACCTCGACGGTGCGGGGGCCGGTCAGCCGGGCCGGTCCGCGGGCGAACCTGACCCCGGCCTTCTCCAGCCGCTCCACGGCGACCTCATCGTCCCAGTCGCTGGTGGCCTCGTCGCGGATCCGCGCGTGCACCGGCGTCCAGTCCGGCTCGACCGTCGAGGCGCCCGCGAAGTCGGGGACCTCCCGGGCGTCGGCGAGCAGGTTCGCCGCCCGGATCACCATCTTGCTCGGGATGCACCCGTAGTACGGGCACTCGCCCCCGACCAGCCGCCGGTCCACGCCGACCACCGACAGGCCGGACTGCGCGAGCTGGGTCGCGACCGACTCACCCCCGGGACCGAGCCCGACGACCACCACGTCCACGTCGTTGTCCTGAGCCATGCCGCCAGCCTGCCAGACGGGCGCGAACGCTCAGCCGCGTCGGACGCAGCGGAACCCGACGTGCGAGGTGGTGTCGCGGACCCCGTGCCCCTGGCGGGCGGCCGGCCGGTACCGCCGGCAGTAGTCCGGCGAGCACAGGTGCGAGCCGCCCTTGGTGACCTTGCGGTCGGTCTCCCGGACCGCGGTCCCGCCGCAGCACGGCGCGGGCTCGGCGCCGGTGTGCGAGGTGGTCCACGGCGAGCCGGTCCACTCCCAGACGTTGCCGATCATGTCGAGGAGCCCGTACCCGTTCGGCGGGTAGCTCCCCACCGGCGACGTACGGCGGTGCCCGCGCGGGTCCTGGTCCTGCCAGGGGAACCGGCCCTGCCAGGTGTTCGCGAGCAGCTCACCGCCCGGCGACAGCTCGTCGCCCCAGGCGTAGTCGCGGTCCACGAGACCACCGCGCGCGGCGTGCTCCCACTCCGCCTCGGTGGGCAGGTCCTTGCCGGCCCAGGCGGCGTAGGCGAGGGCGTCCTCCCAGCCGACGTGCACGACCGGGTGGTCGGCGACCTGCTGCCACGACGACCCCGGACCGTCCGGGGCCCGCCACTGCGCGCCGGGCTGCCAGCGCCACCAGCGGGTCCAGTCCACGAGGTCCACCGGCCCGGGCGTCGGCGTGAACACCTGCGAGCCCGGCACCAGCAGCTCGGGGTCGGCGCCCGGGAAGTCGGCCGGGTCGGGCGCCACCTCCGCGACCGTCACGTGCCCGGTGTCGTCGACGAACCGGGCGAACTCCGCGTTGGTCACCGGGTGCGGGTCGAACCACACGGCGCCGACGCGCACCTCCCGGACCGGACGCTCCTCCGGGTAGTACCGCTCGCTGCCGACCCGGGCCGGGCCACCCGGGACCAGGACCATGTCCGCCGTGTCGACTGTGCTCACGCGCTTTGTCTACCAGATCGATCGACAACGACGGTAGCCGGGCCGGGGTGACAGGCTGTGTGCATGCCTCACGGGACCCACGACCACGCCGACGACCCGCGCAACGCCGAGATCCTGGTCTGGGTCAACGGCGACCTGCTGCCCCGCGACCGCGCGGTCGTCTCCGTCTTCGACTCCGGCTTCGTGCTCGGCGACGGCGTCTGGGAGGGGCTCCGGGTGCGCGGTGGGCACCCGGCCTTCGTCGACCTGCACCTCGACCGGCTCTACGAGGGCGCGCGGGCGATCCTGATGGACGTCGGGATGAGCCGCGAGGAGCTGACCGCGGCGATCTACGAGACGCTTCGGGCGAACGACATGCACGAGGGCGTGCACGTGCGGCTGATGGTCACCCGCGGCGTGAAGTCCACGCCGTACCAGGACCCGCGGGTCACGATCGGGCCGGCCACGGTGGTGATCGTCGCCGAGCACAAGGAGCCGATGCCGGCGACCGTCGAGCAGGGCATCACGCTGTTCACCACGCACGTGCGCCGGGCCACCCCCGACACCCTCGACCCGAAGCTCAACGCGCACAGCAAGCTCAACGACATCCAGGCCTGCATCCAGGCGTTCACCGCCGGCGCCGACGAGGCGCTGATGCTCGACCCGCACGGCTTCGTCGCCACCTGCAACAGCACCCACTTCTTCGTCGTCAAGGGCGACGAGGTGTGGACCTCCGACGGCCGGTTCTGCCTGGGCGGGATCACCCGCGGCAACGTGCTGCGGGTCTGCCGCGAGAACGGCATCACCGCGCGGGAGACCACGTTCAGCCTCACCGACGTGTACTCCGCCGACGAGGCGTTCGTGACCGGCACCTTCGCCGGCGTCGTCCCGGTCCGCTCCGTCGACGGGCGGACGATCGGCTCCGGCGCCCGCGGCCCGATGGTCGAGCGCCTCCAGTCGCTGTACGTCGACCTCGTCGACGCCGACGTCGCCGAGCGGGTGGCGCCGTGACCCTCCGGGTGGCGATGTGGAGCGGGCCGCGGAACATCTCCACCGCGATGATGCGGTCGTTCGAGAACCGCGAGGACACCGCGGTCGTCGACGAGCCGCTCTACGCGGCGTACCTGTCCCGCACCGGCGTCGACCACCCCGGCCGCGACGAGGTGCTCGCCTCGCAGCCGACCGGCGTGCTCGCGGCCCTCGCCGCGCTGGCGGCGCCCGCGCACCACCTTCCGGTGCAGTACGAGAAGCACATGGCCCACCACGTCCTCGACGAGGACGACCCGGCGTGGACGCTCGGCCTGCGCAACGTGCTGCTGGTCCGCGAGCCCCGCGAGGTGGTCGCCTCCTACGTGCGCTCGCGCGAGACCTGCGAGCCCGCCGACATCGGGCTGCTCCAGCAGGAGCGGCTGCTGGACGCCTGGACCGAGCACGGCGTGCCGCCGCCGGTCATCGACGCCGGCGACTTCCTGCGCGACCCGGAGGGGTACCTGCGCTGGCTCTGCGACTGGCTCGGCATCGGGTTCACCGACCGGATGCTGACCTGGCCGCCCGGTCCGCGCGACAGCGACGGCGCCTGGGCGCCGTACTGGTACGACGCGGTGCAGCGCTCCACCGGCTTCGAGCCCTGGCGGCCGCGCGAGACCGACCTGTCGCCGCACGACGCGGCGGTCGCCGAGGCGGTCCGGCCGGCGTACGAGCGGATGTTCTCGATGCGCGTGCGAATTGCGGACAGCACCTGACCTGAAGGGTTCCTAGGCTGGTCCCAGACCACCACCCGAGGAGGAACCATGGACTTCAGGATCGAGCTCGTCCCGCTGCACGTCTCCGACGTCGACCGGTCGATCCGGTTCTACGGCGAGCAGGTCGGCTGGCACGTCGACCACGACGAGACGCCCGCCGAGGGGCTGCGGTTCGTGCAGGTCACCCCGCCCGGGTCCGCGTGCTCGTTCTGCTTCGGCACCGGGCTCGGGATGATGCCCGAGGGCAGCAAGCAGCTGATCCAGGCTGTCGTCGACGACGCCGACGAGACGCTGGCCTACCTCAAGGACCGCGGCGTCGACGCGCAGGGCGTCGACGACCAGGCGTGGGGCCGGTTCGTGTACTTCGAGGACCCCGACGGCAACCGCTGGAGTCTCCAGCAGCTCCCGCCCCGGCCCTGACCCCGCTGGTCGAGGTGCGAGCCGCCGCACCTCAACCGGCGATGAGGACGGCCTTGTCGCGGACGATGTTGCCGAGGACGCCGTTCACGAAGCCGGGCGACTCGTCGGTGGACAGGTCGCGGACCAGGCCCATCGCCTCGCTGACCGCGACGGCGTCGGGCACGTCGCCGACGTACAGCACCTCGTAGATGCCGATCCGCAGCGCGTTGCGGTCCACGGCCGGCATCCGGCCCAGGCTCCAGCCCTGCGCGTACGCCGTGACCAGCTCGTCGATGCGGGGCTGGTGCTCGACGACGCCGTGCACGAGCCGCACCGTGTACTCGTTCACCGGCGGCTCGGCGGCGGCCATCCGGTCGGCGAGCGTGCCGTCGAGCCGCAGCCCGCGGACCTCGCTCTCGAAGAGCACGTCGAGCGCCCGCTTGCGCGCCTTGGTCCTGGCGGCCATCAGCTGCTGACGCGACCGAGGTAGCTGCTGTCGCGGGTGTCCACCTTGATCTTCTCGCCGGTGGTGATGAACAGCGGCACGTTGATCTGGTGGCCGGTCTCCAGGGTCGCCGGCTTGGTGCCACCGGTGGACCGGTCGCCCTGCAGACCCGGCTCGGTGTACTCGACCTGCAGCTCGACGGAGGCGGGCAGCTCGATGTAGAGCACCCGGCCGTCGTTGGTCGCCACGATGGCGTCCTGGTTCTCGAGCATGAAGTTCTTCGCGTCGCCGACGATCTCCGGCGAGACGTCGATCTGGTCGAACGTCGTGGTGTCCATGAACACGTACGACGTGCCGTCGTTGTACAGGTACTGCATGGTCCGCTTGTCGACGTTCGCCACGTCGACCTTGACGTCGGCGTTGAAGGTCTTGTCGACGGTCTTGCCGGACTCGATGTTCTTCAGCTTGGTGCGGACGACGGCGCCGCCCTTGCCGGGCTTGTGGTGCTGGAACCACACGACGGACCAGAGCTGCCCGTCGAGGTTGAGGACCATGCCGTTCTTGAGGTCGTTCGTCGTCGCCATGCTGGTGGTGAGCCTTTTCTCGTCCGGATGTGCGTCTGTCAAGAAGCGTGCGGGCCGCGTCGCGGCACGGCGGACCAGTCTACCGAGCAGCCCGACCGCTCCCGAAATCGCGCGTGCTCAGTCCCGCGAGCAGGGCGGTGGCTTGTGGCCCGGGGACGTCGACGCGCCCGGCGTCCGGCAGGTCGGCGAGGGGGACGGCGTCGGCGGGTGCGAGGTCACCGACGGGCGTGGCGCCACCGGCGTCGGGGTCGGGGGGTGCAGCGTCGGCCGGTCGACCCGCACGGTCGGCGGCGTGCTCGGCAGCGGGAGCGGGGCCGAGGACGACACCGCGGGAGTGCGCGCGTCCGAGATCGGCGTCGGCTCCGCGGTGCGGGTGGTGCCGCGGCCGACGCCCGGGTCACGGCTCGGCGCCGACGCCGACGCCGATGCCGAGGCGGTCGGGGTGCCGGACGGCGGGTGCGTGCCGCTCGGCCCGTCGACGGCAGTGCGGACGGGCCCGCCGGCCGGGCGCAGCAGCAGCCCGGTCCCGACGAGCAGGACCACCCCGAGCGCGACGCAGGCGGTGGCGACCCGCCCGGGTCCACGCCGGGCTCGGTGCGCGGGTGACATGCAGGGCTCCCTCCCTGGAGTACCCGTCGCACGGTACGACCTATTCCCCGCCGGTCGCGAACCGGTCCACACGGGTCAGATGTTCTCCGCGAGCGCCGCCAGCGCCTGCCGGTACCCGTCGACGCCCTCCCCGGCCACCACGCGCACCGCGAACGGCGTCACCAGGGAGGTGTGCCGGAACACCTCCGGGCGCTGCGCGGGGTCGGAGATGTGCACCTCCACGAGCGGCGCCTCGAGCTGGGCGCAGGCGTCGTACAGCGCGTAGGAGTAGTGGGTCCAGGCGGCGGCGTTGAGCACCACCGGCATGGCCTCGTCGGCTGCCGCGTTGAGCCAGTCCAACAGCTCGCCCTCGTGGTTGGTCTGCCGGACCTCGACGTCGAGGCCGACGTCTCGGCCCCAGCCCTGGCAGAGGCCGACCAGCTCGTCGTACGTGGTGCTGCCGTAGATCTCCGGCTGCCGGCGGCCGAGGCGGCCGAGGTTCGGGCCGTTGAGCACCAGCGCCCGGGTGCGGCCGGTCACCGGGCGACCTCCGCGAACGCCGCGGTGAGCAGCGCGGGGTCGGGGGCGGTCAGGATCGAGGGCCGGGCCAGCCCGTCGAGCACCACGAAGCGGAGCGTGTCGCCGCGGGTCTTCTTGTCCACCCGCATCGCCTCCAGCAGTCGCGGCCAGTCGGCACCGCGGTACGTCGTGGGCAGCCCGACCAGCTCCATCACCGTGCGGTGCCGCTCGGCGGTCGCCTCGTCGAGCCGGCCGGCCAGCCGGGCCAGCTCGGCGACGAACATCATCCCGATCGCGACCGCGGCGCCGTGCCGGAACGTGTAGCGCTCGGCCTTCTCGATGGCGTGGCCCAGCGTGTGCCCGTAGTTGAGCACCTCGCGGCCGGGGTGGCCCGCGCTGCCGCCGGTCTCCCTCAGGTCGCCCGCGACGACGCCCGCCTTGACCCGGACCGCCCGCTCCACGAGCTCGCGCAGCACGTCGCTCGCCGGGTCCACGGCCGCCGCCGGGTCGCGCTCGACCAGGTCGAGGATCGCCGGGTCGGCGATGAAGCCGCACTTCACCACCTCCGCGAGGCCGCTGACCAGCTCGTTGCGCGGCAGCGTCTCCAGGGCGGCCAGGTCGCAGAGCACCCCGGCGGGCTCGTGGAAGGCGCCGACGAGGTTCTTGCCCTCGCTGGTGTTCATGCCGGTCTTGCCGCCGACCGCGGCGTCGACCATCGCCAGCAGCGTGGTGGGCAGGTGCACCACCGTGACGCCGCGCAGCCAGGTGGCGGCGACGAAGCCGCCCATGTCGGTGGTGGCCCCGCCGCCGACGGTGACGACCGCGTCGCTGCGGGTGAACCCGGTCTGCCCGAGCACCTGCCAGCAGAACGACGCCACCGGCGCGAGCTTGGCCTCCTCGCCGTCGGGGATCTCGATGCCGTGCGCGTCGTACCCCTGCGCGCCGAGGTCCTGGCGGATCGCCTCGCCGGTCGCGGCCAGCGCGTGCGGGTGAATCACCGCGACCCGCTGCACGCCCTCGCCGAGCATCGCCGGCAGCTCGCCGAGGAGCCCGCTGCCCACCACCACGTCGTACGGCGCGGCCGTGCGGACCGGGATCACGGTCCGGTCGGCGGTGTCGGTCACGGTGCCACCTCGCCTCTCACCTGCTCGGCCACCCGGGCGGCCACCTCGTCGGCGACCTCCTCGGGGCTGCGGCCGTCGGTCTGCACGGTGTACGTCGCCACGGAGCGGTAGACCGGCAGCCGCTCGTCGAGGAGCGCCTTGATCCGGGACCGCACGTTGCCGAGAAGCAGCGGCCTGCCCACGCCGAGGCCGACCCGCTTGACCGCGTCGGCGAGCCCGACCTGCAGGAACACCACGGTGTGGCCGGCCAGCGCCGCGCGGGTGCCCTCGTCGAGCACCGCGCCCCCGCCGAGCGCCAGCACGCCGTCGTGCGACGCGAGCGCCTCGGTGACCGCCGCCCGTTCCAGCAGCCGGAACCGCTCCTCGCCGTCGTCGACGAAGATCTCGGAGATCTCCTTGCCCGCGGTGGCCTCGACGTCGCGGTCGGTGTCGCGGACGCCGACGCCCCAGCGGTCGGCCAGCAGTGCGGCCACGGTGGTCTTGCCGGCGCCCATCGGGCCGACCAGGACCACCCGCGGCCGGGTCGGGGCAGCGCTCATCGGTACCTCAGCGAGGAGAGGTAGGACTCGACGTTGCGCCGCGTCTCCCCCACCGAGTCGCCGCCGAACTTCTCCAGCACCGCGTCGGCGACCACCAGCGCCACCATCGCCTCGGCGACGATGCCGGCGGCGGGGACCGCGCACACGTCGGAGCGCTGGTGGTGCGCGACGGCCTCCTCGCCGGTGCTCACGTCGACCGTACGCAGCGCCCGCGGGACGGTCGCGATCGGCTTCATCGCCGCGCGCACCCGCAGCGTCTCGCCGGTGCTCATCCCGCCCTCGGTGCCGCCGGAGCGTCCTGACGTACGACGGATGCCGGCATCGGTCGGCACGATCTCGTCGTGCGCCTTGGACCCGGGGTCGGCGGCCAGCGCGAACCCGTCACCGACCTCGACGCCCTTGATCGCCTGGATGCCCATCAGCGCACCGGCCAGCCGGGCGTCGAGGCGGCGGTCCCAGTGCACGTGCGAGCCGAGCCCGGGCGGCAGCCCGTGCACGACCACCTCGACGACCCCGCCGAGGGTGTCCCCGTCCTGGTGCGCCTGGTCGATCTCGGCCTGCATCGCCTTGCTGGCGTCGGCGTCGAGGCAGCGCACCGGGTCGGCGTCGAGGTACTCCACGTCCGCCGCCCCGGGCACCGACCCGGCCGGGGCCTTCGCGGTGCCGATCGCCACCACGTGCGAGACCACGTCCGCGCCGAGCGCCTGGTGCAGGAACCGGGCCGCGACCGCACCCAGCGCGACGCGGGCGGCGGTCTCCCGGGCGGAGGCCCGCTCGAGCACCGGGCGGGCCTCGTCGAAGTCGTACTTCTGCATGCCGACCAGGTCGGCGTGCCCCGGGCGCGGGCGGGTCAGCGCGGCGTTGCGGGCCAGGGCCTCCAGCTCGGCCTCGTCGACCGGGTCGGCGGCCATCACCTTCTCCCACTTGGGCCACTCGGTGTTGCCGATCCGCAGCGCCACCGGGCTGCCGAGCGTCTCGCCGTGCCGGAACCCGCCGATCATCTCGACCTGGTCCTGCTCGAACTTCATCCGCGCGCCGCGGCCGTAGCCCAGCCGCCGCCGAGCGAGCGCAGCGACGATGTCGCCCGACGAAACCCGGACGTGCGCGGGCAGGCCCTCGAGGACGGCGACCAGCCCCGGGCCGTGGGACTCGCCTGCGGTGAGCCAGCGCAGCATGGGCGCCATCCTTCCACGGGCCACGGCACCGCCCGGACCGGTGTCCGTCCGTCAGGAGAGCAGGCCGGCGATCCCCTGCACCACCCCGGCGAACGCCGCGCCGAGCTGTGCGGTGAACACCACGCCCAGCCAGGCGCCGAGCGCCATGAACGGCCCGAACGGGAAGTGCCGGCGGTGGAACACCCGCAGCAGCGCGAGCAGGTAGCCGCCGAGCGCGCCGACCAGGAAGCCGGCGTACATCCCGATGACCAGCGGCCCGATCCCGAGCCAGCCCAGCGCCATGCCGAGCACTCCCGACAGCCGCACGTCGCCGTAGCCCATCCCCCTGGGGTAGACGAACCAGAGCAGGAAGAACACCGCGAACGTCGACACCCAGCCGATCCCGGCGGTCAGCAGCGCGTGCCAGTCGCCGGTGAGCAGCGACGCCAGCGTGCACAGCGCCGCCACCACGAGGTACGACGGTGCGATCAGCCAGGTCGGAAGCAGCCGGGTGCGCCAGTCGATGACGGTCAGCGCCACGCACACCGGCACCAGGTACACGAACACCAGCAGCACCGGGTGCCAGCCGATCCGGGCGCCCACGCCGCCGAGCAGCACCGCGGTCGCCAGCGCCGCCTTCCACCACAGCCCCGGCAGCGCCGCGACCTCGACGTAGGGCTCCTTGGGCTCGTCGAGCGGGCGGGCGAAGTCGGCCTCGTCCGGGGCGGCCCGCATGTCCTCGACGACGTGCTCCTCGACCGGCTCGGGCGCCGGCTCGGGCACGCGCGCGATCAGCCGCGGCACGAACGCGCCGGCTGCGGCGCCGACGGCCGCCGAGACCAGGCCAGGCACCAGGAACACGAGGCGACCCTAACCGTTCCCGGCCTCCCCCCGCGGCGGTTCGGCGGCACCGGTGGACCACGCACGCCGGGCCAGCTCCGCCTCGCCGGCGGCCCGCATCACCGCGACCGGCCCCGGCGTGCCGGTCATCAGGTGCACCTGGAGCGCGGCCTGGTGCACCAGCAGGTCGAGACCGGAGACCAGCCGCCGGCCGGACGCCGCGGTGTGCGCGGCGAGCCGGGTCGGCCACGGGTCGTAGGCCACGTCGAACACCACCGGTGCGGCGTCGGCCAGCGCGAGCACCTGGTCGGTCTGGCCGCCACCGGGGATGGTGCAGACCAGCAGGTCGGCGGGCACCGGGCCGGTCTCCAGGAGGCGTACGTCGACGGCCGGCGGCCGCAGGTGCCGGGCCGCGGCGGCCACCGTCGGGGCCGCCCGGGACACGTCGCGGACCAGCAGCGTCACCCGATCGCAGCCCAGGTCGGCGAGCGCGTGCACGATCGAGGTGGCGGTGGCGCCGCCGCCGACCACCAGCGCCCGGCGGAGCGGCCCGTCGTACCGCTCGCGGACCGCGGCCACCGCACCGGGGATGTCGGTGTTGTCGCCGGACCGCCGGCCGTCCTCGAGCACCACGGTGTTCGCGGCGCCGGCCCGCTCGGCCCGGTCGGAGACCTCGTCGAGCAGCGGCAGCACTGCCCGCTTCAGCGGCATGGTCAGCGACAGCCCGCGCCAGGTCTCGTCGAGACCGGCCAGGAAGCCCGGCAGCGCGTCGGTGGCGAGCTCCTGGGCGCCGTACTCCCAGTCCAGGCCGAGCTCGGCGTAGGCGGCGCGGTGCAGCACCGGTGACAGCGAGTGGGCCACCGGCGTGCCGAGGACCGCGCAGCGCCGGGTCAGCACTTGCCGCTGTCGGCGCACCACCGGTCGAACTCGGCCTTGTTGCGCAGGTGCTGCTGGTAGCTGGTCGCGAACTTGGTGACGCCGGTGTCCGGGTTGGTGGTCACGAAGTACAGCCAGCTGCCGTCGGCCGGCTCCAGCGCCGCCTTGATCGCCTTCTCCCCCGGTGCGCCGATCGGCGTCGGCGGCAGGCCGGCGTTCTTGTAGGTGTTGTACGGCGAGTCGGTGGCGCGCTCGGCGTCGGTGGTGCCGACCCGGCCGTTCTTGCCGACTGCGTAGTGCACGGTGGAGTCGAACTGCAGCGGCATCCCGTCGTCGAGCCGGTTGTAGATCACCCGGGCGACCTTGCTGAAGTCCTTGTCGAAGCGGGCCTCGGCCTGCACCAGGCTGGCCACCGTCATCACGTCGTGCGGCGAGGAGCCCAGCGTCTGCGCCCGCTTGTCCAGGTCGAGGTCGGCGACCGCCTGGTCGTAGCGCTTGACCATCGAGGCCAGGATCGAGCGCGGGGTGGCGTTCGGCGGCACCTCGTAGGTCGCCGGGAACAGGTAGCCCTCCGGCTTGCCCTCGGCGTACGACGGCAGCCCGAGCTGACCGGGGTGCGCCAGCACCTTGTCGTAGTCGGCGCGGGAGAAGTCGGTCTGCTTCGCCAGCAGCGCGACGATCTGCTCGACGGTGAGCCCCTCGGGCACGGTGACCGCGCTGTGCATCAGGTTGTCGGGGTCGACCAGCACCGCGAGCGCGTTCTCCGCGGACATCTTCCTGCGCAGCTGGTAGAAGCCGACCTGGATGCCGGTGCTCTTCGGGTCCTTGCGGGCGGCGCTGATGAAGGCGTCCTGGGACTTCACGACGTCGCGGTCCTTGAGGGTGGCCGCGATGTCGGTGGCGTTGTCGCCGTCGTGCACCTCGACGAGCACCTGGCCGGTGCCCTGGCCGGAGTAGTCCGGCGGCGGGCTGAGTGTGGACTTGACCGCCTCGATGCCGTAGGAGAACGCGAAGTATCCGCCCCCGAGCAGCACGGCGAGCGCGACCAGGACGGCGAGGCAGCCGCCGAACCGGGGCCGGTTCCGGCGCCGGTGCGAGCGGCGGCGGCCGGGCTGCGGGCCGCCGAGCCCGAGGCCGCCCATGCCGACGTCCTGCCGGGTCTCGGTCGGCTGATGGTCACTCACCGTGTGGGCTCACACTTTCGTCGTCGTCGGCCCCGTCTCGCTTCCCCCCGGACACCGCCTCACCTGGTGCCGCCCCCGTGGCGCGCTCGGTGTCGAGAGCATTCTGCAGGATCACGACGGCGGCAGCCTGATCAACCACCGCGCGCCTTTTCCGTCCTTTCCTACCCTGTCCACGCAAAACGGAATCCGCGGTCACGGTACTCAGCCGCTCGTCGCACAGCCGCACCGGGACCGTCTCCAGGGCCCGGGCGAGCTCCCCCGCGAACGTCCGGGCCTTCGCCGCGGCCGGTCCCTCCCCGCCGGAGAGCGAGCGCGGCAGCCCGACGACCACCTCGACGGCGCCCTCCTCCTCCGCGATCGCGCGCAGCCGGGCCAGGTCGCCCCGGCCGCGCTGCACGGTCTCCACCGGGGTGGCGATCAGGCCCGCGGGGTCGGACCGGGCCACACCGATCCGGACGTCGCCGACGTCCACGCCGAGTCGCACCCCGGGGCGGAACCCCGGGGTGCCGGGTTCGCTCATCGGTTGGTCGCGGCCCGGCCGACCTCGTGCTCGACGTCGAGCAGCGCCTGGTCGGCGAGGTGCGCGTCGGCGCCGCCACCCTGGGCGACGTCGTCCTTGCCGCCGCCGCTGCCCCCGAGGGCACCGGCCGCGATCTTGACCAGGGCGTTCGCCGAGAGCCCCCAGGAGCGCGCGGTGTCGTTGACCGCCACCACGACCGACGGCTTGCCGTCGCTGGAGCCGACGACCGCGACCACGCCGGGTCGGTCCTGCGGCAGCCGGCCGCGGACGTCGAGCGCGAGCCGGCGGACGTCGCCCGCGGCCGCGCCGTCGACGCGGTGGCCGACGTACGAGACGCCGTAGACGTCCTTCGCGCCGGCCGCCAGGTCGCCGGCCGCGCCCAGCAGCTGCTGGACCCGGACTCGCTCGATCTCCTTCTCCGCGGTGCGGAGCCGGTCGACCAGGTCGGCCACCCGCTCGGGCAGCTCCTCCGGACGCGCCTTGAGCGCCTCGCTGAGCTGCGCGACCAGCACGTGCTCGCGGGCCAGGAACCGGTACGCGTCGCCACCCACGAGCGCCTCGACCCGGCGTACGCCGGAGCCGATGGAGGACTCACCCAGGAGCTTGATCACGCCGAGCTGGCCGGAGCGGCCCGCGTGCGTGCCGCCGCAGAGCTCGCGGGCCCAGTCGCCGACGGAGACCACCCGCACCTCGGTGCCGTACTTCTCGCCGAACAGCGCCATCGCGCCGGAGCGCCGCGCCTCGTCCTGGCTCATCAGCTCCGCGTGCACCGCGAGGTCGGCGAGCACCAGGTCGTTGACCCGCGCCTCGACGTCCTGCATCGCCGTGAGCGGGACCGCGCCGGACGCGGAGAAGTCGAACCGGAACCGGCCGGGGGCGTTCTCGGAGCCCGCCTGCGTCGCGGTCTCGCCGAGCGCCTCGCGGAACGCCTTGTGCACCATGTGCGTCGCCGTGTGCGCACGGCTGATCGACCGGCGCCGCTCGACGTCGACGACGGCGTGCGCCGGCTCCCCGAGGGCCACCTCGCCGGAGAGCACCCGCGCCTGGTGCACGATCAGGCCGCCGATCGGCGACTGCACGTCGAGCACCTCGAGGCGCGCGCCGTTGCCGAGCTCGATCACGCCGTGGTCGGCGAGCTGGCCGCCGCCCTCGGCGTAGAAGGGCGTGCGGTCCAGCACCAGCTCGACCTCGTCGCCCTCCGCCGCCGAGCTGAGCACCCCGTCGTCGCCGACCAGGCCGCGCACCGTCGCGTCGCTGACCACCTCGCCGTAGCCGGTGAACTGCACGGGGGCGCCGATCGAGTCGGCGACCTCGCGGTACGCCCCGGTGCCGGCGTGCTGGCCCTTCTTCGCGCGCGCGTCGGCCTTCGCCCGCTCGCGCTGCTCGGTCATCAGCCGGCGGAACTCGCCCTCGTCGACCGAGAGGCCCTGCTCGGCCGCCATCTCCAGGGTCAGGTCGATCGGGAACCCGTAGGTGTCGTGCAGCGCGAACGCCCGCTCACCGGAGAGCCGCGTCTGCCCCGCGGACTTCGCCTGCTGGGCCGCCATGTCGAAGATCGACGTGCCGGTGCGCAGCGTCTGCCGGAACGCCTCCTCCTCGGCGTACGCGACGCTGGAGATGCGCTCCCAGTCGCGGTGCAGCTCGTCGTACGTCTCGCCCAGCTTGTCGCGGCTGACCGGCAGCAGCTCGGGCAGCGCGCGGTCCTCGTAGCCGAGCAGCCGCATCGAGCGGACCGCGCGACGCAGCAGCCGGCGCAGCACGTAGCCGCGCGACTCGTTGCCGGGCGTGACGCCGTCGGCGATCAGCATCATCGAGCTGCGCACGTGGTCGGCGACCACGCGCATCCGGACGTCGTCGTCGTGGTTCGCGCCGTAGCGGCGGCCGGTCAGCTCCTGGGCCTTCTCGATGACCGGGAACATCGCGTCGATCTCGTACATGTTGTCGACGTCCTGGAGCAGCAGCGCGACGCGCTCCAGGCCCATGCCGGTGTCGATGTTCTGCTTCGGCAGCGGCCCGGCGATGTCGAAGTCCGCCTTGGACCGCACCGCGGAGAGCTCCTCCTGCATGAACACCAGGTTCCAGATCTCCAGCAGCCGGTCCTCGAGCTCGAGCGGCATGTCCGGGCCGATGGTGGCCGCGTCGAAGTCCGGTCCGTACGCCGACCCGCGGTCGTAGAGGATCTCCGAGCAGGGCCCACCCGGTCCGGGCACGCCCATGGACCAGTAGTTCTCCTTCTTGCCGAGCTTGAGGATCCGCTCCTCGGGGAGGCCGGTGATCTTCTTCCAGAGGTCCACCGCCTCCGGGTCGTCGGCGTAGACGCTCGGGTAGAGCCGGCTCTCCTCCAGCCCCCAGCCGCCGTCCGCGCGGGACTTGGTGACCAGGTCCCAGGCGAGCTCGATCGCGCCGGCCTTGAAGTAGTCGCCGAACGAGAAGTTGCCGCACATCTCGAAGAAGGTGCCGTGCCGGGTGGTCTTGCCGACGTCCTCGATGTCGGGCGTGCGCACGCACTTCTGCACGCTCACCGCGCGCGGGAACGGCGGCGACTCATGGCCGAGGAAGTACGGCTTGAACGGCACCATGCCCGCGTTGACGAACAGCAGCGTCGGGTCGTCGAGCAGCAGCGAGGCCGAGGGCACGGCGGTGTGCGGACCGATGGCGGTGTTGTCCCGGAAGTGCGCAACGAACCGGCGGCGGATCTCCGCGGTGTCCATCAGTCTCGTGCCTCTCTGGTCGTGGGGTGCGTGGTGACGGCTGCCGGGCGGTCGGGGCGCCGGTCGGTGAGGGCCTGCGGACCGGACCGCTCGGGACCCCCAGGGAACGACACGCCGAGCCGCTGCCGCACCTCGTTTTCCTTCTCGGCCATCCCGGCGCGCACCTCCTCGCCGAACAGGTGCAGGCCCCGAGACAGGCCGGCCAGCCGGTCGGCCAGCCCCTCGGGCGTGAACGCCTCGGCGGCGCGGCGGACCTTCGTCATCGCGTAGACGCCGGCACCGGCACCGGCGACGAACCAGAGTGCGCGTCCCACTAGGCGGCCTGCCTGCCCTGGTCGGCCCGCAGGTGCCGCTTCGCCTCCTTGACGTCGCGACGGCGCTGCTTGCGGGCGCGCTTGACCTCGCGCCGCATCTCGAAGCGGATCCGGTTGCGGTTCTCCGGCGAGAGCGCCCGGCGCACGCCGTACCCGAGGGAGACGAGGCGGACCATCGACTCCCCCAGCGCGACCGACGCGAACTCGCCCGCGGTGAGCTGCCGGACCGGATCCGGCTGCTCGTCGGGGACGGCCAGCCCGGAGCGATGCTCGGGCACGCTGGTGATCACGTACTCCTCCGGCAGCCGACGGCGCGCCGCCACGTCGTCCTCGCGGCGCCGCTCGGCGACCTGGTGGGACAGCTCCTCGACCCGGGTGCGCAGCGCGTCGAGGTCGGCCCGCGACGTGGCCAGCTCGCGCCCGACCCGTCGCCGTCCGGCCAGCACCACGAGCAGCAGGACCGCCAGCACCACCGCGCACACGACGGCGGCGACGGTCCACTGGCCCGGGCTCATGGCAGACGACCCTACCCCTCGGGCTTCAGGCCCCGGACCCGTGCCCGGATCCGCTCCCAGCGCTCCTTCAGGCCGGCCTCCGCACCGAGCGACGTGGGCCGGTAGTACTGCGCGTCGGCCACCACGTCAGGGGCGTACTGCTGCTCCGCGATCCCGTACGGCTCGTCGTGCGCGTAGCGGTAGCCCTTGCCGTGCCCGATCTTCTTCGAGCCCGCGTAGTGCGCGTCGCGCAGGTGGCCGGGCACCGCCCCGATCTTGCCCGCGCGTACGTCGGAGGAGGCGGCGTCGATGGCCATGATCACGGCGTTGGACTTCGGGGCGAGCGCCAGCGCGATGGTGGCCTGGGCGAGGTTGAGCCGGGCCTCGGGCATCCCGATGAGCTGGACCGCCTGCGCCGCCGCGACCGCGGTGGTGAGCGCGGTGGGGTCGGCCAGGCCGATGTCCTCGCTGGCCAGGATCACCAGCCGCCGGGCGATGAAGCGCGGGTCCTCGCCGGCCTCGATCATCCGGGCCAGGTAGTGCAGCGACGCGTCCGCGTCGGAGCCGCGCACCGACTTGATGAACGCGCTGATCACGTCGTAGTGCTGGTCGCCCTGCCGGTCGTAGCGGACCGCGGCGCGGTCGACGGCGGTCTCGGTGGTCGCCAGGTCGACCAGCTCGCTGCCCTTCGCCAGCGCGGCGCCGGCCGCGGCCTCCAGGTAGGTGAGCGCCCGGCGGGCGTCGCCGCCGGCCAGCCGCACCAGGTGGTCGAGGGCCTGCTCGTCGACCTCGACCTGCCCGTCGAGACCGCGCTCGTCCTTCAGGGCGGTGGCCACCACGCCCCGCACGTCGTCGTCGGTCAGCGGCTCCAGGGTGAGCAGCAGCGACCGGGACAGCAGCGGTGAGATCACCGAGAAGAACGGGTTCTCGGTGGTGGCCGCCACCAGCGTCACCCAGCGGTTCTCCACCCCGGGGAGCAGCGCGTCCTGCTGCGCCTTGGTGAACCGGTGAACCTCGTCGACGAACAGCACCGTCTCCGGCCCGCCTCGGGCCAGCCGGTTGCGGGCCGCGTCGATCGCGGCGCGGACCTCCTTCACCCCCGCCGCCACCGCGCTGACCTCGACGAACTGCCGGTTGGTCTGCCGGCTCACGATCGCGGCGATGGTGGTCTTGCCGGTGCCCGGTGGCCCCCACAGCAGCAGCGACATCGGCTGGTCGCCCTCGATCAGCCGGCGCAGCGGGGACCCGGGCGCGAGCAGGTGCTGCTGGCCGACCAGCTCGTCGAGCGTCCGCGGCCGCATCCGCACCGCCAGCGGCGCCGACGCGTGCGTGTTGCCCGCCAGGGTCCCGCCGGAGTCCGCCCGCGCCGGCTCCGCCCCCTCCATGTCGAACAGCCCGTCCACCCGCTCACCCTATGTGCCGCCACCCCACCCCGCCGCGCAGGTCGAGGTGCGAGCGGGCTGCCGCGAGCCTCGAGACCACGGTGACGGGCGTGGCTGCGTCCGCGGGCACGGCACCCTGGTTCCGAGGCTCGCCCCAGGGGGCTCGCACCTCAACCAGCGGTGGCAGGCGTCAGCCGATGCCCTCGGACTCCTTCTGCAGGGTCTTCGGGTCGGTCCAGGTGTCGGCGAAGCCGGGGTCGTTGCTGGTCACGTCGACGGTCGGCTGGGCGCCGTTCACGGAGTTGCCCTCGCGGTCGACGCCGAGCACCTTCAGGGTGATCGGCGAGGACGGCATCGCGCCCATCTCGCCGGCGAAGTGGCAGGCGACCTTGTGGTGCTTGCCGATCTGCAGCAGCGGCGGCTCCACCCGCGCGCAGATGTCCTGCGCGTAGGCGCACCGGGTCCGGAACCGGCAGCCGGACGGCGGGTTGATCGGGCTGGGCACGTCGCCCTCGAGCCGGATCCGCTCGCGGCGGCCGCCGACCGCCGCCTGCTTGACGTCGGGTACGGCGGACAGCAGCGCCTGCGTGTACGGGTGGTGCGGGTGGGAGTAGAGGGTCTCCCGGTCGGCGATCTCGACGATCTTGCCGAGGTACATCACCGCGACCTCGGGGCAGAAGTGCCGGACCACCGCGAGGTCGTGCGCGATGAACAGGAACGCGATCCCGAACTCCTTCTGGACGTCCTGGAGCAGGTTCACCACCTGCGCCTGGATGGACACGTCCAGGGCGGACACCGGCTCGTCGGCGACCAGCAGCTTCGGCTGCAGGGCGAGCGCCCGGGCGATGCCGATGCGCTGCCGCTGGCCGCCGGAGAACTCGTTCGGGTAGCGGTTGTAGTGCTCGGGGTTCAGCCCGACGACCTCGAGGAGCTCCCGGACCCGGTCGAGGACCTTCTTCTCCGGCACCATCTTGTGCACCCGCAGCGGGGTGCCGACGATCGTGCCGACCGTGTGCCGCGGGTTCAGCGAGCTGTACGGATCCTGGAAGATCATCTGGATCTCGCTGCGCAGCGGCAGCATCTGCTTGCTGTTGAGCGTGGCGATCTCGCGGCCGTCGAACTTCATCGACCCCGAGGTGGGGTCGTAGAGCCGGGTGATCAGCCGGCCGGTCGTGGACTTGCCGCAGCCGGACTCACCCACGAGCCCCAGGGCGCCGCCGCGCGGCACCTGGAAGGACACACCGTCCACCGCCTGCACGCTGCCGATAGTCCGGCGGATCACGCCGGAGGACTTGATCGGGAAGTGCTTCGTGAGGTCGGTGACCTCGAGGATCGGCGTCCGGGACCCGCCTCGCTGGTCGGAGGCAGGCGTGACGTCGGTGTCGGTCATGGCGGTCATTGTCCTCGTCACCTGTTCTCGGGGGCAACGGACCCGCCGTCCGCCGCCTCGTCGTCGGGGCCGAACAGCCCGGTTCCGGTCTCCGCGGGGGTGGCGTCCTCGGCCACCACCTCGACCAGGTCGGGGGCGATCTCGGGCAGCACCTCCGCCTCGTAGATCGAGTCCGGGTTGGCCAGGTGACAACGCTTCGTGTGGCCCGGGCGGTTGCCGGTGACCAGCTCGGGGAGCTCGGTGCGGCACAGGTCGCCGGGCACCTTGCTGCGGTGCGCGCAGCGCGGGTGGAACGGGCAGCCGGTGGGCGGGTCGAGCAGGCTCGGCGGGTTGCCGGGGATCGGGATCAGCCGGGCGTCGGTGTCGGCGCTGACGTCGGGAACGCTGGACAGCAGGCCCCAGGTGTACGGCATCTCCGGGTGCGTGAGGATCTCCCGGGTCGGGCCCTTCTCGACCGCGCGGCCGCCGTACATCACCAGCACGTCGTCGGCCATCTCCGCGACCACCCCGAGGTCGTGGGTGATGATGATGATCGCCGAGTTGAAGTCGCGCTGCAGCTCCTGGAGCAGGTCCAGGATCTGCGCCTGCACGGTCACGTCGAGGGCCGTGGTCGGCTCGTCGGCGATGAGCAGCTTGGGGTCGTTGACCAGCGCCATCGCGATCATCGCGCGCTGCCGCATCCCGCCCGAGAACTGGTGCGGGTAGTCGTCGACGCGGCTCTTGGGCTGCGGGATGCCGACCCGGTCCAGCATCTCGATGGCCTTCGCCCGCGCCTGGGACTTCGAGGCCTTGTTGTGCGCGGTGTACGCCTCCGCGATCTGCGACCCGACGCTGTAGAAGGGGTGCAGCGACGTCAGCGGGTCCTGGAAGATCATCGCGACGTCGCCGCCGCGGATCGTTCGCATCTTCTCGCTGGACAGCCCGACGACCTCCTGGCCGCCGACGCGGATCGACCCGGACATCCGGGTCCGCTTGTAGTCGTGCAGGCCCATGATCGCCATCGACGACACGCTCTTGCCGGAGCCGGACTCCCCGACGATGCCGAGCGTCTTGCCCTGCTCGAGCGTGTAGCTGAGGTCGGTGACCGCCTGGACCAGGCCGTCGGCGGTCGGGAACCGCACCGTGAGCTCGTCGACGACGAGGTACGGCTCGTTCGCGCTCGGCGAGGGGACCGCCGCCGGGTCTCCGGAAGGGCGGTGGGACGTCTCGGTCATGTGAGGCGCACTCTCGGGTCGATGACGCTGTAGATGATGTCGACGAACAGGTTCGCGATCACGATGAACGCCGCCGCGATCAGCACGGTCGCGGAGATCACCGGCAGGTCGCGGGTGTTGATGGCGTTGAGCGCCGTCAACCCGATGCCCTGGATGTCGAAGATCCGCTCGGTGAACACGGTGCCGGCGAGCAGGGTCGCGAACTCGAGCCCGAAGATCGTGACCACCGGGACGACCGCGGCACGAAGCGCGTGCCGCATCGTCACCCGTCTCTCGCTCAGCCCCTTCGACCGCGCGGTGCGGACGTAGTCCTCGTTGAGCGACTCGATCATCGAGCCGCGACTGAACCGGGCGTACTGCGTCGCCGACGTCAGCCCGATCACCAGCCAGGCCAGCAGCAGGCCCTTGGCCCAGGCGACGGGGCCGTCGGTGAACAGCGGGAAGTACCCGCTCTCGGGGAAGATGCCCCACTGGCTGATCAGCAACAGGTAGGCCAGCAGGGCGAACAGGTAGTACGGCACGGCGAAGATCACCAGGCTCGCGCCGACGATGGCTCTGTCGGCGAGCGTGCCTCTTCGTCTGGCTGCGTAGATGCCGGAGCTCACCCCGATCAGGAGGAACAGCACGGCGCCGCCGACGGCGATCGACAGGGTGGCCGGGAACCTCTCCATGAGGTAGTCGGTGACGTTCACGCGGAGCTTGAACGACACTCCGAGGCACGGCGCGGGACACTTGATGGTGATGGCACCGGCCTGGAAGTCGTTGCCGGCGACGATCCCCTTCATGTACTCGCCGTACTGCTCCGCCGCCGGACGGTCCAGGCCGAGCGAGGTGCGGATGTTGTCCAGGCGCTGCGGCGTGCAGCGGGTCTCCGGGCAGTAGGCGATGGCGGGGTCGGCCGGGCCGTAGAAGAACAGGGCGAAGACCGCGACGGAGACGACGAGCAGGACCAGCACGCCCGAGATCAGGCGGCGGAGGATGTAGCCGAACATCCGGGTGGGTCTCCCTTGCTGAGGCGGTGACGATGGCGGCTGGGGTGGTGCCGCCGGGTCTGACCGGCGACGGGGGACGGCTGCGCCGTCCCCCGTCCTGCTCCGGCCCGGGCACATGTCCCGTGCCGGCCGGTCGAGTGTGACGCTACTCCGTGGTGGCCGGGCCGGTCGGAAGGGACCGGCCCGGCACCGTGGAGCTCAGGCGCGACCCGCGGACGGGTCAGCGCTCGATCACTTGGTGATGTACATCCGGGCGAAGGTCGGCATGCCGCGGACGTTGTCGTTCTCCATGCCGCCGACCTTGGAGCCGTGGATCATCGCGGTGCCGGAGTAGCCGAGGTTGACCGCGGGGTAGTACTTCGTCTCCATGGTCTTGTCGAACTCACCCCAGGCCTTGGCCGCCTGCGCAGGAGTCAGGGTGTCCAGGATGCGGTCCTGCTCGTCATCCATGTCCTTCTCCTTGAACTGCGCCGGGTTCGGCATCCCCTCGACGCCCACCAGGTCACCGGCCCACTGGGCCGGGAACCACGAGCCGCCGGTCGGCCAGTCGGAGCACCAGCCGGTGGAGCGGACGTTCTGCGCCGACTTGGGGTCGGTCCGGTCGGTCCGGATCGTCTCCGAGGTCGAGGCGATCGGGGTGGCCTTGAAGCCGGCCGCGGTCAGACCCTTCACGATCTCGTTCTTGCTCGACACGGCGAGGTCGTCGTCGGAGGCGAACAGGAACTTGATCTCGTACTCGCCCGGCTTGTAGCCGGCC
>JABFXA010000155.1 GCA_013361955.1 Nocardioidaceae bacterium
GCCCGCTGCACCGGCGCGGCCGTCGGCGGAGCGACGCGGGCAAAGCTCCACCGGCCGCGGCCGGCCGGCCGCACCAGGAACCGCGCCAGGTGGCTGTCGTCGTCGACCGCCAGCACCCCGTCGTGGAGCGGTCCGACGACCGCCTCGGCGGGGAGGCCCAGGTCCAGCACCCGCCCGGACGGCAGCAGGGCGACCAGGACGCCGTCGCGGACGGCGTACGCGGGCCGGTCCAGCGGCACCGCGGCGAGAGCCACCGTCGGGCCGGGCGGCGGCGCGGCCGGACCGGACTGCTCCGTGCCCGACACGTCGAGGCCGAGCACCGCGGTGCCCGCGACGGTGACGATCGCCGCGGCCACCCCCAGCCGCGTCGTCGTACGGCGCCGGCGCTCGCGTCGCACCAGCCGCCGGAAGGTGACCGGATCCGGGGGCGGCGGGACGTCCACCGACCCGGCGACGGCGAGGGTCTCGCGGACCCGCAGGTCGATGCTCATCGCAGCTCCTCCACCAGCTCGTGGTCGGGCAGCGCCGCACGCAGGCGGCGCAAGGCGTGGTGGGTCTGGCTCTTCACCGCGCCCTCGCTGCACCCGAGCTCGCGGGCGGTCTGCTCGATCGAGAGGTCCTCGAAGTACCGCAGCACGAGCGTGGCGCGCATCCGCGCCGGCAGCCGGCGTACGGCCTCCCACAGCACCAGGTGCTCGGCGCGGTCGCCGAGGTGGTCGACGGGCCGGTCAGGCGTCTGCTCCACCACCACCTCCCGGCCCCGTCGCCGCCACTGCCGCTGGGCGAGGTGGGTCATCGTGCGGCGCACGTACGCGTCGGCGGCCCCCTTGTCGCGGATCGAGCCCCAGTGCGCGCAAGTGCGCGCCAGTGCGTTCTGCAGCAGCTCCTCCGCCTGGTGCCGGTCACCGGTCAGCAGGTAGGCGGTGCGGAACAGCGGCGACCAGCGCGCCGCCATGAACTCCTCGAAGCCGAGGTCCTGCGTGGCCATCGGGCTCCTCCCCCGTCGTGGTCCCACCAGCATGGAGCGTGCGGGGGCCTGGAAGGTTGAGGGACGCGGACGACTTCTCCGACCGTCAGCCCGGCGGCGCCAGCCCGGAGTCGCGCAGCTCGAGCAGGGCCAGCGCTCGTACGACGTCGGGGTCGCCTGCGCGCCAGTCGCGGACCGGGTCGGGGCTGACCCGGGCCAGCCGGTGCATCGGCTGGTTCGCCATCGCCCGCAGCGCGAACAGGTCCAGGTCGGCGCTCTCGTCGATGAACCGCTGCCCCGCCGACGCCTCCCGCACGAACCGCACCCGGAACGGCACGTAGACGAGCACCAGCACCAGGATCGGGATCGCCCCAACGCACAGCCCCAGCCAGAACGCCAGGTGCTGCACCGCCTCGACCTGCGCGGTGCCGGCGTCGGCGATCTTGTCGGCGGCCCGGCCCGCGCCCTCGAACGGCGACCGCGCCTGGTCGCCCACCACCGGCAGGTCGCCGACCGCGGACCCGGCGTCACGGAGCCGACCGGCGAGGCCGCCGCCGGCGTCGGCGATCTTCCGGCCGGGTGCCGCGAGGGCGAGCGTCGCGTCGTGCACCACCATCGCGAGCCTCACCCAGAGTGCCGCCCAGAGGACGAGGAGCAGGTCGCCCATCACCTGGCGCGTGCGTCGGACCGGACCGTCGGCGTACAGCTTCATGGCGGCATCGTGCCCACCCGTTGACCACCCTGCACAACCGCCGCAGCATGAGTCATGGCCCTCGATCTCTCCGCACACGCCGCGTCGCTGTTCGACCAGCTCCGCTACAGCCCCACCCCGAAGCGGGTCCGCGCGTCGTACGACGACCGGCCGGTCCTGGACACCCGCGACGCCTACCTGGTCTGGGAGCCCCGCCGCGTCGTCCCGATGTACGGCGTGCCGCCCGGCGACGTGCTGGCCGAGCTGACCCCGTGCCCGACGCCGGAGGTGCCGGGCGACCTGCCGCCGGTGCTGGGGCCGGCCCGGTTCGGGTGGCACTTCCACGACGGCGGGTCGTTCACGATGACGGTGGCCGGCAAGGCCTTCGAGGCACAGGCGTTCGCGCCCGCGGACCCCGACCTCGACGGGCGGCTGGTCGTCGACTGGGCGCCGTTCGACTGGGTCGAGGAGGAGGAGCCGGTGACCGGCCACCCGCACGACCCGTTCAAGCGGCTCGACGTGCTGCCCAGCAGCCGGCACGTGGTGGTGCGCCTCGGTGACCAGGTGCTCGCGGACACCACGCGGGCGGTCGCGTTGTACGAGACCGGCTTACCGGTGCGCTGGTACGTCCCGGCCGACGACGTGCGGACGGACCTGCTGACGCCGAGCGAGGCGACCAGCACCTGTGCCTACAAGGGGCACGCGAGCTACTTCTCGCTGGCCGGCTCCGACGACGAGACCGTCGACCTGGCCTGGACGTACCGCGCCCCGCTGCACGAGGCCGCCGCGGTCAAGGACCTGCTGTGCTTCTACGCCGAGCGCACCGACCTGACCGTCGACGGCGTCGACGTCCCCCGGCCGGACACGCTGTGGCGGTCCCGCCGGCAGGCCGAGCACGCCTGAGCGTTAGCGGAGCTCCGCGCTCGTCTTGCCCAGCAGCCGACGGGCCACGATCAGCTGCTGGATCTGCTGGGTGCCCTCGAAGATGTCCAGGATCTTGGAGTCCCGGGCCCACTTCTCCAGCAGCTCGTGCTCGCTGTACCCGAGGCTGCCGGCCAGCTCCACGCAGCGCAGCGTGACCTCGCTACCCGCGCGCCCGGCCTTGGCCTTGGCCATCGACGCCTCGAGCGAGTTCGGGGTGCGGTTGTCGGCGAGCCAGGCCGCCTGCAGGGTGAGCAGGTACGCCGCCTCCCAGTCCGCCTCGAGCTGCAGGAAGGTCGCGGCCGCGGCCGACTGGGTCTGCGCCGGCCGGTCGTAGTCGATGTCCACACCGGCCCGCTCGAGGAGCTCCTTGGTCAGCTCCAGCGACGCCCGGGCGCAGCCGACCGCCATCGCGGCGACCAGCGGCCGGGTGTTGTCGAAGGTGGCCATCGCCCCGGCGAAGCCCTGCTTGGGGTCGATCTCGGGGCTGCCGAGCAGGTTCTCCTTGGGCACCCGGCAGTCCTCGAATCGGAACGCCGCCGTGTCCGACGCGCGGATCCCGAGCTTGTGCTCGAGCCGCTCCATGGTCATCCCGGGCGTGCCCTTGGGCACCACGAACGACTTGATCGCGGCCCGGCCCAGGCTCTCGTCGAGGGTCGCCCAGACCACGATGTGGTCGGCGCGGTCGCCGGCGGTCACGTAGATCTTCTCGCCGTTGATGACGTACTCGTCGCCGTCGAGCCGGGCGGTGGTCCGGATGCTCGCTGAGTCGGAGCCGCAGCCCGGCTCGGTGATCGCCATCCCGGCCCAGACGCCCTTGAACCGCTCGGCCTGCTCGTCGTCGGCGACCGAGGCGATCGCGGAGTTGCCGAGGCCCTGGCGCGGCATCGACAGCAGCAGCCCCACGTCGCCCCAGCACATCTCCATCACGGAGAGCACACTCGCCAGGTTGGAGCCGTTGCGGGTGCCGCCGTTGCTCTTCGAGGGGTCGTCCTCCGCCCGACGTACGCCGGACGCGCCGGCGCCGCTGGCCTGGCCGGACTCGGACAGCCCGTCGACCATCGCGGCGAGCATGTCGAGCTCCTTGGGGTACTCGTGCTCGGCGAGGTCGTACTTGCGTGAGTTGGGGCGCAGCAGGTTCATCGCGACCTGGTGCGCCTGGCCGATCAGCGGCCGGAACTTCTTGGGGGCTTCCAGATTGATCACGGCATCTCCCTGTGGCGAACGGGGTCCCCGCAGCGGTGTGGGCGGAGTGAGCGGAGCGAGGGCAGCGAGCAGCGTCGTGTGGTGTTCAGACCAGCACCCCGCCTTCCATGACGCCGATCGCCCGGAGGTCGCGGTACCACCGCTCCACCGGGTGCTCCTTCACGTAGCCGTGGCCGCCGAGCAGCTGCACGCCGTCGTTGCCGATCCGCATGCCGCGCTCGGTGCACAGCCGCCGGGCCAGCGCGACCTCGCGGGCGAAGTCCTTGCCCTGGGCGGCGCGCGAGGCGGCGCGGTAGGTGACCAGCCGCATCCCGTTCAGCTCGATGCCGATGTCGGCGACCATGAACGCCACGCTCTGCCGGTGGCTGATCGGCTCGCCGAACGCCTCGCGCTCGTTGACGTAGGGGATCACGTAGTCGAGGACCGCCTTCGCCGTCCCCAGCGACAGCGCGCTCCAGGCGAGCCGGGACAGCCGCACGCACTCGCGGTAGTCGTGCGCGGCGCCGAGCGGCGCCAGGTCGGAGACCCGGACCCCGTCGAGCACCACCCGCGACAGCGACGCGGCCCGCAGCCCCATCGACGGCTCCGCCTCGACCTCGAGGCCGGTGCTCTCGGACTCGACGAGGAACAGCCGCGGCTCGCCGTCGAGCAGCGCGCCGACCACGAACAGCTCGGCGTCCGCGCCGCGCGGCACCATCGACTTCACCCCGTCGAGCACGTACCCGTCGCCGTCCCGGCGCGCGGTGGTCTCGGGCGCCATCGCGTCGAACAGCGGGCGCGGCTCGGTGAGCGCCAGGGCCGCGGCGGGGACGTCGTCGCCGGTGAAGGCCGGGAGGTACGTCGCCTGCTGCTCCTCGTTTCCCCACAGCGACAGCGCCGTGCTCACCGCACCGGGGGCGAGCGTCGCGACCGCGAGGCCCATGTCGCCGTGCGCGAGGGCCTCGGCGACCAGGGTGCCGGCCATCGCGGACCGCTCGCTGGAGATGCCGCCGAGCTCCTCGGGCACGCCGAGCGTCGGCAGCCCGAGCTCCAGGCTCGCCTTCAGCACCGGCTCCGGCGCGGACGCGCTCGCGTCGGCCTCGGCGGCGGCCGGGCGGACCACCTCGGCCGCCAGCTCGGTCACCACGTCGACGAGCATCTGCTCGTCCTCGGTCGGGGTGAGGTCGAAGGTGCCGGCCGCCTTCGCGGCGGGCAGCCGGCTCGGCGTCCCGCCACGGCCGGCGCGGGCGAACTGCCGGTTCACCGCGCCGAGCGTGCGGAACCCGGTGCGGGTGGCCTCGAAGACCACCCGCTCGGTGGGCTTGCGGAGGCCGAACCGGTCCAGCGCCTCGATCCGGGCGAGCCGGTTGAGCACCGCGACCGCGAAGCCGATCGGGTCCTGCCGCTGGCGCGACGTCAGCCCGTGCCGGGCGCGGTCGCGAGGGGCGTCGGTGGTGACCATGGAGTAACTGTAACTCGGAGTTACACGCAACTTCCACGGTGGCCCGGCGTGGCCCGGGTCACGTCCGCCCCGACACCCACGGGCCGGGCGCCGGGCTCCGGTAGGTTTCGCCCATGCCCGACGTCCCCACCGACCCGACCGCGACGCTGCCCACCGGCGGCACCGTCCGGCCGATCGTGCGCTGGGGCGAGCCGGTGATGCACCGTAAGCAGGAGCCGATCACCGTCTTCGACGACGAGCTCGCCGCCCTGGTCGCGGACCTGGTCGCCACCATGTACGCCGCCGACGGCGTCGGCCTCGCGGCCTGCCAGATCGGCGTCGACCGGTCGGTGTTCGTGTTCGACTGCCCCGACGAGCCCGGGCAGCCGCAGCGCGGCATCGTGTGCAACCCCGAGCTGTACCTCCCCGAGGGACGCCAGCGGAAGCTCGACGACGGCGAGGAGGGCTGCCTCTCGCTGCCGGGCGCCTTCGTGTCGTGCGCGCGGCCGTCGTACTCCCGGGTGGTCGGGCAGGGCGTCGACGGCGAGCCGGTCGACTACGCCGGCGACGGGCTGCTGGCCCGCTGCCTGCAGCACGAGACCGACCACTGCAACGGCACCGTCTTCGGCGACCGGCTGAGCAAGCGCACCCGCAAGAAGCTGTTCCGCGCGGCCGACGCGGCGGAGGACGACTTCCCGCCCGACTGGCCGGTGGTGCCCGCGGCACGCTCCTCGACAGGACCGTGAGACCAGCCCCACCTGCCGCCAATCTGCACTGAACGACTAAACTTTCGACCCGCCACGCCGGGTGCCGCGAAAGTCGCGCGCGGACGCCGTCGAACCGTCACCATGTCCTCGACCTGGGAGAGTCCTTGACCAACACCGTGACGAACGCCCTCGCACGGCGGCGCACCCTTCTGCCGCTGTTCGGGGTGCTGGTGCTCGCCGTGGTGGCCGCCGCGATGTACGGACCCGTTGAGCGGCGCGCCACCGCGACCGTGGTGTCCGCTTCGGCCGCCTCCGCCGCGACCCGGCCGAACATCGTCGTGGTGATGGCCGACGACATGCGCACCGACGACCTGCGGTTCATGCCGGCGGTCCGCAGCCTGCTGGTCAGGAACGGGCTGACCTTCCGCAACTCGTTCAGCCCGTACCCGCTGTGCTGTCCGGCGCGGGCGTCGTTCCTCACCGGGGAGTACGCCCACAACCACCGGGTCTTCTCGCACACCGCCCCGTGGGGCTTCGAGGCGTTCGACGACCGCGCCACGCTGGCCACCGCGCTGCACGGCAGCGGCTACCGCACCGCCTTCGTCGGCAAGTACCTCAACGGCTACGGCAAGCAGCCGTCGAAGGTCACCGGCGGGTCGTCGTTCCAGTACGTGCCGAACGGCTGGACGGACTGGTACGCCGCCGTGCAGCGGCCGCCGGGGTCGCCGTACCGCTCCGGCGGCACGTACAACTACATGCACACGATCTTCAACGTGAACGGCAGCATCGACGACACGCACCGCGGCGAGTACCAGACCAGCGTGCTCGGCCGGTTCTCCCGCTCGCTGGTGCGCAGGTACGCCGGACCGGGCCGGCCCTTCTTCATGTGGGTGTCGGCGGTGGCGCCGCACTTCGGCGGCCCGCGCGAGAAGGGCGACCCGACCCACGTCCGCGACCGCCGTGGCCACTACGTCGACATCGCCACCCCCGCGCGCCCGACGTGGGTGCGCGGTCACTTCGACCGGCAGATCCAGCGCGCCAGCGGCAAGCCGCGCACCGGACCGAGCGAGGCGGACGTGCGCGACAAGCCGCGCACGCTGCGCTTCCTGCCCGAGCCGTCCCGCGCCGAGTGGCAGGGCGTGCGGGACTCGACCCGGCAGCGGGCCGAGGCGCTGTTCGTCCTCGACCGGCAGGTGAAGGCGCTGGTGGCCACGCTCAAGGCCACCGGCGAGTGGCGCAACACCGTGCTGATGTTCACCTCCGACAACGGCTACTTCCTCGGCGAGCACCGCAAGGTGCAGGGCAAGATCAACGCGCACGAGCCGTCCCTGCGGGTGCCGCTGGTCGTCGCCGGCCGCGGCATCCCGCACGGCGAGCGGTTCGACCCGGCGACCACGCCCGGCCTCACCGCGACGGTGGCCCAGCTGGCCGGCGCGACCGGGCGGATGCCGGTGCCCGCCGACGGGATCTCGCTGGTGCCGTCGTTCCGCCGCGACCGCGGCTGGCGGGCTCCGGTCGTCACCGAGGGCCGGCTGGACACCAAGGTGCTGCCGTCGCAGGTGCCGCTGATGGCCGAGGGCTTCCACGACGCCCGCAACACCATCGGGATCCGCACCGCCCGGTGGAAGTACGTCGAGTACTCCAACGGCGACACCGAGCTCTACGACCTCGACACCGACCCGAACGAGCTGACCGGCCTGCAGGACGACCCGAAGTACGCCCACGTGAAGGCGGAGCTGCGGAAGGTCTGGCTGCAGTACAAGGACTGCCGCGGCGCGGCCTGCCGCGTCCCGCTGCCCGCGAACCTGCAGCGCTCCCCCGCCCAGAACCACACCGGCACCAACGCCCAGTCCCGCGGCGTCCAGGCCCGCTACGGCCACTGGCGCTAGCACGTCGCTGGTCGAGGTGCGAGCGGGTTACCACGAGCCACGAGACCACCTCCGCGGTCCACCTGGCTGGTTTCGAGGCTCACTCCGTTCGCACCTCAACCAGCGGGTCCGGACCTCCGCATGGTCACGTAGCAGGCCACGGCCGCGGCGGACGCGACGTTGAGGGAGTCGATGCCGGCGCGCATCGGGATCACGGCGCGGCGGTCGGCGGACCGCTCCCAGCGCTCGGACAGCCCGTGCCCCTCGGAGCCGAGCACCAGCGCCACCCGGTCGAGCCCGGCGACGGCGGCCTCGACGTCGACCGCGTCGTCGGCGAGGGTCAGCGCGACGGTCGTGAAGCCGGCTTCCGAGACGGCCGGGAGGGCGGCGTACCAGTCGTCGAGGCGGGCGTACGGGACGGTGAACACCGCACCCATCGCCACCTTGACCGACCGCCGGTACAACGGGTCGGCGCACCGCGGCGAGAGCAGCAGTGCGTCGATGCCGAGCCCGGCGGCCGCCCGGAACACGGCGCCGACGTTGGTGTGGTCGACGATGTCCTCGAGCACCACGACGGTCCGGGCGCCGGCGAGCACCTCGGGCACCGACGGCAGCGGCAGCCGCTCCAGCGACGCGAGCGCGCCGCGGTGCACGTGGAAGCCGGTGACCTCCTCGGCCATCGCCTCCGAGACCACGTAGCAGGGCGCGTCGGTGGTCGCGAGCACGTCGGCGAGCCCGTCCAGCCAGCGCGGCGCCATCAGCAGCGACCGCACCGGGAACCCGGCCTCCACCGCGCGGCGCACCACCTTCTCCCCCTCGGCGATGAACAGCCCGTGCTCCGCCTCCAGGTGCTTGCGGAGCTCGACGTCGCGCAGGTCGCGGTAGTCGGCGAGCCGGGGGTCGCCCGGGTCGGTGACCTCGACGAGCTCAGCCATGCGGACGGGCGACGGAGACGACCTCGCCGACCACCACGATCGCGGGCGGGCGGACGTTCTCGCGCTCCATGTCGTCGGCGACGCTGCCGAGGGTGGACACGACGGTGCGCTCCCCCGGCATGGTGCCCTCGCTGACGATCGCCACCGGGGTGTCCGCCGGGCGGCCGCCGCCGACGAGCGCGGCGGCGATCGCCGGGAGGTTCTGCACCGCCATCAGCAGCACCACGGTCCCGCGCAGCCGGGCCACCGCGTCCCAGGCGACCAGCGACTCGGGGTGCCCGGGCGGCAGATGCCCGGAGATCACCGTGAACTCGTGCGCGACCCCGCGGTGGGTGACCGGGATCCCGGCGACCTCGGGTACGGCGACGGCGCTGGTCAGCCCGGGGATCGCGGTCCACGGCACGCCGGCCGCCTCGCAGGCCAGCGCCTCCTCGTAGCCGCGGCCGAACACGAACGAGTCGCCGCCCTTGAAGCGCACCACCCGCTTGCCCTCCTGGGCGCGCGCCACGATCAGCCGGTTGATCTCCTCCTGTGCGGCGGCGCGGCCGCGGGGCAGCTTGGCCACGTCGACGAGCTCGACGTCGGGCGAGAGCTCGTCGAGCAGCTCGCGCGGGGCGAGCCGGTCGGCCACCACCACGTCGGCCTCGCTGAGCGCCCGCCGGGCGGCGACGGTGACCAGCTCGGGGTCGCCGGGGCCGCCGCCCACCAGCACCACGCCGGGCGTCCGGTCCTCGTCGTGCGGTGCCGTGATCGCACCGTCGCGCAGGCCGGCCACGATC
>JABFXA010000247.1 GCA_013361955.1 Nocardioidaceae bacterium
GGTGGCCGGGTTCCGCCCCGGCATCCGCGCGGCCGCCGAGCGCGGCGCCGCCACCCCGCTGCTCGACGCCGGGCTCACCAAGGCGCAGGTACGCGCCGCCTCGCGGGCCTGGGACCTGCCCACCTGGGACAAGCCGGCCGCCGCCTGCCTGTCCAGCCGGGTGGCGTACGGCGTCGAGGTCAGCCCGTTCCGGCTGGCCCGTGTCGAGCGCGCCGAGGTGGCCGCCCGGACGGCGCTCGCCGACGCCGGCATCGAGGTGCGCGACCTGCGGGTCCGCGACCTCGGCGACCGGGCCAGCCTCGAGGTCGACGCGGCCGCCGTACCGGCCGCCTCGGCGGAGCCGGCGGTGCTCGCCGCGCTGAAGGAGGCCGGGTTCGAGGACGCCGCAGTGGACCCGAAGGGGTTCCGGTCCGGCTCGATGAACGAACAGCTGACCGAGCCCGACCGCTGGCGGTAACCCCGTGGAGCCGGACATCGGCACCGCATAGGCTTGGCCCTCTCGCAGTGAACGGAAAGAAGGTTCGACCGTGCCGACTGGCAAGGTGAAGTGGTACGACGCCGAGAAGGGCTTCGGCTTCCTCTCCAAGGACGAGGGAGGCGACGTCTACGTGCGCGCCGACGCGCTGCCCTCGGGTGTGACCACCCTCAAGTCCGGCACGCGGGTCGAGTTCGGCCTGGTCCAGGGCCGCAAGGGCGACCAGGCGCTGCAGGTGAAGCTGGTCGACGCCCCGCCGTCGGTCTCCCGCGCCACGCGCAAGAAGCCGGCCGACATGGTGAACATCATCGAGGACCTCTACGGCCTGCTCGAGAACGTCGAGAAGTCCTACCGCAACGGCCGGCACCCCGACGCCAAGGTCGCGAAGCCGACCGCCAAGGTGCTGCGCGCGCTCGCCGACGAGCTGGAGCTCTAGGGCCGGCTCATTCCGCGGCCGGCGCCCGGCGGCGGTCGCGCAGCCCGCTGAGCACCCACACGGTCCAGGTCACCAGGATCGCGGCGGCGACGCCGAGCCCGACCTGCGGCTCGAGCGGCATCGCGATGCCGATGAACCCGCCGAGCACCCAGGCCATCTGCAGCAGCGTCTCCGACCGCGCGAACGTGCCCGCCCGGGTGTGCTCCGGGATCTCCCGCTGGATCGTCGCGTCCAGCGAGAGCTTGCCGAGCGACTGGCACAGCCCCGCGGTCAGGCCGAGGAGCACGGCGGTGGGCAGCCCGTAGAGCACCGCGACCAGCACCGTCACCACGGTGTCGGCGAGCAGCGTCACCACCACGGTCACCTCGGGCCGGATCCGGCGCAGCACCGAACCGAGCGCGATGCCCACGGTGCTGCCGACCCCGGCCGAGCCGATCACCAGCCCGAGCAGCAGCTCGGGGCGGTCCTCCCAGCCCGGGAACGGCTTGTCGCGCAGCAGGAACGCCATGAACATGGTCAGGAAGCCGCTGAGGATACGCAGCCCGGTGTTCGACCGGAGCGCGACGACGACGTGGTGCGGCACCGGCGGCCGCTTCTTCTTCTGCCGGCCCCAGCTGGTGAACGACGGCTTGCCCTCGCCGGCCGCGCTGTCCACCCGCGGGGGCAGCAGGATCGCCAGGATGGTCGCGCCGACGAAGACCAGGAAGGCGTAGCGCAGCGACCACTGCGGTCCGAACGTCGACGCGCCCACCGCGAGCGGCGCCGAGATCGCGGCGCCGATCACGGCCGACAGCGAGATCCGGGAGTTCGCCTTGACCAGGCTGAGCTGCTCCGGCAGCACCCGGGGTACGGCGGCCGCCCGCGTCACGCCGTACGCCTTCGACGCGACGAGGCAGCCGAGGGCCGCGGGGAACATCGCCAGCGAGTCGCCGCCCTGCACGGCGTCGGCCAGCACCCAGCACAGGAAGCCGCGCAACGCCATCGTGGCGCCGATCGCCCAGCGCCGGCCGTGGCTGAACCGGTCGAGGAACGGCCCGATCAGCGGCGCCACGATCGCGAACGGCAGCATCGTCAGGCCCAGGAACAACGCGACCTGCCCGCGGGCCTGGTCGGTCGGCACCTGGAAGAACAGCGTGCCAGCCAGCGAGATCGCGACCGCGGCGTCGCCCGCGCCGTTGAACGCGTGCAGCTCGATCAGCCGGGACAGCCCGCTGTCGCCCGCGCCCTCCGCGTGCGTGGCCCGTCGGGCCTGCCGGAACGTGAACCCGGCCGCCCGGCCGGTGGCGCTGCCCGCGGCGCGCAC
>JABFXA010000463.1 GCA_013361955.1 Nocardioidaceae bacterium
GGCCGGGTCCTCGGTCGGCGACCGAGATCTCCACCCGGTCCGCGATCGCCACCACGTGCAGGGTGACCGGGCTGCCGGCGGCGTGCCAGGCCGCGTTGGCCAGCACCGCGTCGAGGGCCGCGGCCAGGTCGGCGCTGCGGCCGACGGCCGTGCCGGAGCCGCCGCGACGCCGGACCTCGAGGTCGTGGTGCCGGGCCAGCACGTCGGCGACGACGGCGTCCACGTCGACCTCGTGCCGCGGCTCCTCGGTCGGCGGCAGCACCACGGTGTCCGGCACGTCGGAGCCGGGGACGGTGCGCAGCTCGGTGAGGTCGACGAACGCCGCGTGCATCGCGAGCATCGCCACCGACGCGAGCAGCGCCACCGCGGACAGCCCCCACACGTGCTGCCCGGGCCGGGCCTGGTCCAGGGCCCGCAGCAGCTCGACCACGCCGAGCGAGACCAGCAGCGGGGAGAGCCGTCGCGCCCAGGGCCGTGCCCGGTCGTGCAGCACCGCCACCAGCCCGAGCGCGAACCAGCCCGTGGTGAGCGTGAGCTCGGCGAGCACCGGCATCGCGGCGAACCCGGCGGCTGTCGACGCGCCCGCGAGCACGACCAGCGGCCAGACCGCGCGGTCGCGGTCGGTCAGCGCCGCCGACCGGAGCAGCAGCAGGCAGAGCGCGGTGCCGACCGCCTGGCCGACCGGCGCCAGCGCGACCGTGGCCGGGCCGATCAGCAGGCCGACGAGGTTCCCGGTCGGCACCGTCAGCACAGCGAGGACGGCCATCGCGGCGGCGGTGCGCGCCGCGAAGCGGTCCGGCGTGCGGCGCAGGTGGGTGGAGCGGAACACGCACCCGGTGAGGAAGAACGCGGACCCGGCCAGCCGGAACGCGTCGTGCGCGAGCGCCCGGTCGCTGGTGTCGTCGAGGTTGAACAGGGTGACCAGGGCGAGCACCAGCGTGCCGAGCGCTGCGTACGTGCACGCGGCGAGCACCTCGCTCGCGCGCGCGGCACGCGTGGCTCCCCCGACCATGGGGAGCAGTGTCGTCGCGTCGCAGCCCTGAACTCGACCCCCGTTCAGGTCCGCTGCCGCGGACGTTCGGTCAGACCCCGGGTAGCCCGTCCGGGTCATCGGCGCCGCCGAGCTCCAGGCGCGGACCCGACCAGCGCCGCCGCAGCCACCGGTCGTGGCTGGCCACCACCACGGCGCCGGGTGACGCGGCCAGCGCCTCCTCGAGCTCGTCGGCGAGCGTCAGGGACACGTGGTTGGTGGGCTCGTCGAGCAGCAGCAGGTCGGGGCGGCGGGCCACCAGGATCGCCAGCGCGACCCGGCGCTGCTGCCCGACGCTGAGCACGCCCAGCGGCCGGGTGAGCTCGCGCGGGTGCAGCAGCCCGAGGTCGGTCATCGGCACCGGCGCACCGGTCGCGGACTCGTAGGCCTGCAGCGGCGTCCGCGACGGGTCGGCGAAGGTCACGTCCTGCGGGAGCAGCCCGACCCGACGCGCGGACACCTGCACGGCGCCGTCGTACGTCGTGAGCTCGCCGGCCAGCACCTTGAGCAGCGTCGACTTCCCGGAGCCGTTGCCGCCGGTGACCAGGAGGTGCTCGCCGCCGGAGAGGTCGAGTCGCGGCAGGGCCAGCCGGCCGTCGACGTGCAGGCCGCTGACCAGCACCACCCGGCCGTCGAGCGGACGGGGCGGGGCCAGCGAGCCGCGGAAGGACAGCGGAGCCGGCGGCTTCGGCACCCGGTCGCGCTCGAGCAGCTCGATCCGGCGCTCGGCGTCGCGGACCCGGCGGCTGACGGTGCGGGCCACGCTGGCGCCCTTGAACTGGTAGATGAACTTGTCGTTGTCGCGCGGCGGGCGGTTGTGCGCCACCTGCCGCGCGGTGGTGCTCGCCGCCCGGCGCAGCGCGCCGAGCTCCTCCTGCTGGTCCTCGAAGGCCTGCTGCCACCGCCGCCGGGCGTCGTGCTTGGCGGCCAGGTAGTCGGTGTAGCCGCCGCTGAACCGGTTGCCACCCTCGCCGTCCACGCCCAGGTACGAGCGGTCCAGGTCGACGATCTCCGCGCAGACCGCGTCGAGGAAGGCCCGGTCGTGGCTGGCCACCACGACCACGCCCGGCAGCGACACCAGGAACTCCTCGAGCAGCGCGACCGCCGCGTCGTCGAGGTGGTTGGTCGGCTCGTCGAGCAGCACGCACTCGGGCCGCCGGGTCACCAGCGTCGCGAGCGCGAGC
>JABFXA010000122.1 GCA_013361955.1 Nocardioidaceae bacterium
GCCGCGAGGGCGTCGCCGAGCGGGGCGGTGGCGGCGTAGGCGCCGCGTTCCTTGTGCGCGATGAGCAGGGCCCGGACCGGGTCCTCGTACACGGCCGCGGCGGCGACCGGCGGCAGGCCGGGCGGCGCGGGCTCCGGGGTCACGAGGTGCGGCGGGCGTTGGAGATGGGCCCGGCACCGGGCGCACACGGCCGTACCCGGCCGGCCGCACCCGGCACACGAGGCGGGCAGGACGAGGTCACCCCAGGTGGTGGTGAGTCGGCGCAGGGGGCGCGCCCACGGTCGCCGCTCGGCGTTCTCGTCGTGCCGCATGCGTTCCACGGTGCGGCATGAGAGCCGGTTCCACCCGCTTTTCGGCATTCCGCCACACCGGTGTCGCCGGATCGGGTATAGCGGCGGGCGCCCGGTTCGCACACCCGGCCGAACCCGGCTCGGCCGGTCGGCTCGGCGGCGGTGCTCGGGCGGAGTGGTCGGCGGGGACGGTCCGGGACGGTCAGCCGGGATACGTCGGGTACTCGCCCTCGCGGATCGCCTTCCAGGTGTTGCCCGGGTCGAGGCGGTAGATGTTGCGGTCGCTGGAGCGGGCGAGCAGCGGCTGGTCGGCGCCGTCGGGCGCGGCGATGGCTTCGATGCCGGACACCGCGGCGATACCGACCGTGTTGCCGCCGTCGACGTCGACGAACTGCGGCTGCATCGAGCCCTGCTCCTGGGTGCCGAGGACGACCAGGCGGTTCGCGCCGTTCCAGGACACCGATTTGGCGGACACCAGGTTCGGCAGGAGGACGCGCGGCGCGTCGATGGTGACCGTCGAGACGACCTTGCGGACCGGGTCGACGCCGCGGATGACCCGGCCGATCACCAGGTGGCGTTCGTCGAGCAGCAGCGCGGCGCGGGTGCCGTCCGGGGATATGCGCAGTCCGGTGACCTTGCTCTCGTCGAAGCCTTCGAGGGTGACCGGGATCGTGCCCTCCTTGTCGACCCACAGCACGCGGGTGGCACCGCTGGCGGAGTCGCGTTCCACCGTCCACAGACCGCCGCGGCCGTCCCACGTGGGACTGAGGAACGTGCGGCCGGTGCCGGCTCTGGCGCGCTGCTCGACACCGGCGACGCTGTCGAGGAGGCCGACGTACAGCGTGGTGTCGCTCTGGTCGATCCCGGCTATCTGGCGGCCCTGGCGGGCGACGGCGATCTCGCTGAGCTTGAGCGAGCCGTCGCCGAACGGGCCGGGCAGCGGGGCCGGCTGGGTGCTGTTCGCGGCCAGGCTGTTCACCGCGCCCTTGGCGACGTAGTAGCCGACCGGGGTGGTCTGCGGCAGCGCCGGGTCGAACTGCTGGGCGCCCTGCTTGGACTGGCTGCACAACTTGGGGCCGCGGTGCGTGGTCAGCTCGACGGACTCGACCTTGGTGACCTGCCCGAGCGTGTACAGCACCTGCGACGCCATCTCCAGGCACTGGGCCGCGGGGGCCTGCTTGGCCTCGTCGCTGAGCTGGATGCTCACCGCGCCGGTGTCGTCGACGTTGACCGCGCGGTCCACCAGCGAGGTGTTCAGGGGGAAGCTGCTGCGCACGACCGGGGAGAGCCACTTGGTCGGGCCCTTGAGCAGCTTCTCCACGAGCGTGGTGGTGGGGGTGACACGACTGCGCAGGTATATCGGGTCGGGGACGAGCAGCGGGGTGTTCCAGGGACTGGCGTACCAGTAGAGGCTGACCGACTTGTAGATGCGCCGGAAGTCGGCGCGGGACAGCAGCAGGCCGTCGGGCAGCTTGTCGATGCGCCACTGGCCGTCGGCGTTGCGGCGCAGTTCGAACGTCTCGGCGAGCTGTGCGGGCGAGGGCTGGTAGGCCATTTCGCCGTCGACGGAGGCGACCTGCTGCCCGGTGACGTCGACGACCGTGGCGGCCGCGCCCTCAGGGGCGACCGGGTGGGAGATGGTGCCCGGGAACGACTCGACGACCTTGATGCCGGACGTCGGGTTCCAGCGCGCGGCGGCCTCGGGGGTGAGGTACTTGCGCGCGGTCTGGTACTCGGGCTCGTCGCTGGTGACCGCTTCGAGGAACCCGTCGACGAGGTTCTTGGGCGACTCGTCGCGCTGCGGCGGCACGCCGAAGACGCGTACGGGCTGGTCCTCGGCCTGGCTCTCGTTGCCGCGCGTGACGTCCTCGACCTTGCCGCTGCCGGGCATGGACGCGCACGCGCCGAGCAGCACGAGGCT
>JABFXA010000275.1 GCA_013361955.1 Nocardioidaceae bacterium
GGCCCGCGCCGTCGAGCGCCGCGGCGGCCGGATCGTGGAGCGGACCCCGGTGCGCGCCCTGGAGCCGCACCGCGCGGTCACCGACCGCGGCACGGTCACCGCCGACGTGGTGGTGCGGGCGACCGAGGGGTACACCCGCTCGATCGACGGGCTGCGCCGAGCGGTGGCGCCGGTCTACTCCCTGGTCGTCGCCACCGAGCCGCTGCCCGACTCCACGTGGGACGAGATCGGGCTGCGCTCGCGCGAGACCTTCACCGACCACCGCAACCTGATCATCTACGGGCAGCGCACCGCCGACGGCCGGCTCGTGTTCGGCGGGCGCGGCGCGCCGTACCACTTCGGCTCGCGGATCCGCACGACGTACGACCGCGACCCGCGGGTGTTCGCGATGCTGCGCGCGACGCTGCTGGAGATGTTCCCGGTGCTCGGGAGCGCCCGGTTCACGCACGCCTGGGGCGGCGCGCTCGGGGTGCCCCGCGACTGGGTCGCGTCGGTGGGGCTGGACCGGGCCGAGGGTCTCGCCTGGGCCGGCGGGTACGTCGGTGATGGCGTCGCCACCACGAACCTGGCCGGCCGCACGCTGCGCGACCTGGTCCTCGGCAGGGAGACCGAGCTGACGTCGCTGCCGTGGGTCGGGCACCGGTCGCGGCCGTGGGAGCCGGAGCCGCTGCGCTGGCTCGGCGTGAACGCGGGGCTGCGGGCGATGACCCTCGCCGACCACGAGGAGAGGGTCACCCGGCGGCCCAGCCTGGTCGCGCGGGCGATGGCGCCGCTCGTGGGCGGCCACTAGCGCCGCTGCGGATTTCGGTCATTACGCCACGAACGTGGCATCGGTACTTGTACCGTGACCGTCGGGGGATTTGGGAGAGCGCCAACGGTTTCGGGAGGGAAGCCATGGAGCCGAGCACGTCTGCGCGTGCCCGGGTAACCGTCACGGCCCTGGTCACTCTCGTCGTGGTGCTCGCGGAGTTCGGGTTCCTCACGGGCGTCTACCACCTCGACGACCACGTCGACGTCCAGCGCGCCGCCAGCGCGCGCGTGCAGGGCATGCTCGCGACGTGGCAGCCGGGCGGGGCCACCGAGCCCGTGGAGGAGGCGGTCCGCAGCCTGTCCGCCACCGACGCCCGGGGTGCCCACCGGCTCCAGCTGCTCACCCAGGACTGGGCCGCGACCCTCGACCCTGCCGCCCTCGACCGGGTGCGCGCCGCGACAGCGCGTCTCGACGACGGCGTGGCCGCCGAGCAGGACTCCGTCGACCGGCGTGCCTCGATCACGCTGGCGGTGCTGCTCGTGGTGGTCTCGGTCGGCTGGTTCTTCTGGTTCCGCCGGCTGGTCCGCCGGCACCGCTCGCTGCAGAGCAGGCTCACCGCGCAGCAGGTGCTCGACGCCGGCGAACGACGCCTGCTGGCGCTGGTGCAGAACAGCGCCGACCTGGTCGTCGTGCTCGAGCCCGACTCCACCACGTCGTTCGTCAGCCCGGCCGCCGAGGCCCTGCTGGGGATCCCCGCCGACGAGCTGGTCGGCGTGCGCTTCGTCGACCTGCTGCTCCCCCGCGACGTCCCGATGCTCGTCCGGCTGCTGGCCGGCCTGCGCGACGGCGACCAGCCGGTGATCCTGCGGGCCCGGCACGCCGACGGGCGCGAGCTGGTGCTCGAGGGCACGCTGACCAACCTGATGGCCGACGAGGCCGTGCACGGCTGGGTGCTGACCGTCCGCGACGTCACCGACCGGCAGTCGCTGGAGCAGGAGCTGAGCTACCAGGCCTTCCACGACTCGCTGACCGGGCTCGCGAACCGGCAGCTGTTCGCGGACCGGCTGGCGCACGCGCTGCGCCGACGCGACGGCGCCACCCACCCGGTGAGCGTGCTGTTCCTGGACGTCGACGACTTCAAGCACGTCAACGACAGCCTCGGCCACAACACCGGCGACCGGCTGCTGGTCGCGGTCGCTGAGCGGATCAGCGGCGCGATCCGCGAGGGCGACACCGCGGCCCGGCTCGGCGGTGACGAGTTCGCGGTGCTCATGGAGGACGCCGACCGCGAGTCCGCGCACGAGGTCGCCGACCGGCTGCTGCGGGCGCTCTCCGTCCCGGTCGCCGTCGACGAGCACCACCACCCCGTGCGGGCCAGCATCGGCATCGCCGAGGCGGTGCCCGGCCAGAGCACCGGCGACGAGGTTTTGCGCAACGCCGACGTCGCGATGTACTGGGCAAAGGACCGCGGCAAGGGCACCGTGGCCGTCTACGAGGCCGGCCTGCACGCCCAGGCCCTCGAGCGGCTGAACCTCCGCTCCGAGCTGCAGCGGGCGATCCGCGAGGGCCAGCTGGTGCTGCACTACCAGCCGACCGTCGACCTGGACACCCAGCGGATCTCCGGCTTCGAGGCGCTGGTGCGCTGGCAGCACCCGACCCGCGGGCTGCTCTCCCCCGCCGAGTTCATCCCGGTGGCCGAGCAGAGCGGCCTGATCGTCCCGCTGGGCAGCTGGGTGCTCCGCGAGGCCTGCCGGGCCGGGGCGGCGATGCAGAAGGACTGGCAGCAGCCGAGCATGTCGGTGAACATCGCCGCGCAGCAGCTGGCCCGCGACGACTTCGTCGACGAGGTGGTCGACGCGCTGCGGCTGACCCGGATGCCCGCCGACAAGCTGGTCCTGGAGATCACCGAGAGTGTGCTGCTCGACGACATGGAGGGCACCGTCGCCTCCCTGGTCCGGCTGCGCGAGCACGGCGTCCGGGTCGCGATCGACGACTTCGGCACCGGCTACAGCTCGCTGTCATACCTCGCCCAGCTGCCGGTCGACGTGCTCAAGGTGGACAAGTCGTTCGTCGACCAGGTGGCCGGCGACACCGGCGACACCTCGCTGGTCGAGGCGATCATCAAGATGAGCATCAACATGCGGCTCACCACCGTCGCCGAGGGCGTCGAGCAGCCGGAGCAGGCCGCCTGGCTGCGGTCCGCCCGCTGCTCGCTCGGGCAGGGCTACCTGTGGTCCCGGCCGGTCGACCTCGGCACCGCGCGCGAGCTGCTCACGCAGAGCGGCGGGCGGGCCGGCGTGGTCACCCCGATCGGCGCCACCCCGGCCCGCCCCGGCAGCGACGGGGACGGCGCGCTGACCAGCGTCAGCTAGCTGGTCGCGCCCGGCCGCAGCGTCGGTCGCAGCGTGTCGAGGACGCCGGCGTCCTCGATCGTGGACGGGACCGCGGGGTCCTTGCCGTCGGCGATCTCCCGCATCGTCTTGCGCAGGATCTTGCCGCTGCGGGTCTTCGGCAGCCCGCCCACGACGCTGACGTCCTTGAAGGCCGCGACGGGACCGATCTGGTCGCGCACCATCGCGACCAGCTCCACGCCGATCTCGTCGGGGTCCCGGTCGACCCCGGCCTTGAGCACCACGAACCCGCGCGGCACCTGACCCTTCAGCACGTCGGCGACCCCGATCACCGCGCACTCGGCGACCGCCTCGTGCTCGGCGAGCACCGCCTCCATCGAGCCGGTGGACAGCCGGTGGCCGGCCACGTTGATCACGTCGTCGGTGCGGCCCATCACGTACAGGTAGCCGTCCTCGTCGACGTACCCGCCGTCACCGGTGAGGTAGTAGCCCGGGAACGCGGACAGGTAGGACTGCACGAAGCGCTCGTCGTCGCGCCACAGCGTCGGCAGCGTCCCGGGCGGCAGCGGCAGCCGCAGGCAGATCGCGCCCTCGCTGCCCGGCGGCAGCGGCCGGCCCTGCTCGTCGAGGATCTCCACCTGGTAGCCCGGCACCGGCACGGACGGCGAGCCGGCCTTGATCGGCATCGGGTCGAGGCCGCGCAGGTTCGCGGCGATCGGCCAGCCGGTCTCGGTCTGCCACCAGTGGTCGACCACGGGTACGCCGAGCCGCTCGGTCGCCCAGTGGTAGGTCTCCGGGTCGAGACGCTCTCCCGCCAGGAACAGCGTGCGGAAGCCGCCGAGGTCGTGCTCGGCCAGCCGCTTGCCGTCGGGGTCCTCCTTCTTGATCGCCCGGATCGCGGTCGGCGCGGTGAACAGCGCCTCGGCGCCGTGCTCGGCCGCCACCCGCCAGAAGGTGCCGGCGTCCGGCGTCCCCACCGGCTTGCCCTCGAACAGCACCGTGGTCGCGCCGTTGATCAGCGGCGCGTAGACGATGTAGGAGTGGCCGACCACCCAGCCGACGTCGGAGGCGGTCCACCAGACCTGGCCCTCGCGGACGTCGTAGATGTTCGGCAGCGACCACGCCATCGCCACCGCGTGCCCGCCGTTGTCGCGGACGATGCCCTTCGGCTTGCCGGTGGTGCCGGAGGTGTAGAGCACGTAGAGCGGGTCGGTGGCGGCCACCTCGACGCACTCCGCGGGGTCGGTGGCGCCGGCCCGCATCGCCACCTCCCAGTCCACGTCGCGCGGCTCCTGCATCGCGGCCTCCGCCTGCGGCCGCTGCTTCACCACCACCGTGCCGGGCTGGTGCTCGCAGCGCTCCAGGGCGCGGTCGATGATCGGCTTGTACTCGACCACCCGGGTCGGCTCGATCCCGCACGACGCGGCGACGATCACCTTGGGCTGCGCGTCGTCGATGCGGACCGCGAGCTCGTTGGGGGCGAACCCGCCGAAGACCACCGAGTGCACCGCACCGAGCCGGGCGCAGGCGAGCATCGCGACGACCGCCTCCGGGATCATCGGCATGTAGACGACCACCCGGTCGCCCTTCCCGACGCCGAACCCGCGCAGCGCGCCGGCGAAGGCCGCCACCTTCTCCAGCAGGTCGGCGTAGCTGAGCCCCGCCTTCGTGCCGGTGACGGCGCTGTCGTACACCAGGGCCGTGCGGTCGCCGTGCCCACGCACCACGTGCCGGTCGAGGGCGTTGTAGCAGGTGTTCAGCGACGCGTCGGGATACCACCGGTAGAAGGGCGGGTTCGAGTCGTCCAGGACCCGCTGCGGCCTGCGGATCCAGTCGACCAGCCCGGCCTGCTCGGCCCAGAACCCCTCCGGGTCCTCGATGCTCCTGGCGTACACGCTGCGGTAGTCGGCCATGCCGCCATCATGCCGCGACCGGGCGCAGGCGTCCGCCCCCGAGGACGCGGGGGTCAGCGCAGCCCGTTGGCGGCCGTGCGCGCCGGCTTGCGGCCGGCGTGCAGCCAGGCGGTGAAGAACCCGTCGAGGTCGAGGCCGGTGCGCTGCTCGGCGAGCGCCTGGAACTGCGGGATCGTCGCGGTGCCGTCCGCGTGCTCGGTGGTCCAGGCGCGGAGCAGGCCGAGGAAGGCGGTGGTGCCGATCCGGTGCCGCAGCGCCTGCAGCGCCATCGCGCCGCGCACGTAGACCGGCTGGTCGAACAACCGCTGCGGGCCGGGGTTCGCGACGACGAGGCGCCAGAACCGGCGGTCGGCCGGCAGGCCGGCGTACGCGCGGAGCAGCCGGGTCTGCGCCGTCGGGCCGCCGTGGGTCTCGGCGTAGCGCCACTCCGCCCAGGTCGCGAAGCCCTCGTTGAGCCAGATGTCGCGCCAGCGGCGCACGGAGACCAGGTCGCCGAACCACTGGTGGGCCAGCTCGTGCACGACGGTGGAGCGGGCGTCGGGGCCGCTGCCCAGGAACGGGTACGTCGGCCGCCCCTGGTTCTCCAGCGCGAAGCCGGTGAAGACCGACGAGACCACGCCTCCGGTGGAGCCGAACGGGTACGGGCCGAACTGGGTCTCCAGCCAGCGCACGTACGCCGGGGAGCGGCGCAGCAGCCGCAGTGCGGAGTCCTGCTGGGCCCGCGGGAACCAGCGCGAGACCGCGTTCAGCCAGGCGCGGCCCCGGTCGTTGCCGCGCTCGATGCGGTAGCGGCCGGCGACGAAGTACGCGAGGTAGGAGGCCATCGGCCGGGTCATCCGCCAGCGCCAGGTCGTCCAGTCCCCCGTGGTCGTGCGGCCGAGCAGGCTGCCGTTGCTGATCACCTGCCGGTCGCGGTGCACCCGCACCGCGAGGTCGTAGGTGGCCTTGTCGGTCGGGTGGTCGTTGGCGGGGAACCACCACGGCGCGATGTGCGGCTCGTTCGTGGCCAGTGCCTCGTCGTCCTCGCGGAAGAACGGCCGCTCGCCGGCGTACCCGAGCGCGGCCGGGGAGCCGTGGTAGTGCACCCGGACCACGAAGCTGCTGCCCGCCGCGACCGGGTTCGCCGGGGTGACCCGGAGCTCGTGCCGGCTCGGCTTGGCATAGGTCGCCGGCACCCCGTCGACGGTGACCGCGGTCGGCGTGAGGACCAGGTCGAGGTGGAACGACGACAGGTCCTGCGTCGCGGTCGCGGTGACGTCGGTCCAGCCGTGCAGCGCGCCGGTGCGGATCCGGTAGCTGTCGTGGATGTCGTAGTGCACGACGTCGTACCCGCCGTTGCCGTCCTGCGGGAAGTACGCGTCACCCGCCCCGGCCGCGCCGGCGACGGGCGTGGCGGGCACCGAGCTGGCCGGCGCGGAGGAGACGGTGAGCAGCGACGCCACGACGGCGGACGCGAGGACCGCCACGAGGGCGGCGGGTCGGCGGAGCAGCACGGAAGGGGCCTGTCTGTGCGAGGGGGCGACCCAGATCGTAAAGCCGGCGGGCCCGTCCCGTCCCGGAAAACCGGTTGCGTCCGGGTGGCGGGTCCCCGACCCTGGTTCGCGGACGACGGCCGGCAGGGTGCCGTCGGTGCTGGAGAGGAGTCGTGACATGCGCACAGCTGTCCTCGGCATGTCCCGTGCCGATTCCTCTCACCTCACCTGGAGCACCGACACCCATGTCCTCCCCCTCGTCCTCTCACGAGGTCTCTGATCTCGACCCGTTCTTCGTCTTCGACTTCCACTCCTCCGACGACCCCGACGACGGCCAGCGCTGGTCCACCTGGCTGAGCGTCGAGCCGCTGTGCCGGGGTCCCGAGCCGCGCCCCGACTGGGTGGTCACCAGCCAGGCCGCGGTCGACACCGACCTCGGCGTGCTCAAGACCGGCAAGGAGGCCGACGTCTTCCTGCTCGAGCGCGCCGTCCCCGACGACCCGTCGCAGGGCGTGGTGATGGCGGCCAAGCGGTACCGCGGCGAGGAGCACCGCACCTTCCACCGCAGCAGCAGCTACACGGAGGGCCGGCGGACCCGGAACTCCCGCGACGCCCGCGCGATGGCCAAGAAGACCGCGCACGGGCGCGCGGTCGCCGCCGGCCAGTGGGCGTGGGCGGAGTGGGAGGCGCTCAAGCTGTTCTGGTCCGCCGGCGTCCCGGTCCCCTACCCGGTGCAGATCGACGGGACCGAGATCCTGATGGAGTTCGTGTCCGTCGACGGGGAGGCCGCGCCCCGGCTGGCGCAGACCCGGCCGACCGGCGACCTGCTCGTGTCGTACTACGAGCAGCTCCGCGACGCGATGGCCGAGCTGGCCCGGCACGGGGTGGCCCACGGCGACCTGTCGCCGTACAACATCCTGGCCGCGGGCGACCGGCTGGTGATCATCGACCTGCCGCAGGCGGTGGACATCGTCGCGAACCCGACCGGCACGGACTTCCTGATGCGCGACTGCCACAACGTGTGCACCTGGTTCGCCTCCCGCGGGCTCGACGTGGACGAGCACGAGCTGTTCGCCGAGCTGCTCGCGTCGGCCTGGTAGCCCGTCGCTTCGGGCCGGTCGGCAGGATGGCCGGGTGAGGACGCGGCGGACCGTGGAGATCGAGTCGTTGGCGGAGCTGGACCGGCGGGTGGCGGCCGGGGCGAGCTCGATGGCCGGCTGGCGGGTGCAGGACGTCGACCTCACCGACCGGTCCGAGGTGCTGCTTCGGCTCGACGCGCGGGGCGCGCTGTTCCTCGGCGGCCGGATCTAGCCGGCGGTCGAGGAGGAGCTGCGGGCCCGCGGGGCGCTGGTCTTCCCCGAGGTGCCGGACGTGCCGGTCGACGTGTACCGAGCCGAGCTCTACTCCCCGGACGAGCTGTACGACGGGCTGGCCGACGGGTACGCCGCGACGCTCGACGCGACGACGTACGCGTGGTTCACCGGCGAGCGCCGCGACCTGCGCGCGACGCTGGCGCAGTCGCTGCACGACCTGTCCGTCGACGACGCGCTCGAGTCGTTCGTGGCGCGCAGGACGCTGGTCGGGGTGATGGGCGGGCACGCGCAGGAGCGCGGGTCCGACGACTACGCCGCGGCGGCCCGGCTGGGCCGGGCGCTGACCCGGGCGGGGCTGACCGTGGCCACCGGCGGCGGGCCCGGTGCGATGGAGGCGGCGAACCTCGGTGCCTACCTGTCCGACCACGGCGACGACGCCCTCGATGAGGCGTTGACGGTGCTGGCCGGCCGCCCGTCCTTCCAGCCGGACGTGACCGGCTGGGCGCGGGCCGCGTTCGAGGTCCGCGAGCGCCGGCCGCGCGGCGTGACCTCGCTGGGCGTGCCGACCTGGTTCTACGGCCACGAGCCGCCGAACGCGTTCGCGCAGGCGGTCGCGAAGTACTTCAAGAACGCGATCCGCGAGGACGTGCTGCTGCACGTCTGCCGGGCCGGCATCGTGTTCCTCCCAGGCCGCGGCGGGACCGTGCAGGAGGTGTTCCAGGACGCCTGCGAGAACTCCTACGCCGCGTCGGCCGACGTGGCGCCGATGGTAATGGCGGACGGCGGTTCTGGACCGAGGAGCTCCCCGCCTGGCCGCTGCTGCGCTCGCTGGCACGCGGGCGGGACATGGAGCAGACGGTGCACCTGGTCGACCACGTCGACGAGGTGCCGCCGCTCTTGACCGCCCCTGCCAGACTCACCGGATGACGTGCTTCTCGGCCACGAACCACTCGCACGCCGTCGTGCCCGTCGACCGCAAGCAGGTCTGGGAGGCGCTCACCGACCCCGACCTGCTGCCCCGGCTCACCCCGCTGCTGCGGGAGATCCGCGCCGACGGTGACGTCTGGGAGTGGCACCCGACCCGGCTCACCGTGCTCGGCATCGGGCTCGCCCCGGTGTTCACCGAGAAGATGACCTTCGACGAGCCGCGGCGGATCGACTACGAGCACAGCCCGCCCGGCACCACCGAGCGGGCAGGCGCCGACGGCTGGTACCTGCTCGAGGACCACCCCGAAGGCACCCACCTGGAGATCGAGCTGACCATGCACGTCGACCTGCCGCTGTCCCGGGTCGCCGGGCCCGCGGTCCGGGGCGTGATGGGGTCGATGATGCAGCGCACCGGCGAGCGGTTCGCCTCGAACCTGCTGCACCACCTCGGCGTGGCGTGAGCCTCAGAGCACGCCCGCGCCCTCGAGCACCAGCAGCACGCCGAACACCAGGAAGGCCGCGGCGGCGCCGTACCTGATCGCCCGCTCGGGGAGCCGGCGGCCGAGCAGCGAGCCGGCAGCGATCGCCAGCGCGTCCGCGGCCACCATCCCGAGCGTGCTGCCGACCCAGGTGCCGAACCAGCCCACTCGGGTGTCCAGCGTGATGGTGGCGAGCATGGTCTTGTCGCCGAGCTCGGCCAGGAAGAACGCGACGCCGACCGCGAGCACCGCGGCGCCGCGG
>JABFXA010000414.1 GCA_013361955.1 Nocardioidaceae bacterium
GATGGAGCAGATCGGGGTCGCCGTCGACGTGGAGATGCTCGACGCGCTCGAGGCAGAGTTCGCCGGCGAGGTGAAGCGGGCCGCCGAGGCGGCCTACGCCGCGATCGGCAAGGAGATCAACCTTGGCTCGCCCAAGCAGCTGCAGGTGGTGCTCTTCGACGAGCTCAAGATGCCGAAGACCAAGCGCACCAAGACCGGCTACACCACCGACGCAGACTCGCTGGTCGCGCTCAACGCCAAGGCGCCGCACCCCTTCCTCGAGGCGCTGCTGCGGCACCGCGACGTCTCCCGGCTGCGGCAGACGGTCGAGGGGCTGCTCAAGACGGTCCAGTCCGACGGCCGGATCCACACCACGTTCAACCAGCTGATCGCCGCCACCGGCCGGCTGTCGTCGACCGACCCGAACCTCCAGAACATCCCGATCCGCACCGAGGAGGGCCGCCGGATCCGGGAGGCGTTCGTGGTCGGCGGCGGGTTCGACACGCTGCTGACCGCCGACTACAGCCAGATCGAGATGCGGATCATGGCGCACCTGTCCGAGGACGACCTGCTCATCGCGGCGTTCCGTTCCGGGCGCGACTTCCACTCCGTGACCGCGTCGCGGGTGTTCGGGGTCGACCCGTCCGAGGTGACCACCGAGATGCGCGCCAAGATCAAGGCGATGAACTACGGGCTCGCCTACGGCCTGTCCGCGTTCGGCCTGTCCGCGCAGCTCGGCATCGACACCGCTGAAGCACGCACCTTGATGGACGAGTACTTCGAGACCTTCGGCGGCGTGCGCGACTACCTGGCCGGCATCGTCGCGCAGGCCCGCCGCAGCGGCTACACCGAGACCATCCTGGGCCGGCGACGCTACCTGCCCGACCTCACCAGCGACAACCGGCAGCGCCGCGAGATGGCCGAGCGGATGGCGCTCAACGCGCCGATCCAGGGCTCGGCCGCCGACATCATCAAGGTCGCGATGCTCAACGTCGACGACGCGGTCAAGGCCGAGGGCCTGACCTCACGGATGCTGCTGCAGGTGCACGACGAGCTCGTGTTCGAGGTCGCGCCGGGGGAGCACGAGGCGCTCGAGGCGCTGGTGCGCGAGCAGATGGGCTCCGCGGCCGACCTCACCGTGCCGCTCGACGTGTCCGTCGGCACCGGCGGCAGCTGGCACGAGGCGGCGCACTAGCCGGGGTCAGGCGGCTCGCGCGGCTTCCTTCTCGGGTGCCGGCGCGTGGTACGACGGCGCCAGGCTGCGCACCAGCAGCAGGACGAACAGCGTGGTGTCGATGACCATCACGGTGGTCAGCAGCTCGTTGAGCGTGCTGATGAACGGCGTCGCGACGAGCAGCGCGACCAGGGCGGCCCAGATCAGCAGCACGGTCCGCTGACGCTGCCGGGCCACGATGTTGTAGATGAGCAGCTGGATCATCGCCAGCAGCGTGCCCAGCGCCGCGAACACCCAGAGCCGATCCTGCAGGTCGGCGTACTCCGGCCCGCCGATGAACACCACGGCCAGCGACGACAGCGCGGCGGTGCCGACCACGGTGACCAAGCCGATCACCAGCACCGCGCCGAGGCTGTACAGGTGCATCCGGCGTCCGGCGCCCTGCCTCGACATCGACGGGAAGGCGATCACCACCACGAACTGCGGCAGGAACAGCACCGCCTTGGTCAGGATCAGTCCGCCGGCGTACAGGCCGGCCTGGTGCTCGTCGAGGGTGCTGCGGGCGATCACCACGTCTGCGTTGGAGAGCGCGAAGAACGCCAGCAGCGCGTGCGAGTTGTGGAACGTCTCGCGGAGCACCCCACCCCGCGCCCACCGCGACCCGGTGACGCCCGGCGTCACGATCTCGACCGGCTCGACGGCCTGCCGGCTGGGGTGCCGCAGCGCGAGCCAGCCGATCACGACCGGGACGACGGCGCCGGCGCAGACGCCGACCATCGCGCCGGTGGTGTCCGGCTCGACGACCAGGGCCACCGCGCCGAACGCCATCCGGCCGACCCCGACGCACAGGTAGATCGCGGCCAGCGGGGCCCAGCGGCGCTCGCCCTGGAGGATGCCGGCCTGGCCGCCCATCACGGTGAGGGGTACGGCGGTCGCGGCGATCAGGAGGGCCGGCTTCCAGGAGTCCAGGTTCAGCGTCGCGATCACGAGCGGGCTGGCGGCCAGCGCGATCAGGCCGAGCACGAGCGCGGAGACGTACGTCGTCTCCATGACCTCGTGCTCGATCCGGTGCCGGTCCTCGGGCGCGGCGCTGACCCGGCGGGCGCCGGTGGCCTGCAGCCCGAGCGAGAGCACGTTGACGACCAGCAGCAGCCCCATGACGGCGGCGAGGGCGCCGTACTCGGCGGGTCCGAGGAGGCGGGCGGCCAGGATCGTGAACCCGTACGTCGTCACGTTCATGACGGCCATCGCGACTGCGATCTGGGCGCCACCACGCAACGTGTCGCGGTTGGTTCGGCTGGGGCTCACTCGTCTCAGGGTAAGGCGTGGACCTGATACGAGCCTGACGAACGACGGGATTGGTGGCCGGCGTGACGGCCGCCACTCGCGGGTGCCTGAGCGTCCTCCGCCCGGGCGCGGGACGTGGCAGGCGACACACGTCGACTGGTCTATTTTGTCGGATCCGACAGGTTCCGGTTACTCGAAAGTAGCGTAGTCTCCTCCGAGATCTTGCCCCGGTGGGAGGGAGCAAGCGACGCCGAGCCCGTGGACAGGACCCGGCGTCCTTCGTGTGGAGGGAGTCGCGCTGTCATGCGCAGAACGCTGTTCTCGGGGGTGATCCTGGCCATCGCAGGCGCTGTGGTGGTCTACGTCAGCTCCGCTCTTGACCTGGAGCTGGAGTCCGCTGCGCTGCTCGGCGGCGCGCTGGGTGCCGTCCTGGCCTTGGTGCCCGACCGGACGCCGCTGGCCCGACTGGGCGGGTTCGCCGGTGGCTTCCTGGCCGCCTGGGTCGGCTACGCCCTGCGGGCGCAGTTCCTGCCCGACAGCGCCGGTGGTCGTGCCGTCGCCGTCGCGGTCGTGGTGCTGCTCTGCGTCGGCATCACTGCCGCGAGCATGAACCGGCTGCCGCTGTGGAGCACGCTGCTCGGCACCGCGGCGCTGGCGGGTGCGTACGAGTTCACCTACGCCGCCGCTCCGCCGGAGATGCTCTCCACCTCCTTCAGCACGGCCACCACGCTGCTGCTGAACGTCGCCGTCGGCTTCCTCGCCGCGGCCCTGGTCGCCCCGACGGCCCGCGGCGAGCGCCGCGAGCGCCCGGAGCAGGCACCCACCGACGACGACCCCACGAGCGCGCAGCTCGACGACCTCATGATGGAGAAGACCCAGTGAGCTCCCGCTTCCAGCGGCCCCTCGCGAGCGCAGCGCTCGTCGGCGGAGCCGCCATCGCCCTCTGCGTGGCCGCGACCCCGGCGTACGCCGCCGACGGCGACGTCAAGGTGGTCAACACCGAGACCGTGCAGGTCTACACCTCGCCGACCGGCCAGGTGGAGACGCCGCGCGTGTACGAGCAGCTCGCGATGACCGGCCACGGCACCGTGAAGCTGGCCAACCCGATCGAGACCGACGGCCTGCGCAACCTCGACGGGTTCTCCGGCTACAAGGTCGAGAACGGCGACCAGATCACCACGACCACGGTCTCCGGTGAGAAGAAGCTGCGCTCGGTCAGCGACTACGACGGCAAGCTGCCGCTGCACGTCTCGGTGTCGTACAAGCTGAACGGCAAGAACGTGCAGCCCGGCGACGTCGTCGGCGAGGACGGCAAGCTCGAGGTGCTCTACACCGTCGAGAACGTCACCGGGAAGCCGCAGCAGGTCACCTTCGACGACGGCAAGGGCGGCACCGTCACCAAGACCGTCGACGTGCCGATCCCGATGGTCGGCTCGCTGACCACTGTGGCGCCCCCGTCGTTCACGAACGTCAGCTCCGACCAGGCGAACATGGCCGGCGACGGCAAGGGCGGCACCAAGCTGTCCTTCACGATGACGCTCTTCCCGCCGATCGGCTCGACCACCGCGGTCTTCGGCTACACCGCCGACGTCACCGACGGCGTCGTGCCGCGCGCGGAGATCTCGGCGCTGCCGGTGAACCCGCTGCAGAGCCCGAGCTTCAAGACCGCGGGCGAGAGCTACCAGGGCGGTGCCGACACCGGCATCGAGCTCACCGACGGGGCGACCCAGATCGACACCAACCTGCTCAAGCTCCGCGACGGCGCGGCCACCCTGCTCGGCGGCCTGATCAAGCTCCGTGACGGCGCGGGCGACCTGCAGGCCGGGCTGGCCGGCGAAGCGGTGCCGGGCTCGAAGAAGCTCGCCGACGGTGCCGGCGAGCTGTCCGACGGTCTGGTGGACAAGGCGGTGCCGGGCTCGAAGAAGCTGGCTGACGGTGCGGGCAAGCTGTCGGACGGTCTGGTGAACAAGGCGGCCCCGGGCTCCAAGCAGATCGCGGACGGTGCGGGCACCCTTGCGGGTGGGCTCGGTCGGCTGAACGCGGGCTCGAAGCGGCTGGCCGCGGGCATGGGTGAGCTCAGCGGCGGAGCCGACCAGCTCGCCGACGGGACGAAGGCCCTGTCGGGCGGTGCCGCTCAAGTGGCCGCCGGTGCGAAGGACCTGCACGCCGGCACCGGCAGCGCGCTGGCCGGTGGCCAGAAGCTGACCGCCGGTCTGACGCAGATCAGCGGCGGGCTCGGCCAGCTCGCCGACACGACCACTGGCCTGCCTTCAGCGAAGGCGGGCGTCCAGACGCTCAAGGCCGGCGTCGACCAGATCCTGGCCGGGCTCGGCGACCCGGCCGACCAGAACACCCTCATCGGCGGTCTCGTGGCCCTGAGCGCCGGACTCGGAAACGCGCAGGCCGGCGCGGCCCAGCTCGAGGGTGGGCTGAGCACCCAGCTGAAGCCGGGTCTGGCCCAGGCGAAGGGTGGCGTCGACCAGGTCAAGGCCGGACTCGACGGCGCGGTCAACCCCGGCGGCAGCGTCGACCAGCTGCTCGGTGGCCTGGCCATCCTGGAGAACAACGCAGCCTGCAAGGCGGACCTCCAGTGCGCCGGTGTGGTCGCCCAGCTCAAGGGCGGCGCCCAGCAGAGCAAGACCGACCTCACCAATGCGCGGGACGGCCTGGCGGCCGTGTCCACCGGCCTCGGGACCGCCATCGGCGGGCTCGACACCCAGCTGATCCCGGGTGCCGCAGCGCTGAAGGCCGGCATCGGCGACGCCAAGACCGGCGCCGACAAGCTCACCCAGGGCGCGAAGGACGCCAAGGGCGGTCTCCAGCAGGTCCGCGGCGGGCTCGACCAGCTGTCCGTCGGGATCGACAAGGCCGTGGCCGGCGTGCTGGCGCTGAACACCGGCGCGAGCGACGCCGTCACCGGGAGCACGGACCTCACCACGGGTCTGGGCAGGCTCGACGCGGGTGCGGGCGACCTGGCTGCCGGGGCCGGCCTCGTGAGCGCCGGAGCGGGCAAGGCCAGCGACGGCGCGAGCGCCCTGGCAGTGGGCGGCCGTGCCCTGCGAGGCGGTTCGCTCGAGCTCTCCAGTGGCGCCCTCGAGGCGTACCTCGGTGGCCGACGGCTGGCAGGTGGCACCGCGACGCTGGCCACCAAGCTCGGGACGGCAGCGGACGGCTCCGAGAAGATCGCCGACGGTGCGTCGGAGCTGTCCAGCAAGCTCGGGACGGCCGCAGACGGCTCCGAGAAGATCGCCGACGGCGCCTCGGACCTGTCCGACGGTCTGGGTGCCGCGGCCGACGGCTCCGGCAAGCTGGCCGACGGTCTCCGGAAGGCGGCCGGCGGTGCGCCGAGGCTGAAGAACGGTGCGCAGCAGCTGTCCGACCAGGGCACCAAGAAGCTGATCGGCGCAGGCGAGAGCACCGCGCAGAACTACGGCGAGCTCTACGCGACGATGAAGGCGGGCGCCGAGCGGGCGGACACCGAGGACATGGCGTACGGCGCGCCGGCCGACGCGATCGGCCTCACGGCGTACAACTACATCCTCAAGGGCGACGACGGGGAGAGCGGGCGCAACTGGACCCGCGGTCTCGCCGGGGTCGCCGTGCTGGGTGCGGGTGGCGCGGTGTTCGCGCTGCGGCGCCGGTTCGTCTGAGCCACAGCCACACGGTCGGAGGGGCGTCGAGCGATCGGCGCCCCTCCGTCGTGTACGGCGGTCAGCCCAGCGTCGCGCGGAAGATCGCGGTGCCCGGCAGCAGCCGGCCGCGGTCCGGGCCCCAGCCGGCCCACACCCGGTCGTGGCCGGCCGGCCACTCCGGCTCCAGCAGCCGGGTCAGCCGGAAGCCGGCGTCGGCGAGCAGGGTGACCCAGTCGCCGAGGGTGCGGTGGTGCTCGGCGTAGGTGACCGTGCCGTCGTCGTCGGTCTCGACGTAGGCCCGGCGGTCCCAGTACGAGCTGGTCACCACCAGGCCCTCCGCGGTCGGGTCATCGGGCATCGACCAGCGCACCGGGTGCGTGACGGAGAACGCGAACACCCCGCCGGGCCGGAGCACGCGCGCGCTCTCGGCGACCGCGAGCGCGGCGTCGGCGACGAACTGCAACGCGCCGAACGCCGAGAACACCACGTCGAAGCTCGCGTCCGCGAACGGCAGGGCGGTCGCGGTCGCGGCCACCGCGGGGACGGCGACGCCGCTGTCCTCGTCGATCCGCCGCGCGTGCTGCAGCTGCCGGAGGGACAGGTCCACGCCGACCGCCTCGGCGCCCCGCGTGGTCAGCCAGCGCGCGCACTGCGCCGCGCCGCAGCCGACCTCCAGCACCCGCCGGCCGGACACGTCGCCGAGCACCTGCGCCCCCGACTCGCGGACGCCCTCGGGGCACCACACGAAGTCCACGTCGCCGAGGAAGCCGCCGTGCTCGGCCTGGTACTCGTCGGCGTACGCGTCCCAGTCCCGGCGGTTGGCGCGGCGTGTCTCGGACTCGCCGACCGTACGGCGGGCCGGGTGCACCGGCTAGGCCTCGAGCGCGGGCCGGCGTCGGGAGCCGGGGATCCTGTTGGCGAGCTCGCCCAGCGGCCCCACCGACCGGTTCAGGGTGTCCACCGACTCGTGCAGCTCCGGGATCAGCGCGATCAGCTCGACGACCCGCGGCTGCAGGCGCTCCAGGGTGACGCCGAGCGCGACCAGCTGGTCGAGGGTGCCGCCCTCGGCGACCAGCTTCTCGACGAACCCGTCCTCTGACAGCAGCCGGTCGAGCAGCCCGTCCTCCTCGAGCAGCCGGTCCAGCACCCCGCCCTGCCGGGTCACCCGGTCCAGCGCGCCGCCGGCCTCCAGCAGCCGGTCGAGCGGACCGCCGGGCTCGACGAGCTGGTCGAGGCTGCCGTCCTCCTGGATCAGCCGGTACAACGGCCCGTCCACCGCGAGCAGCCGGTCGACGCTGCCGCCGGGGGCGAGCGCGCGGCCGAGGGGGCGGTTCGGGTCGAGCACCGCGGTCACGGTGTTCACCAGGTGCATCGGGCCGCGCGGGTCGGAGAGCACGCGCGCGATGCGCTCGACGAGCCCGTCGGGGCCGATGATCGCCATCAGCCGCTCGGCGTACCCGTTCTCGCGCCGGATCGGGCCGTCGGGGTCCACCAGCTCGCCGAGGGCGAGCGTCGTCTGCGCGGCCGCCACGGTCAGCCGGACCGGCAGCGTGACGAGGTCGAGAAGGGCCATGCGCCCGACGATAGGGCACGCGTTCCCGGCCACCGGCGATGAGTTCCGGCACCGGCGCGGGTCCTCTGTCCAGGGGGGCGAGGCACGCCCTTGACCTCGAGCCGACTCGAGGTTGCACGATCGTCACCGAGAGCCACGGAGGAGCCATGACGCAGACCGCACCCGCACTCGACCTGCGGACCGGCACGCAGCGCACCTTCCTGCACCTGCTGCTGAGCACCCTGGTGGTCTCGGTCATCAACTACACCGTGTGGTTCGCGGTCACCTTCTGGGTGTTCCTGGAGACCCGCTCGGTGTTCGCCACCGGCCTGATCGCCGGGATCTTCCTGGTCGCCATCGCCGCGACCGGCATCTGGTTCGGCAGCCTGGTCGACCACCACCTCAAGAAGACCGTGATGCAGGCGTCCGCGCTGGTCTCCACCGCTCTGTACGCCGGCTGCCTCGCGCTCTACCTCGGCACCCCCGGGTCGGTGTTCCGCGACCCGGCCAGCGTGCGGCTGTGGGTGTTCGTGGTCGCGCTGATGCTCGGCGTGATCGCCGGCAACCTCCGGTCGATCGCGATGCCGACGCTGGTCACGCTGCTGATCCCCGAGGACCGCCGCGACAAGGCGAACGGCCTGGTCGGCACCGCGACCGGGGTGTCGTTCCTGGTCACGTCGGTGATCAGCGGCCTGCTGGTGGCCGCGGGCGGGATGCTCTACGTGCTGCTGCTGGCGATGGCCGTCCTGCTGGTCGCGGTGCTGCACCTGGCGGTGGTGAAGGTCCCGGAGGAGCGCCCCGAACGGCTGCCCGAGGGAGCCGAGGGCGCCGGCGTCGACCTGCGCGGCACGGTGCGGATCGTGCGCGGGGTCCCCGGCCTGATCGCGCTGATCGCGTTCTCCTGCTTCAACAACTTCCTCGGCGGCGCGTTCATGGCGCTGATGGACGCCTACGGGCTGTCCCTGGTCTCCGTCGAGGTGTGGGGGCTGCTCTGGGGTGCGCTGAGCACCTTCGTGATCCTGGGCGGGCTGGTCGTCGCGCGCACCGGCCTGGGCGCCAACCCGGTCCGCACCCTGCTGCTGGTGAACCTGGTGCTCTGGACCGTCACCGCGCTGTTCCCGCTGCGCAGCTCGATCGTCCTGCTCGCGCTCGGGATGACCGTGTTCATGATGCTGATCCCGTTCGCCGAGGCGGCCGAGCAGACCGTGCTGCAGAAGGTGGTGCCGTTCGAGCGGCAGGGCCGGGTGTTCGGGTTCGCGCAGAGCGTCGAGCAGGCCGCGTCGCCGCTGACCGCGTTCCTGATGGGGCCGATCGCGCAGTTCCTGGTGATCCCGTTCATGACCGACGGCTGGGGCGCGGAGCACCTCGGCCCCTGGTTCGGCACCGGCCCCGAGCGCGGGCTCGCCCTGGTCTTCGTGGTGACCGGGCTGCTGGGCCTGGTGACCACGCTGCTGGCGCTGCGCAGCCGTCCGTACCGCCGGCTGTCCGCCTCGTTCCGCGGCGGCGGCGACGCCGGCCCCGGGCCCACCGCCACCGTGCCGCAGACCGCTTGAGCGCACCTGCGAGCATCACCGCGTGGACCTGTTCGGACTGGTGCCGCTCGACGGCGGATTCAGCGGCGAGACCTTCCTCGCCGAGGCGGCGGGGGAGCGCAGCGTGGTCCGCATCTACGGCCATCGCGGCGAGCTGCGCGGACCCGCGGCGCCCGACGTGGACGCTGCCGTGCTCCGCCTGGTCCGCGGTCTGCTGCCGGTGCCCGAGGTGCTCGAGGTCAAGCACGCCCACCCCGACGCCGGTACGCCGGGCCTGCTGGTCACGACGTACCTGCCCGGCACCC
>JABFXA010000245.1 GCA_013361955.1 Nocardioidaceae bacterium
TCCTCGCGGCTGATCCTGCCGGCCAGGCAGGCGCCGACCGCCTCGAAGGCGTCGATGATCGTGACGTCCTGGCCGTCGACCTGGCCAGGCATGGTGGAGCCGGCGTACAGGAAGACGCTGCTCAGGTCGAGCCGGGCCGCCGCCATCAGCATGCCGGGCAGCGACTTGTCGCAGCCGGCGAGCAGCACCGAGCCGTCGAGCCGCTCGGCGCTCATCACGGTCTCGACCGAGTCGGCGATCACCTCGCGGGACACCAGCGAGAAGTGCATGCCCTCGTGGCCCATCGAGATCCCGTCGGAGACCGAGATCGTCCCGAACTCCAGCGGGTAGCCGCCGGCGGCGTGCACGCCGTGCTTGACCGCCTGCGCCAGCCGCTGCAGGGAGAGGTTGCAGGGGGTGATCTCGTTCCAGCTCGACGCGACACCGATCTGCGGCTTGGCGAAGTCGTCGTCGCCCATGCCGACCGCGCGGAGCATGCCCCGGGCGGCGGCCCGCTCCAACCCGTCGGTGACGTCCCGGGACCGGGGCTTGATGTCGGGCTGCTGCTGGTCGTTCGGTCCGGTCGAGCTCATGGCCGCAGCCTAGGCGCGAGGTCGCCCGCGCCCGCGCGCCGGTCAGGATCCGGGCACCGGCTCCGGGCGGCGGTGGACGGGAATGTTTCGTTGCGCCAGCGCACGGGGAAGTAGTCCCGGCGCACAACCCCCGTGCTTCTCGAGCGGAGCGGAGACCCTCCATGTCCACGGACGTCCAGGCCGGGCAGACCACCGGCGACCACGAGCTCAAACGCCACGTCGGCATCGTCGGCCTGCTGTTCGCCAGCGTCGGCTCGATCATCGGCTCCGGCTGGCTGTTCGGAGCGCTGAACGCCTCCGTCACCGCCGGTCCGGCCGCGATCGTCTCCTGGGCCCTCGGCGGCGTGATGATCCTGATGATCGCGCTCGTCTACGCCGAGCTCGGCACGATGTACCCCCTCTCGGGCGGCGTCGTCCGCTACCCGCACCTGTCGTTCGGGTCCTTCGCCAGCTACACCACCGGCTGGATCACCTGGGTCGCGGTGACGACGACGGCCCCGATCGAGGTCGAGGCGGCCCTGCAGTACGCCACCAGGTACGCCGACTTCACCGCCAAGCACGTCGTGGCTGGGGAGCCGGTCTACACGCTGACCGCGCTCGGCTACGGCGCCGCCGTGGTGCTGATGGCGGTCTTCGTGGTCGTCAACTACTTCGGCGTCCGCTGGTTCGCGCGGGTCAACAACGTGCTGGTGTGGTGGAAGCTGGCGATCATCATCCTGGTCATCGCCGCGTTCTTCCTCACCGCGTTCCACGGCGAGAACTTCACGACGCAGGGCTTCATGCCGAGCGGCTGGCACGGCGTCTTCACCGCCATCTCGACCTCGGGCGTGGTCTTCTCCTACCTCGGCTTCCGCCAGGGCATCGAGCTGGCCGGCGAGACCGACAACCCGCGCCGCAACGTGCCGATCTCGGTCGTCGGCTCCGTGCTCCTGACCGGCCTGATCTACGTCCTCCTGCAGGTCGCGTTCATCGGAGCGCTCAGGACGGGGCTGCTGGACAAGGGCTGGGCGAACCTCGCCTTCACCAACGACTTCGGCCCGCTCGCCGCGGTCGCGACCCTGCTCGGCCTGGGCTGGCTCGCGGTCCTGCTCTATGCCGACGCGATCATCTCCCCCGGTGACACCGGCCTGATCTACACGACGATCAGCTCCCGCATCTCCTACGCGATGGCGCGCAACGGCAACGCCCCCGCGTCGCTGTCGCGCACCACCGACCGCGGCGTGCCGCTGGTCAGCCTCGTCATCGCGTTCGTCGTCGGGCTGATCGTGTTCCTGCCGTTCCCGAGCTGGCAGCAGTTGGTCGGCTTCATCACCTCGGCGACCGTGCTCTCGTTCGCCTCCGGCCCGCTGGTGCTCTCCGCGCTGCGCCGGCAGGTCCCGGACGCCGAGCGGCCGTTCCGCCTGCCGGGCGGCCACGTGATCCCGGTGCTCGCGTTCTGGTGCTCGAACCTCATCGTCTACTGGTCCGGCTGGCTGGTGAACTGGAAGCTGTTCGTCGCGGTGCTGATCGGCTTCGTCCTGCTGGCGGTCTTCCACGCCACCGGCCGGGTCACCGCGCCCAAGCTGGACTTCAAGGCCGGCGCCGCCTGGCTGCTGCCGTGGCTCGGCGGGCTCGCGGTGATCTCCTAC
>JABFXA010000145.1 GCA_013361955.1 Nocardioidaceae bacterium
GAGGACTCGCCGAGCAGCTTGATCACGCCGAGCTTCCCGGAGCTGCCGGCGTGCGTGCCCCCGCACAGCTCGCGGGCCCAGTCGCCGACGGAGACGACCCGGACCCGGTCGCCGTACTTCTCGCCGAACAGCGCCATGGCGCCCGACGCGACGGCCTCGCGCTGGCTCATCACCTCGGCGTGCACGGAGAGGTCCTCCAGGACCACGTCGTTCACCCGGGCCTCGACGTCGGCCATGACGGACGCGGGGACGGCGCCGGTGGCGGAGAAGTCGAAGCGGAACCGGCCGGGGCTGTTCTCGGAGCCGGCCTGGGTCGCCGTCTCCCCGAGCGCCTCGCGGAACGCCTTGTGGACCATGTGCGTCGCGGTGTGGGAGCGGGAGATCGACCGGCGCCGCTCGACGTCGACCAGCGCCTGGGCGCTCAGTCCGGTCGTCAGCTCGCCGTCGAGCACCATCACGCGGTGCACGACCAGCCCGCTGACCGGCGACTGGACGTCGCGCACCTCGAGGCGGGTGCCGTTGTCGAGCTCGATGAAGCCCTGGTCGGCGAGCTGCCCGCCGCCCTCGGCGTAGAAGGGCGTGCGGTCGAGGACGACCTCGACCTCCTCCCCCGGCCCTGCGGACGGCACGACGCCGCCGGCCGCGACGATCCCGCGGACCGACGCCTCGTCGACGACGGTGTCGTAGCCGGTGAACTCGACGGCACGGCCCATCGCGTCGGCGATCTCGCGGTAGGCGCGCGCGTCGCGGTGCTGGCCCTTCTTGGCCTTCGCGTCCTGCTTGGCGCGCTGCCGCTGCTCGTCCATCAGCCGCCGGAACCCGGCCTCGTCCACGGTGAGCCCGTGCTCGGCGGCCATCTCGAGGGTGAGGTCGATCGGGAAGCCGTAGGTGTCGTGCAGGGCGAACGCCTGGGCACCGGGCAGCTCGGTGCCGCCCGACCGCACCACCTCGCTGGTCGCCTGGTCGAAGATGGTGGTCCCGGCGCGCAGCGTCTGCCGGAACGCCTGCTCCTCGGCGTAGGCGACCGTCGAGATCCGGGCCCAGTCGCGCAGCAGCTCGCCGTACGTCTCGCCCATCCTGTCGCGGCTGACCGGCATCAGCTCGGGGAGCGCGGGGTCCTCGTAGCCGAGCAGGCGCATGGACCGGACGGCCCGGCGCAGCAGCCGGCGCAGGACGTAGCCCCGCCCCTCGTTGCCCGGCGTGACGCCGTCGGCGATCAGCATCATCGAGCTCCGCACGTGGTCGGCGACCACGCGGAACCGCACGTCGTCCTCGGCGCTCGCGCCGTAGCGCCGGCCGGTGAGCTCCATCGCCTTCTCGATGACCGGGAACATCACGTCGATCTCGTACATGTTGTCCTTGCCCTGGAGCAGGAAGGCAACGCGCTCGAGACCCATGCCGGTGTCGATGTTCTTCTTCGGCAGGGAGCCGGCGATGTCGAAGTCGGACTTCGACCGGACCGCGGAGAGCTCGTCCTGCATGAACACGAGGTTCCAGATCTCCAGCAGCCGGTCCTCGAGCTCGACCGGCATGTCGGGCCCGAGGGCCGCCGGATCGAAGTCGGGACCGTACGCCGGGCCGCGGTCGTAGAGGATCTCCGAGCAGGGCCCGCCCGGTCCGGGCACGCCCATCGACCAGTAGTTCTCCTTCTTGCCGAGGCGGAGGATGCGCTCGTCGGGCAGGCCGGTGACCGACTTCCAGATCTCGAGCGCCTCCGCGTCGTCGGCGTAGACGCTCGGATAGAGCCGCTCCGGCTCCAGCCCGAAGCCGCCGTCCGCGACCGGCTTCGTGACCAGGCTCCAGGCGAGCTCGATCGCGCCCTCCTTGAAGTAGTCGCCGAAGGAGAAGTTGCCGCACATCTCGAAGAACGTGCCGTGGCGGGTGGTCTTGCCGACGTCCTCGATGTCCGGGGTGCGCACGCACTTCTGCACGCTGGTGGCGCGCAGGTAGGGCGGGGTCTCCTGGCCGAGGAAGTACGGCTTGAACGGCACCATGCCGGCGTTGACGAACAGCAGGTTCGGGTCGTCGAGCAGCAGCGAGGCCGACGGCACCGGCGAGTGGCCGTGCGACTCGAAGTGAGCCACGAACCGGCGGCGGATCTCCGCGGTGTCCATCAGGTGCTGCCTTCCTCTGCGGGGTCGTGAGCGGGGTCGTGAGCGGGGTCGCTCGGGGCGAGTGCCGGGGTCCTGCGGGTC
>JABFXA010000207.1 GCA_013361955.1 Nocardioidaceae bacterium
CGGGCTGCGCGACGACGCGCTGGCTCCGCTCGGCGTCGACGACTACCTCGCGCTCGCCGTCGAGCGCTGCCGGGACCGCGCCGGCGTCGACGCGACGTACCTGCTGCTGGTGCGCGACGTCGACACCGACCTCGAGGTGGTGGCGGTCAGCGGCCTCGACGCCGGGCTCCGCGGCCGACGGCTGGAGCGCGACGCCCCCGGCACGCTGAACCGGGCGAACCCGCTGCTCCCGGTGGGCGAGAACGACCGCGCCGACGACACCGTGCCGCTGCTCGCGGGCAGCGGACTGCGTTCGCTGCTCGTCGTCCCGGTGCTGGTGGAGGGCCGCGCCGTGGGGGCGCTCGGCGCCGCGACCGAGCGCACCGGCGGGCTCGACGACAACCAGGCCGGGGTGCTGCACCGGATCGCCGGTTCGCTCGCGGTCGCGACCGACCGGGCCCGGCTGCGGGCCGCCGAGCTGGAGCGCCGGCGCTGGCTGCGGCTGGTGGACGAGGCGGGCGTGCTGCTCGCCGGATCGCTCGACCAGCGGATGACGATGGCGCTGACCGGGCAGGTCGTGGTCCCGCAGCTCGCCGCCTGGTGCGCCATCCACCTGCGCGACGAGCGCGGGCACCCGGTCCTGCAGCACGTCTGGCACCAGGACGAGCGGCAGCTCGACCCGCTGCGCGTAGCGCTGGAGGCGACCGACCCCGACCGGCTCCCCGCCGACGGCGACGACGTGCTGCGCGGGCCGCTGCACCGCATCCCGCTGATCGCCCGGGGCCGGGAGATCGGCACGCTCACCCTGGGCCGACCGGGCAGGGCACCGCTCGCCGGCGAGGTCCTCGACGTCGCCGAGTCGGTGGCGCGGCGGGCCGCGCTGGCCATCGACAACGCCCGCGCGCACGGTGAGCTGAAGGCCGTCGGCGAGGCGCTGCAGCGCAGCCTGCTGCCGCCGTCCCTCCCCGCGCCGCCGGGCCTGGACGTGGGGGTGGTCTACGAGCCGGCCGGCGAGAGCACCACCGCGGGCGGGGACTTCTACGACCTGTTCGCGCTCGGGGACGGGCGCTGGTGCTGGGTGGTCGGCGACGTCTGCGGCACCGGCGCGGAAGCGGCGGCGGTCACCGGACTGGCCCGGCACACCATCCGGGCACTCGTGCAGGCCGGCTTCCCGGTGGCGGCGACGCTGGAGCGGCTGAACCGCGCGATCCTCGAGGAGGGCGAGCGCGGCCGGTTCCTCACCCTGGTCTGCGGCGTGGTCGACCCGGTCCGGCACGGAAGGGCCGCGCTCCAGCTGGTGGTGGCCGGTCACCCGCCGCCGTTCCTGGTCCGCGACGGCCAGGCGCGCCAGGTCGGCCGCCCGCAGTCGCTGCTCGGCGTCGAGGACCGGGTCACCTACACCGAGGACCGCCTGGAGATCGCTCGCGGCGACCTCCTCGTCGCGGTCACCGACGGCGTCCTCGAACGCCGGGCGGGCATCCGGATGCTCGGCGAGGACGGCCTGGCCGACGAGCTGGTCGCGACCGCCGCCCTGCCCGCGCAGCACGTCGCCGACCGGGTACGCCGGCTGGTGCTCGACTTCGTCAGCGGCCCGCACAGCGACGACATGGCGGTGCTGGCGCTGCGCGTGCCGACGACCGACGAGCCGCCCGGTTAGACCAGCGGAAGTTTGTGTTGGTGGACGGACCGGCGCGTCCGCACACTGGGCTCGTGACCGAGCAGGACCAGGAGTCGCTGGCACAGGTGGTCGAGCGACTGGTGGAGCGCTTCCCGCACCAGTCCCGGGACGAGGTGGCCCGGACGGTGACGGACTCGTTCCGCGAGTTCGAGGGCAGCCGGATCCGGGACTTCGTGCCGATCCTCGTGGAGAACGAGGCCCGCAACCGCCTCTCGATCCCGCGCCAGCGCGACGCCTGACCCCCCGCGCGGACGGGCCCCGGGTGCCGGGGCCCGCCCACCGGTGCTGGTGCAGCCGGGCTAGGGAACCCGGCCGGCCACTGCCGCGGTCAAGATATCCGGGCACGCGGCTGCACGGCAGCAAGAAACACTGTCGTTCACCTCCGGGACCGGCAGATGTTCCCTGGTCGCGCCAGCTGGTCTAGGCGGGCGTCAGCGCTCTTCCTCGATCAGCCGGTCGAGCGAGGCGTTGAACTCCTTGAGCAGCCGGCCGAAGTCGGCCAGGTCGCCGCCGGGCCAGTCGGACAGCGCCTCGCGGAGCCGGCTCCGACGCCGGGACCGGGTGGAGTCCAGCACCTCGCGGCCCTGGTCGGTGAGCGCCAGGATCGAGGCGCGCCGGTCGGAGGGGTCGGTGGAGCGCTCGGCCAGGCCGATCTCCTCGAGCGCCTGCACCTGCCGGGTGATCGTCGACGGGTCCAGCCCGAAGGCGATGGCGAGCGCGCCGAGGCGCTGCGGCCCCTCGTCGGCGAGCTGGCACATGATGCCGTACGCCGACCGCTCGAGGTTGACCTCGCCCGCCGTCGTGCTCAGGTGGATCTTGGTGTTGCGTCGCAGCAGCATGGTCAGCTGCTGCTCGATCTGGTGCGCCGTGTCCATGCCGCCGCCTGCCCTTCGCCGGCCCCGGCCGGGCCTTTCGCAGGAGTGTACGGACGCGGCGACGCCGGGTCAGCCGACTCCGTCGAAGTCGCCCGACATCGGTCCGCGAGGGCTCTTGACGGCCGTCGTCCGCGGGACGACCGTGAGGGGGGAGGTGCCGCATGTGGGTCTTCCTCATCGTGCTGGCCGTCGTCGCGCTCGTCGTGGTCCTGGTCCTCCGGTGGCTGTCGCGCGACGGTCGGTCCTCCTCGCTCACCGACCCGCACCACCCGCGTCGGCCTGGCAGCGGTGCCGGCCTGTCGGGCTGAGGAGACAGATGGCGTTCTACGGCGACCAGGTGCTCCCGCGGCTCATCAACGTCGCCTGCGGCATGGGGCCGGAGGTCCGCGAGCTGCGTGAGCGGACCTGCGCCGAGCTGCACGGCGAGGTGGTGGAGATCGGGTTCGGGTCGGGGCTGAACGTGCCGCACTACCCCTCCGCCGTGGCGCGCGTCGCGGCCGTCGAGCCCGCCGATGTCGGCTGGCGGCTCGCGAAGGGCCGGGTGGCGGCCAGCCCGGTCCCGGTCGACCGTGCGGGCCTGGACGGACAGCGGCTGCCCTTCGCCGACGACACCTTCGACTGCGCGCTGTCGACGTGGACGATGTGCACGATCCCGGACGTCGACCTGGCCCTGGCCGAGCTGCGCCGGGTACTGCGTCCCGGCGGCACCCTGCACTTCCTCGAGCACGGGCTGGCCCCGGACGAGTCGGTGGCCCGGTGGCAGCGCCGGCTGGAGCCGGTGCAGAGGCGGGTGGCCGGCGGCTGCCACCTCACCCGCCGGATCGTCGACCTGGTCGAAGGGGCCGGGTTCGTGGTACGGCAGGTCGACGTGTTCTACGAGAAGGGCGCACCGCGGTTCCTCGGCGCCGACACCCTCGGCGTGGCCGGCTGATCAGTTCCTGGTCAAGGCTCGTCGAGTCGTCCCCGCAAGGGCGGTCTCGGCGCTACGGTTTGGCGACGATCTGGGCGGTGACGGCTGCTGCACTGGGAGGAACGATGACGCGCGACCGGGCTGCGCTCGTCGGCACCGGTGTCGCAGCCGGATGGCTGGTGGCGCTGATGGTCATCGACGTCGCGCTGCCGCCGACCGTGGTCCCGGACGCCCTGCTGGGGCTCGCTCCGCTGATCGCGTGCGCGGTGCTCCCGGTGCGACCCACGGCGTTGTTCGCGGGCTGTGCCGCGCTGCTGGTGCTGTTCTCCGGCTGGTACAACCACACCTGGGGCACCGCCGAGCAGTGGATCCGGCTGGCCGACGTCCTGCTCACGGGCGGCGCCGCGATCGTGATCGCCGGTGTCCGGGTACGCCGGGAGCAGCACCTGGCGCGGGTCACCACGATCGCCGAGGTGGCCCAGCGGGCGATCCTCCCGACGCTCCCTGGCTACACGGACGGCGTGGCCGTCGCCAGCCGGTACCTCTCCGCGTCGAGGGACGCCGTCGTGGGCGGCGACCTCTACGACTGCTGCCTCGAGGGCTACACCCGCTTCGTGGTCGGCGACGTGCGCGGCAAGGGCCTCGCCGGGGTCGAGCACGCGGCCCGGGTGATCCGCGCGTTCCGGCAGGCGGCGCCGACCCGGGCCCGCCTCGGTGACGTGGCGGTCAGCATGCACGCCTACCTGCGACCGTTCCTGGGCCCCGAGGACTTCGTCACCGCCCTGCTGGTCGACGTGTCCGACCGGGACCTGGTCCGGCTGACGAGTTGCGGGCATCCGCCCGCGCTGCTGGTGCGTCGCGACGGCACCGCGACCCTCGTCGAGGTCCCGCACGGCCTGCCGCTGGGCCTCGGTGTCGAGGCCGGCGACATCGCGCTCCCGTGGTCGGCCGGCGACCGGCTGCTGCTGTACACCGACGGGCTCAGCGAGGCGCGCGACCCCCGGGGGCTCTTCCTCCCGGTGCGCGACGCCGCGCCGCTGATCGCCGGCGGCTCGCTCGACGAGGCGCTCGACGCACTGCTGGCCCGGGTCCGGGCGCACGTCCCGGGCGGGCGGCTCGACGACGACCTTGCCGTGGTCCTGCTGGAGAACCGGCCCGTCGCCGAACCGGCCGGCCTACTGCGGGTCGCCGCGGAAGAAGCCGGAGCCCAGGTCGCCGATGACCGTGTCGAGGAGGTGCCCGCTGACGTGCAGTGGCCCTCGCCACGGCGCGCTGAGCGTGAAGAGCAGGGCCAGGCTCAGGCCGACCACGACGGCGATTCCCACCACGAGGATCGACGTCCGCAGGGTGCTGCGTGACAACAGCGCGCCGGCGTTCACGATGAGTGCGACCCCGCTGAGCACCAGGGTGACGACATACAGCGTCGGTACGTCGCGCGAGGCGGCCACGATGCGGGCCCGGCGCGTGCTGGTGACGCTGTCCAGGGCGACCTGCAGCTCCGTGCTCGCCGTCGTGCCCACCTCGGGCCGGGCCGCCTCGGCGCGCACCAACCGCTCCATGTCTCACCCTCCGGGCACCAGCCGGGAGACGAGCCTCACGCCGGCTGTGGGGTGGTGTGGACCGACCTGGTGCCACCACTGCGGCGAGCTGGCCTTTCCGCTCGCCACCTCCTCCTGAGGCCCCGCGGGCCGGCCGCGCCAGGGTGAGGCTCGCCGGCAACACGACGACTATCGCCGGCTCGGGTCGGGGCTGCGGAGCACGCCGATGGCTCACCCCGATACGCAGGCGGCCCTCGTCGGTCAGCGCCACGGGGCCGGGTACTTCACGTCGTTCTACGGCGACTCGCCCACCCACGGCATCCCGGACGCGTGGCGCCCGCACGCCTGGCCCAGGATCACCCGCTACGACGACCGCTGGCGTGGCTGGTCTGCAGCGTGGTGCCGGCGCTCCCGGAAGCTCGACGCGCAGACGTTCCTCCTCGACGCCAGCCTGCGCCGCATCGCCGACGACGCCGGCGTGTACGGGTCGATGCCGTGCCTCCCGCCCCTCACACCCGGGTGACGGCGGTCGGGGTCAGCTCTCCGGGAGGTCGACGACGGCGACCGGGCGGTCGGTGTCGTTGAGCACCTGCCGGCTCACCGACCCGAGCAGCACCCGTCGGACCAGCCCCTTGCCGTGCGTGCCCACGACGACCAGCTGAGCGTCGTCGGCGTTGCCGAGGAGGGCGTCGGCCGCCGGGCCCTCCACCAGGACCTGGTCGACGCTCACCGACGTACCGTCCCTGCCCTGGACCGCCTCGAGCGTCCGGGCCAGGACGTCGGCGGTCTCCGCCTCGACCTCTCTTCGGACCTGCGTGACGAGCTCGGGGTCGGCCCGGAACGCCTGGTGCATCACGTCGTACGCGGCGACGGCGCGCACCGAGGTCGAGCGGACGGCAGCCTCGGCGAGGGCGTACCGGAGCGCGTTGGTGCCGAACGCCGAGTCGTCGACGCCCACGACGACCGGGCCGCTCGTCGGGAACGCCCCGTCGCCGACGACGACCAGCGGGCACTTCGCCTGGGTCGTCAGCCGGTTGCTCACCGACCCCATCAGGGCGCTCGCGGCAGCGCCCAGGCCGCGTCGCCCGACGACGACGGCGTCGGCGCCCTCGGAGACCGCGGCCAGCACGTGCGCGGGATGACCCATCGTCGAGGTCAGCGTGCACGTCAGGTCGGGTGCCAGCTCCCCCACCCGTGCCGCAGCCGCGTCGAGCACGTGCTCGGAGAACTCGATCAACCAGTCCACCGGCTGGCTCGCTCCCAGGCTGTGGAAGCCGTAGAAGTCGAGGTCCGGGGTCAGGTGGTAGGCGTTGACCAGCTCGAGCCGCTCGCCGCCGAGGCGCGCCCTGGCCACCGCCCACTCCAGTGCGCCCCCGCTCTGCTCCGAGCCGTCCACGCCGACGACGATCCGACCGGTCATCGGGTGACCTCCCCACGAGAGAACCGACGAGTCCGAACCTAGACCTCGTCGGCGCCTGCGCGCCTCGTCAGCCGCTCACAGCCCCCGCACGCGCAGCACCACGCCGGCGTGGTCCGACGGCCACAGCCCGGTCGCCGGGTCGCGCGGGTCGCCGTCCCGTCCGGTCACCCGGCCGCGGTCCGCGCTGAGCGCCCGCCCGTCCGCCGTACGCCCGAACACCATGTCGATGCGGTGCGTCCACGACCCGGGAGTCGGCTCGTCGACGGTCTCGTCGAGCCCCGACGTGTCGCCCGCGTCGAAGCCCGGCAGGTCCGTGGGCCGGCCCGAGCCCCGCCACAGGTCGGTGTAGCCGCCGGCGCCGGTGATCAGCTCGTACGGCGCCTTGTGCGGCACGTGGTCGACGGGCTTGACCGAGTCGTTCGCGGGGTCGGAGTTGCAGTCGCAGACGAACACCGTGCTGCGGTCCGGCGACGTGGCCTCGTGGACCAGCTGGTTCGCCTGGGCCAGCGCGATGTCGGAGCTGAACGCCTCGAGGTGTGTGTTCACGAACCGGAAGCGCTGCGCGCCCGCCCGCACGTCCACCCACTGGTAGCCGCGGTCGAAGTCGAAGCTCACCCCGGCGACGCCGACCTGCAGGTTCACGTCGTAGACGCCCTGGCCCTCGCCCTGCGTGGTCAGGCTCGCGGACGGGCGCATCAGCACCACGTCGCGCATGGTCAGCCGGACGTCGCGCGGGTCACCACCGGGCGCGGCGATCGAGCCGGTGAAGCTCGGTGACTCGACGTCCGCCCGGTTCGCGACGCTCACCGCGACGTACGGCGTGCCGCGCTCGGCCAGGTCGTCGAGCAGGATCTGCAGGAAGTCGTAGTCGACCGTCGCGGCGTTCGGCACCCCGACCTGGTTCAGCTGCATCGGCCCGTGCCGCCACAGCGCGACCTCCTGCAGGCCGACCAGGTCGGGCTGCGCGTCGGCGATCTCCGCGGCCAGCAGCCGGCCGCGCACCCTGAAGTCCGTGCGGTCGACGACCGCGCGGGTCACGTGCGTCGCGTTGGCCAGCGCGGTGACGATGCTGGCCTGGTTGGCGCCCGGCTTCGCGGCGGCCTGCAGCGCCGCCTGGACCGGCCGGTTGATGTCCGCGCCGAGGTAGATGTTGCGGGTCATCACGGTCACGGGCTTGGCCGGTGGACCCTCCGCGTCCGCCGTACCCGTCATCGCCAGCGGTCCCAGCAGCATCCCGAGCGTGCACCCGAGTGCCACCATCCGTCGCCTCGACCTACCCACTGCGTCCCTCCCACAGGCTCGATGGTTCCTGAATCCTGGACTGAGCAGGGCCGGTTGTCCACGGCCCACGCCCATGGGGATGCGGGTGGCGGAGCGGGTCAGAGCTCCTTGCGCATGTGGACGTCATCCCTGCCCGGGTTCGGCACCGACTCCCAGCGGAAGATCTCCCGGTAGCCGAGCCGCTGGTAGAAGCCGGGGGCCTGGAAGGTGAACGACGTGACGAACACGTGCGTGCAGCCTCGGCTCCGCGCCTCGTCCTCGAACGCCGTCATGGCGCTCGTGCCGACCCCGGTCCCCCGCTGGTCCTCACGGACCCAGGTCATCCCGATGCCGGCCGCCTGCCCCCAGGTCCATCCGGAGACACCGGCGACCAGGCACCCGTCGTGCTCCACTCGAACGGTGAGCTCCTCGGCCGGCTCCACCCCGGACGTGGCCGCGGCGTTGTACGCGTCGAGCTCATCGTTGAGCAGCTGGTCGAGGGCCGCATCAGCCTTTCCGATGGTCACGACCGTGTCCGTCATGGGACGGATCGTGCCACAGCGAGCCAGGCGTCCGTGCTCCAATGGCTCTGATGCTTGACGGCCCAGCTGTGCTCGGCGGTGTTGTCGGCTGGATGGCCTGGGGAGGCTGGCTCGGCGCCGGTCTCGGCGTTCTCGTGGGCGTGGCGGGAGAGCTGATCATCGGTCCTGCGGCGATTGCGCTGCGGGCCCTCGTCAAGCAGATGTCCGGCAGGTAGTGCGCGGCGTGCGCGATCCGTGTCTCCACCGTGTTCCGAGCGGACCGACACTCTCCACCGGGAAGCCGGCCTGATGAGGAACCGGTGGTCCACCACCTCTCTTCGTCCTCGAGCCCGCCTGAGCCCCAGCGCTCGCGAGGGCGACGCGGAGCTAGATCTCGCGGATGACCCTCGCCGGCGAGCCCACCGCCACGACTCCACCGGGAAGATCGCGAGTCACGACGGAACCGGCGCCGACCACCGTGTCGGATCCGATCGTCACTCCCGGACAGACGATGACTCCTCCGCCGAGCCACACGTTGTCGCCGATGACGATCGGCTCGGCAGCCTCCCACTTGTCCCTCCGTGGCTGGGGGTCCAGAGGATGCGTGGCCGTCAACAGCTGCACGTTCGGACCCATCTGCACGTCGTCGCCGATCGTCACCCGCGCGACGTCGAGGAGGATCAGCCCCCAGTTGGCGAAGGTGCGCGCGCCCACGCTCGTCTGGTAGCCGTAGTCACAGTGCAGCGGCGGTCGGATCTCGCTCCCCTCGCCGAAGGCGCCGAGCAGATCGACGAGGAGCTTCCGGCGTTCGTCGCCGTCGTTCGGGTCCATGGTGTTGATCTGATGTGCCAGGCGTTGAGCACGCCGCGAGTCCTCGGCGAGCGCCGGGTCGTCGGCGATGTACAGCTCGCCGGCCAGCATCCGATCGCGCATGCTCCTGTGGTCGCTCATCCGGCCACGCTATCGACCACCGGCACGGTCACCCCGGCGGCGAGGTCGACCGGAGCTCGTCGAGCCCCTCGAGGCCGAGCCGGCGGCCGCTCGGGAGCTGGTCGCCTCGATCCCAGCGCCAGGACGTGACCACCGCGAGCGCGAGCGTCCGGCACGCACGGAGCAGGTCCTCGTCGACCCCGGGGTAGTGCTCGCTGACGGCGTCCGGCGCATGGGCGAGGTCGAGCTCGACCGGACCGCGGCACACCGTCTCGAGGTCGACGAACAGCGGACCGGTGTCCGTGCGCAGCACGTTGCCCGGATGTGGTTCTCCGTGCAGCAGCTGCTCGGGGGCGCCACGCTCGCCGATCACTCGAACCAGGGTGTGCAACGTGGTGCCGAGGAACTCCCGGTCCCCGTCGGCGAGCCCCGGGGAGCGATGGCGGTCGCCCACCACGCGTTGGGCCTGCTCGACCCGGTCGGTGAAGTGCGGCGCACGGACCTCGAGCGCGCGCATGCCGGCATGCATCCGCGCGAGCGCATCCGCGTACTCGGCCGGCGGGATCTCCCCCGTCGTCACCGACTCGTAGAACGTCCACAGCGTGACGTCGAAGCCGTCATGCGCGTAGCAGCGCGGCTCCACCCGGGCCTCGAGCGCAGCGACCGGGCAGCCGGACTCGGCGAGCCGTTGGGCCAGGTCGATCTCGAACCGTGCGCCCTCGCGCCCGTCTCGCGCGACCCGTGCCAGCACGTCGCACGGCAGCAGCCGCAGGGTGAGCTTGTTCGAGTCGTGCAGGACGACCGCGTCGTCGGCCGCCAGACCGAGCGACGAGGCGATGGAGCGAGCAGCGACCAACGCGCGTCGCGCCTCTGACGGCCGCATCGTCTCCTGGCCCCTCCCCCGCCGTGGTCCTCCACCTGGTGCAACCCGGGCACCGTAGCAAGGCGCGAGCGTCACTAGGGTCGACGGCCATGAGCCGCCTCGTCCACCTCAACGGACCGCCCGGGATCGGCAAGTCGACGTTGGCGAGGTGGTACGTCGAGGACCATCCCGGTGTCCTCAACTGCGACGTGGACGTGCTCAGGACGCTGATCGGCGGTTGGCAGAGCGACTTCCCCCGCGCCGGCGCGCTCATCCGACCCGCGGCGCTGGCGATGATCCAGGCGTACCTCGGGGAGGGCCACGACGTGGTGTTCCCCCAGATGTTGATCGACCCTGCCGAGCTGGCCCGGTTCGAGGAGTCCGCCACGAACGTCGGTGCGCAGTACGTCGAACGCGTGCTCATGGACACCGCGGACGCGACGGTGGCGCGGTTCCACCGCCGGGGCCGATCCGGCCCCGACGATCCCTGGCACGACCAGGTGCGCCGGATCGTGGCCGACCAGGGTGGCGACGCGCTGCTGGCACAGAAGCACGCGGCACTCGAACGGCTTCTCGCGGAACGGCCGCACGCCGTCCTGATCACCAGCAGCGAGGGCGCGATCGAGGAGACGTACCGCTCACTCGTCGCGTCCTTGGGCTGACCGCGCTTCAGCTGGCGGGCGGGCGCGGCCCCGCAGTCCTGCCGGGACAGACGCGCCCGGACCGATGACTTCCACGGCGCCCGCCGGTCGGTACAGGCATCAGCGCAGTACCTGACGGGAGGTGGACAGCATGGCCGCATCGATCGCCATCGAGGAGGACTCCGGCGTGTTCTCGGGCCACGTGCACTCCCACGACGGCTACTACGCAGGCGACTTCACCGAGACCTGGTCGGACGCCTCGACCACGTGGCGGCACGCCTGACCGCACCCACGGGACGAGCCCCACGCCCAGCGGGCGTGGGGCTCGTTCGCGGTCGACCGGGTCAGCGCAGGCCGATGTTGACGTAGTAGGTCTGACCGTCGTCGAAGGCCACACCGATCCGGTAGTAGCTGCCGCCGGTGCTCGGCGTCTTCCAGTTGTAGACCCACTGACCGCTGTCGTAGCGGTAGTCAGACCCGCTGTCCGCGGACATGGTGTACGCCGACTCGTCGACCGGCGCCGACGTGGCGCTGCCCTTGACCGGGGTCAGCCAGGCCGGGGTGGAGGTCGACTGGACGACCGTGCCGTCCGCCTTCTTGAGCTGGATCTTCGCGGGCACGGTGCTGCCGGCCTTGAAGATGCTCGTCGACGCACCGACCTGGTGAGCGGTGTCGTTGATCGGCTGCAGGAACCCGTCGAAGCGGTAGATCACCTGGTAGCCGCCCTGGACCTTGGTGGTGTTCCCCGCCTGGTCGGTCGCCGTCGCGGTGTAGGCGAAGGCGCCCACCCCGTTGGCGTTGCCGCCGGTGACGGTGACCTTGCAGGACGCCACCCCGGACACGTTGTCCGTCGCGGTGCAGGTGGCCGTGGGAACGGTGCCGAGGACGTAGGTGTTGCCCTGGACGTTCACTTTGGCGATCGTCGGGCCCTCCGCGTCGACGTTGATGCCGGACACCGACGTACCGGCGCGGTTGCCGGCCCGGTCGACGGCCTCGCCGCTCACCGACTGCCCGACGCCGTTGGCCGAGACCGTCTGGCCGGGGGTGCAGGCCGCGACGCCGGAGAGCGCGTCGGAGCAGTCGAAGTGGACGGTGACGGGACCGGTGTACCAACCGTTGTCGCCGACCTTCCCGCTCCTCGAACCCGCGATCCCGGGGGCGGTGCGGTCCAGCTTGACCGTCACCGAGTCGCTGCCCTGGTTGCCGGCCTTGTCGTGGGCGACGCCGGTGACCTGGCGGCCGGCGGTCTCGTCGCTGACGGTCGAGTCCGTCGACACGTCGGCGACGCCGGATCCGCCGTGCTCGTCCGTCGCGTCGAAGTGCACGGTGACGTCGTCCCGGTTCCAGCCGTCGGCGTTCGGGCCGGGGCTCACCGTGTGCGTGACGACGGGGGCGACGTTGTCCCACTTCAGGCTCGCCTCGTGGGCCGGCTCCACGTTGCCCGCGTTGTCGACCGCCCAGTACCGCACGGTGGCCGCGCCGCTGCCGGTCAGCGGTACGGCGACCGAGGTCAGCGGACCCGCTGTCACCGTCTCCTGGCCGTCGACGACCGCGTGGATCTCGCGGACGCCCGACAGCCCGGACTGGTCACCGGCGCTCAGCGTGACCGTCGCGGTGTCGCCGGTGCACCAGTCGCTGACGATCGTGCAGACGACGGCGGCCGTCGACACCGGTGCGGTGCCGTCGATGTCGATGCCGCCGACCTCGTCGGTGGTCCCGACGTTGCCGGCGAGGTCCACCGGTGCGTCACTCGAGACGGACTGGTCGGCGCCGTCCTTCGAGAGCACCTTGTCGTCCGAGCAGGAGGCGACGCCGGAGCCCTCCGTGCGGTCGGCGAGCTGCGGGTCGGTGCAGTCCCAGTGCACGGTGACCGCGTCGCGGTACCACCCGGCGACGTTCGGCTTCGTCGTCGCCGCCCCGGAGGCGGTGGGGCCGTGCCGGTCGATGTCGATGCCGGTGACCGAGCCGTGGCCCACGTTGCCGGCCTTGTCGACGACGGACGCCCGGGCACCCAGGCCGCGCCCCTCCCCGGTCACGGTGCTGTCGGACGGCCGGGTGTCCGGGTCGATGCCCGAGAGGCCGTCGTCGCCCACCCACGCGACGGTGACGTCGCCGGCGTGCCAGCCGGCCGCGTTCGCCGCCTCGGGCCGCCCGGTCAGGGTCGGTGCGGTCTTGTCGATGTTGACCGGGCCGTACGCCGTCGAGCTGGTGTTGCCCGCGACGTCGACGGCGTCGCCGTTCACCGTCTGGTCGGCGCCCTCGTTCGTGAGCGTGGTGTCGCCCGCGCACCCGGCCACGCCCGACTCGATTCCCGACAAGGTGTCGCTGCACTCGAAGCTCACCGCGACGTCGGTGTTGTTCCAGCCGAAGCCGTTGGCGGCCGGGGACTGCGACCCCGTGATCGACGGCGCGGTGGTGTCGACGTTGATGTCGAACTCGCCGTGCCGCTCCTGGTTGCCGGCGAGGTCGACGCTCCAGTAGACGACCGTGTGCAGGCCGTCGGAGAGGTCGCGGGTGAACGGCTTGCCGTACGTCTGCCGGTCGCCACCGTCGATCGTGTAGTACGTCGCGGCGATGCCCGAGGTCGCGTCGGAGGCGTCGAACGCAAACGGGATGCCGCTCCGGACGAACCAGCCGGTGGCCGTCGAGATCGGGTTCGTGACGCTCGTCTCCGGGGCGGTCGTGTCGACGGAGACGAGGACCGGGGCACCCGCGGTCTCGACGTTGCCGGCGTCGTCCTTGCTCCAGAAGCTGATGCTGTGCTCGCCGTCGTCGCCGATGCGCACCGGCCCGTCGTACACCTTGGTCGGCTGCCCGTCGACCGCGTAGTACGTCGTGTCGATGCCGGACAGGTTGTCGTTGGCGTCGAGCGTGACCGTCACCGCGTCGTGGTGCCAGCCGGCCTCGTTCGGGTCCGGGACGGACGCCGTCGTGGTGGGCGCCGTGCGGTCGATCTTGATGCCGGTCACGGTCCTGGCGACCGTGTTCCCCGCCCTGTCCGCGCAGGACGCGGTGGCAGCGAGGGTGCCGCCCTCGCCGGTGACCGTCGTGTCGGCCGGCTGACCCGCAGGGCCCGAGAGGGCGTCCGTGCAGGTCCAGCTCACCACGACGTCGTCGGTGTGCCAGCCGGCCGGGAACGAACCCTCGAGCGTCGGCGCCGTCTTGTCGACGTTGATGCCGGTGACCCCGGCGCTCGCGCTGTTGCCGGCCGCGTCGGTGACCGTGGCCCCCGCGCTCTGGTTCTCGCCCTCGCCGAGCACGTCGGCCTCGGGGCCGGAACTGATGCCGGACAGCGCGTCGCCGGCCACGTAGGTGACGGTGACGTCGTCGTCGTACCAGCCGTCCACGTTGGCGTCCCGGTCGGGCCGCGCCGTGATCGTGGGCTTCGTCTTGTCGATGCGGACGGTGGCGGTGTCGGTCGCCTGGTTGCCGGCGCCGTCCGTGGCGGTGCCCGTCACGGCGTCACCGTCGGTGCCGGTCTCCGCGCTCTTCGTGACCGGCGCGGTGCAGCTCGCGACGCCCGAGCCGCCCTGGTCGGCGCACGTGAACGTCACGGTGACGTCCTGGTTGGTCCACGCGCCGTCGGTGTACGTCGACGGGGCGAAGCCGTGGGAGATGGTCGGGGCCGTCTTGTCGATCCGCACGTGTGCCGTCCGGGTCTGCTCGACGTTGCCGGCCTTGTCGGTGCTGGCGTACGTGATGGTGTGCTCGCCCTCGTCCGCGAGCGTGAACGACGTACCCGCCTGGGCGGGCCCGCCGTCGACGCGGTACGTCGTGGACTCGACCGTGGACAGGTTGTCGGTCGCCGTCAGGGTGACCCGCACGTCGCCGCCGACCCAGTCGTTGGAGGTGCCGCTGATCGCGGTGGTGGGTGCGGTGCGGTCGATCTTCACGGCCGGGCTGCTCGTCGCGGTCGTGGCGAGGCCGGCGCCGTTGCGCACGGTCTGGGTGCTGGTGAGCCCGGTGCCCTCCCCGGTGATCGTGGTGTCGGCCGGGGCGGTCGGGATGCCGGACTGCGGGTCGGCCGCCACCCAGTGGACGGCCACGTCGCCGTGGTACCACCCGGCGCCGTTCGGCTGGGTGGCCGGCGCGCCGGCCAGGGTCGGCGGGGTCGCGTCACCGGGAGCCGTCGACGACGCGGTGGCGGTGTTGCCGGCCCGGTCGGTGGCGGTGCCGGTCACGGTGACGCCCGGCTGGACCGTCCTCGCGTTCGACGCGGAGCCGTCCGCCAGGCACGACGCGATCCCGGAGGAGTCGACGGAGCCCGAGCCCGAGTCGCTGCAGGAGAAGGTGATGGTGGTGGTGCCGTCGGGGTTCGGGGTCTGCGCGGCGACGATGCCCGGCGCCGCCTTGTCCACCCGCACCGTCACCGCCCCGGCGCTGCCGGTGTTGCCGACGCGGTCGGCCTGGGCGGCCGCGCTGAGGTTGGCGACGCCGTTCTTGGTCACGGACTCGGTGAGGAACGGCTGGGCGCCGGCCACGCCGGAGCCCGCGTCGGTCGCCGTCCAGGCGACGTCGACGTTGCTGTTGTTCCAGCCGTCGGGGTTCGCGGCCGGCGTCAGGGTCGCGGACACGAGCGGGCCCGTGTTGTCGCGCGTGTACGACGCCTGCGTCGAGCTCGAGGACCCGGTGCAGTTGTTGGCGTTGAACTTCTCCGACGCGACCACCGTGAAGGCCTGCGCGCCGTCGCCGCCGGCGGCGGTCGTCGTGAACGTCCAGCTCGACTTGCCGGAGCTCGACGTCTGGCGCGGCAGCGTCGCCGCCCCGGTGACCTGGACACACTGGGTGTCGCTGGACGTGACGACCGTCAGCGTGAGCCCGGCGCCCTGCTTGGCGTACAGCGTGCCTCCGACCGTCGCCGTCCCCGCCCCACCGCTGAACACGGCAGACGTCACCGACGACGCCTCGGCCACCACCGGCAGCATGTTGATCCCTGACACCACGAGCGCCGTCACCACGGCACGACGTCCCCATGCGGACATGCGTGAGTCCCCCCAGTTGATCCCCCCGCGCGGGCTCCGGCTCCCCAGCCGGCACGAGCCACGCACAGACCCTCGCGATGCGAGGGCAAGCACATCTTGCGTGCCGCAAATCGGGACGAGCCACCCGAACCCGGGAGTCCCCGGCGAAATGACCCGTACGGACCATCAAGTCCCCACCCCATCAGTCCGACGGTGCAGCAACCTGCCCGCCCGGCCGGGCCAGGCCGATGACGTCGATCAGACGGTCGGGTCGGGCAGGAGCTCCCGCACCTCCTGCGCACAGCGGCACGCGACCGCGATCTTGGCGGCCCACTCCAGCGCCTCCGCACGGGTGGGCACCTCGACGACCGCGAACCCGCCCAGGACCTCCTTGGTCTCCGGGTACGGGCCGTCGGTGACGGTCCCGTCGGTGCCCACGATGCTCGCCTGCTGGCTCTCCAAGCCGCCTCCGAAGACCCACGCGCCCGCTGCCCGCGCCGCCTGGACCACCGCCTGGGCGGCCTTGGCCACGTCCGGGAGGTCCTCCTCGGGGAAGTCCATCGCGCCGTCGTCGAACGAGATCAGGTACTGCGTCATCCCACGACTCCTCTGTCCCGGCGGCCTCCGCCGACCGCCTCTCACCCCTATCTACGAACACCGCCCCCCGATTCGGACAGCCCCTCCGCGGAGATTCTCATCGCGCCCCCAGCTGGTCCCGCCGGCGGCGCAGGTACGACGTCTCGGCGGTGTTTCCGGCCAGCTCGATCGCGCGGTCGTACGCCGCCCTCGACTCCTCGCTGCGGCCCAGTCGGCGCAGCAGGTCGGCCCGGGCCACGAAGAACGCGTGGTAGCCGACCAGTCCGTCCTGCAGACGGTCGAGGATCGCCAGCGCGACGCCGGGGCCGTCGACCTCCGCGACCGCGACGGCGCGGTTGAGCGCGACGACCGGCGACGGGTCGAGGCTGAGCAGCTGGTCGTAGAGGGCCACGATCTGCGGCCAGTCGGTGTCGCGGACGTCGCGGGCCGAGGTGTGCACGGCGTTGATCGCGGCCAGCAGCTGGTACCGGCCCGGTGCCTCCCCGCTCGCCAGGCGGTCCCGCACCAGCCGATGGCCCTCGGCGACCAGGTCGACGTCCCAGACCCCACGGTCCTGCTCGGCGAGGGTGACCAGCTCGCCGGTCGCCGACACGCGAGCGGTGCGGCGAGCCTCGGTGAGCAGCATCAGCGCCAGCAGGCCCGCCACCTCACCGTCGCCCGGCATCAGGTCGCGGAGCAGTCGGGTGAGGCGGATCGCCTCGGCAGTCAGGTCCCGGCGCACCGGGTCGGTGTCGGGACCACTGGCCAGGTAGCCCTCGTTGAAGACCAGGTAGAGGACGGCGAGCACACCGGACACGCGCTGCGGCAGGTCGTCCGCGGACGGGACCCGGTAGGGGATCCGGGCCGCCTTGATCTTCGCCTTCGCCCGGCTGATCCGTCGGCCCACGGTGCCTTCCTGCGCCAGGAACGCTCGGGCGATCTCGGGCACCGTCAGACCGCCGACCATGCGCAGCGTCAGCGCGACCCGGGCCTCCGCTGCGAGCGCCGGGTGGCAGCAGGTGAAGATCAGCCGGAGGCGCTCGTCGTCGACGGCGCCCAGGGCGCCGGGTGGCTCGTCGTACGTCGTCTGCGCCAGCGTCTCCTTCTCGTGGCGCTTGCTGTCGCGCCGGACCCGGTCCACGGCCTTGCGGCGGGCGGTGGTGGTCAGCCAGCCGCCCGGGTTCGGAGGCACGCCGTCGGCCGGCCACCGCTCGACGGCGGTCGCGAACGCGTCCGCGGCGGCGTCCTCGGCGACGTCGAGGTCGCCGAAGTGCCTGGTCAGGGTGGCGACCAGCCGTGCCCACTCCTCGTGGTGGGCGCGGGTGATCGCCGCCTCGACGTCGACCTGGTTCACGCGGACGGACGCACCCCCTCGACCGGTCATCGGCCTGCCTGCACGCCCGGCCGCGACCACCGGCAGGCGGTCAGTGCACCACGACGGGCGGGACGCCCTCGTCGTCGAGCAGGTGGCTCTCCTCGTGCTTGCGCGGCAGGAACAGCGCCGGGACCACCGTCAGCAGCACCAGCGACCACGCCACCCAGTAGGTCTCGGCGAACGCGCTGGCGGCGTCCTCGAGTCCCTGCGCGATCGCGGCCGGCGGGAACTTCTCGGCCAGGGACGGCAGGTGCAGCGATGCCATCGCCGGTCCGGCGAGCTTCGAGGCCTGCAGGTGGTTGGTGAGCAGCACCGACATGACCGCGACCCCGCACGAGCTGGCGATCTGCTGGGTGATGTTCAGCAGGGTCGAGCCGCGGGCGACCTCGTGGGCCTTGAGCGTCTTCAGCGCCGACGTGAACAGCGGCATCATCGTGGCGCCCATGCCGAGCCCCATCACGAACAGCTCCGCGATGATCACCGGGTACGGCGTGGTGGCGGTCAGCTGGGTCAGCCCGAACATGCCGATCAGGATGAAGACCAGCCCGAACGGCACGATCCGTCCGATCGGGTGCTTGTCCACCTGGGACCCCGCGATCGGCATCGTGATCATCGCGCCGATGCCCTGGGGTGCGACCAGCAGGCCGGCCTGCAGCGTGGACTCGCCGCGGACCTCCTGGAAGTACGTCGGCACCAGCAGCAGCCCGCCGAAGAACGCCGCGGCGAACAGGAACATGGTGATGATCGAGACCGTGAGGTTGCGGTTCTTGAACAGCCGCAGGTCGAGCAGCGGGTGCTCGGGCCGGAAGGAGTGGAACACGAAGAGCGTCATCAGGACCAGGCCGATGAGCATCGACACCCAGACCCGCGGCGCGCTCGCCGTGCCCTCGGACGGGATCGAGGAGACGCCGAAGAGGAACAGCGCCAGCCCCGGCGACATCAGCGCGACGCCCAGGAAGTCGAACGACTCCGACGGCTCGGGGGTGTCCCTCGGCAGCGCCCGCCACGCGTAGACGATCGCGACCAGGCCGATCGGCGCGTTGATCAGGAAGATCCAGTGCCAGCTCGCCGTCTCGATCAGCCAGCCCCCGAGGATCGGCCCCAGGATCGGGCCGAGGAGCATCGGCACCCCGAGGATCGCCATCAGCCGGCCCATCCGGTGCGGGCCGGCCGCCCGGGTCATGATCGTCATGCCCAGCGGCATCAGCATCCCGCCACCGAGGCCCTGCAGGACCCGGAACCCGATGAGCGCGCCGATGCTCCAGGCGGCCGCGCAGAGCACCGAGCCGGTGACGAACAGCGCGATCGCCGTCATGTACAGCCGCTTGGTGCCGAACCGGTCGGCGGCCCACCCGGTCATCGGGATCACGGTGGCCAGCGCGAGGGTGTACGCCGTCACGGACCAGGCCACGGTGGAGTAGGCGATCGGGTTGTCGACCGAGCCGAACTCGGTCTGGAACGTCGGCAGCGCGACGTTGACGACCGTGATGTCCAGGATCGACATGATCGCGCCCAGGACGACCACACCGGCGATCTTCAGGACTGCTGCATCGATGTGGTCGGGGAGGTCGACGGGCTCGACCTTGCTGTCAGAGGTCATGGGCGGCGCTCCTTCGCACGGAACCGCTGGCCAGTCTAGGACCGGGCACCGACGGCGAGGGTGCGCTTCGTCATGCCTTCGGAGGCGGGCTTCGGGACGGGAGGGTGGTGGTGAACCGCCGGGCAGGTCAGCGGCGGTCGTCGCCACGACGGTACGCACGAAACGGGCACTAGGGCCGGGCCCGGGCGAAGACATCCGGAAACGTGGGACACGAGGGCCATGGTGGACGCGCGTCCGGAAGGGAATGCTGGGACCGATGAACGACGACGACCTCACCGGCTGGCTGCTCAGCCAGCACGAACGCGGCAACGCCTGGACCCGGCTCGACGAGGCGCACCCGGGTCAGCAGGCCTGGTCGGAGGGGAACCTGGTGCGCCCGCTCATCCACGGGGCGACGTACTTCCAGGAGCTGCTCGAGCGCATCGAGGCCACCGGCCCGGGCGACCTGCTGCTGTTCACCGACTGGCAGGGGGACGCCGACGAGCGCCTCACCGACAAGCCCGGCACCGAGGTGGTGGACGTGCTCGCCCGCGCCGACGAGCGGGGGGTCGACGTCCGCGGCCTGGTCTGGCGCTCGCACTGGGAGAAGCTCGGCTTCACGGCCGGGGAGAACCGCCGGCTCGGCCGCCAGCTGCAGAAGCGCGGCGCCGAGGCGCTGCTCGACATGCGGGTGCGCACCGGCGGCTCGCACCACCAGAAGTTCGTGGTGATCCGGCACGGCGACGACCCCAGCCGCGACATCGCGTACGTCGGTGGCATCGACCTCGCGCACTCCCGTCGCGACGACGCCGAGCACGAGGGAGACCCACAGGCCCTCGACAACATGGCACCCGAGTACGGCGACCGGCCGCCCTGGCACGACATCCAGGCGGCGATCCAGGGCCCGGCGGTGTACGACGTGGAGACGGTGTTCCGCGAGCGGTGGGAGGATCCGACCCCGCTGAGCCGCAACCCGGTCTACGTCACGCAGGACAAGCTGCTGCGGATGGACCTGAGCCCGGACCCGTTGCCGCAGCAGCAGCCGCCGCCACCACCGGCCGGGACCCAGCTGGTGCAGGTCCTGCGCACCTACCCCGACCTCCGCCTCGGCCGTGACTACGCGTTCGCCCGCGGCGGCGAGCGCAGCGTCGCGCGCGGCTACACCAAGGCGCTGCGTCGCGCCCGCCGGCTGGTGTACGTCGAGGACCAGTACATGTGGGGGCACCACGTCGGCGACGTCTTCACCGAGGCGCTCAGCGCGCACCCCGACCTGCACGTCGTCGCCGTCGTCCCGCTGCACCCCGACCTCAGCGGCGTCTCCCGCCCGCCGCAGCTGCTGGGCCGCTACCGGGCGATGCTCGAGATGACCCGCGCCGCGCCCGGCCGGGTGGCGATCTACGGCATCGAGAACCACGCCGGCACCCCCGTGTACGTGCACGCCAAGACCTGCAACGTCGACGACACCTGGGTGACGGTCGGCTCGGACAACTTCAACCGCCGGTCGTGGACGCACGACTCCGAGCTCTCCATCGCGGTCGTGGACCCGAGCCCCGACGGGCTCGCTCTGGCCACCCGGCTCCGGCTCACCCTCGCCGCCGAGCACCTCGACCGCGAGGTCGACCCCTCCGACGACGATGCGCTGACCACCGTGATGGCCGACTGCCTCGAACCGGACGGCATGTGCGACGTGTTCGCGCGCAGCGCCGCCGCCCTCGACGCGTGGCACGACGCGGGTCGGGTCGGCCCCCGACCGCCGGGACGGCTACGCCGGCTGCAGCCTCCCGTGCTCGGCCGGTTGGCGCGCACGCTGGCCCTGCCGCAGTACCTGATCCTGCACGACCCGGACGGCCGACCGCGCTCGGTGCGCCGGCACGGCGGCTTCTGACCGGTCGACCTCGCCGCGGGTACTACCTCGTCCAAGCGCCGGTGCGGTCGAGCTCGGCGAGCTGCTCGACGAGCCAGGGGCTGAGTGCCCAGGGCGCGCTCGCCACGGCGGCCCGCAGCTCCGCGGCGGTCACCCAGCGGTGCTCGGCCACCTCGTCGGGGCAGGGGTCGAGGGTGCCGGTGGAGGTGCCGACGTGCACCGGGCAGAGCTCGTTCTCGACCACGCCGGACGCGTCGACGGCGCGGTACCGGAACGCCGGCAGCACGCAACGCAGGTCGGTGACGACCGTGCCGAGCTCGTGCGCGGCGTACCGGTGGACCGCCGCCACCGGGTCCTCCCCCGGCCGCGGGTGACCGCAGAAGGAGTTGGTCCACACCCCGGGCCAGGTGCGCTTGCTGAGCGCCCGCCGGGTCAGCAGGATGCGCCGGTCCGCATCGAGCACGTAGCAGGAGAACGCGAGGTGCAACGGCGTCCGGTCGGTGTGCACCTCTGCGCGGGGAGCGGTGCCCACCGGGCTGCCGTCGTCGTCGAGCAGCACCACCAGGTCGGCATCGGCCATCCGTCACCCCTCCGCACTCGGGTGCCAATCTAGCGATGGCAAGGGCCCCGCCGGCGGGGCGTGCCGGCGGGGCCCTGTGCGTGCATGTCGGGGGCTTGGGGGCTCCCCCGCTGCTGGGGTCCCGGCTGGGGGACGGGACTGCCCGCAACGGTATCCGCGCCGCCCCCGCGGTGACACTCCCCCGGTGGTCGTAGCACCACCGGTGCATGTCGTCCTGAGCGATGCCGGCGCTAGCGTTCAACCGCTCTCGCGCCGTCCGACCCGGCGCGGAACATGAGGGCTTTCTCATCTTGCCTGCGAAGTGCAAGGAATGCTCAAGGTCGGCCGTCGACCTTCGGGAGCGCTCGAAGAAGGACGGGCACCTGGCCCGTTCCTCGTCTGGCTCTCGAGGAGGTTTCGAGCATGCACTTCTCAACTCTGTTCACTGCGCCACCCGGGGATGCTGCCCGTAGGCGGCGGATCCGCGCGGCCGTGGGTGCGACCGCGGTCGCGGGACTGGTACTCACCCCGCTCGCCGTCGTGCAGGGCACGGCCTCGGCGGCGGTACCGGTGTTCCCGAACAACGTGGTGGTCTTTCCCGACCGCGACTTCGTCTCCGTCGAGGGGTACGCCGAGCACGCCGGCGAGACCGCGACCGTGGAGGTCACCCGGCCCGGCGTCGGCGTGATCGGCTCCGCGAAGGGCGACGTCTCCGGCACCGATGTGGCGTTCGAGATCAACCACCCCGGCGGCGTCTGCTGGGGCAACGGCACGAACCTGAACGTGACCCCGGACATCCAGGCCGGCGACGTCGTGTCGATCACCTTCCCGGACGGCTCCCACGACGAGACCACCACGTCCTCGGCGACGGTCATCCACGACATGGTCCAGGACGGCACCACGATCACCGTGGACGGCACCTTCAACGTCGACCCGGCCAGCCCGCTGCCGGTGGTGAACCCGGACTTCCTGGAGCAGCGGATCATCCAGCCGGACCTGGTGCCGATCATCGGCAAGCGCGACGTGCGCGCTCTGCCCGGCCCGATCGTGCCGGCTCCGAGGGGCGGCTACAGCTCGGGCATGTCGTTCCCGTCGCCCGGCCACTTCGTCGCGACGTACCAGTTCGACACCCTGGAGGCCGCCGACGTGACGGCCGCCGCGGACCTGGGCGAGCGGGCGATGAACTGGCAGGTCCAGGACGCCGACGGCAACCGGCAGGGACTGACCATCGCCGAGTTCGGCGAGGTCGGCGGCCCCGGCTTCGGTGGCTGCCCGGCAGGACCCGCGGGCCAGCCCGCTCCGGCCGGCACCGCCTCGGTGGTCCGCACCGGCGCGACCGCGCTGGTCAAGTGGAACCCCGTGGCCTCCGTCCCGACCGCGGACCCGGTCACCGGGTACAGCGTCGAGGCGGTCGGCGCCCCCGACGCGAACGCCGTGATGGCCACCACCGGGCAGCGGCTCGGCGTGAACGCCACCCAGGCGACGCTGACCGGGCTGGACCCGGCCGCGTCCTACACCTTCGAGGTGCGGTCGATGACCGGCACCAAGCTGAGCGTGCCCTTCAGCATGGGCGCCGCCAGCGACACCACGGTGCCGACGCTGAACCTGTCGCCGGCGCCGCCACCGCTCGGTAGCCCCCCGGTCGAGGCGAACTCGGTGAGCGTGACCAGCAACGGTCAGGTGTTCTTCACCACCGACGGCTCGCCGGTGATCACCGGCGGCCTGCCCTCGGACAACGCCAAGCTGCTCAGCGGGACCAGCATCCCGATCACCGCACCGACCACGCTGAAGGTCGCGGCCTTCGACCAGGTCGGCAACTTCGCCCTCGCCGAGGGTGACTACAAGCCGGTCAGCGTCGCCCTCCCGGCGAAGGTGACCGGACTGGCCGGCACCGGAGCGGAGACCTCGGTCGCGCTGACCTGGGACGCCTCCACCGACACCTCGGTGACCGGCTACCAGGTGACCGTCTCCGACAACGCCGGGGTCAAGCTGGCCAACCAGCCGCCGGTCACCTCGGTGCCGCGGCAGACGATCACCGGGCTGACGCCGGGGACCACCTACCAGTTCACGGTCGCGGCGAAGAACCCGGCCGGCCTCGGCCCCGAGTCCGACTCGATCAGCAAGGCCACCACGCCGGCCACCGACCACATCACCATCAGCACGGCGAAGTGGAAGTCGGGCGACTTCAAGGTCGTCGGCACCGGTGACCGGGTCGGCGCGATCATCCAGCTGTACCGGGTGAACACCGATGGCAGCCGTGGTGCGGCCATCACCGGCGCGACCGCCCAGGTCGTCGCCGCCGCCCCGCCGGGCATCGGCGACTGGACGATCCGGCTGCGCAACACAGCAGCAGGCACCGCCAACCCGGGCCGCATCATCGCCGTCTCCGGCGGCGGCGGGATCGCGGGACCGTTCACGGTCTCGAACGGCTGAGCTCTCCTCTCACGCCGTTCCGAGAAAGGCGGGCCCCCACCTCCGGGTGGGGGCCCGCCGCATTCGAAGCCGTCCGGCTGACCTCGTCGACGGGAGCGCCCATGCGCATCGACTTCCAGCTCACGTACGACCCTCCGCACGCACGGCTCCAGATCGCCGGTGCGCTCGACTTCAGCGCGACGGAGCAGCTGTGCGACCTGTTCAGCGACCTGGCGCACCGCGGCTGCACCCGGATCGAGCTCGACCTGGCCGGTGCCACGTGCCTCGACGTCGTCGCGGAGCGCGTCCTCCAGCAGGAGCGACGCCGGCTCGGCAGGTCCGGTGGGAGCCTCGTCGTCGTCGCGATGTCGGCGGCCTGCCTGCTGGTCGGCGACCCGGTTCCCGCGTTCGGTTCCCCGTGGTTCCCCACGGAGCGAAGTGGGCATGGTCCCCGTCGCGCAGCATGCACGAACCCAGAGCCGCCCCCGGGCTCGAGAACCCCGGGGGCGGCGCGGGAGCCGGTCTCCGCTCCGGACAGCCCTGCCAGGCGATAGGCAACCAGGCTGCCGGCGCGACCGCAGGGTCCGGAACCAGCTCGACGCGGGGTGACTCGTCGGTGGTGTGGACGCCGCCGCGGCCCGCACGGCCCTCGCCCCGACACTGAGTCGGCTGCCGACCTCACCGTCGGCGGCCACCTGGGTGCTGACCGTGGTGGTCGTGCAGCTCGCCTTCTCGCTGCGCTTCTTCTCGAAGTACGCCGGTGCGCTCGCGCCGACCGTCTACGTCGCCTACGTCGCCCTGGGAATGGCGCTGTGCGTCGTCGTCCTGCGGAGTCCCCGGCTGCTCCGGCTGCTCAGCCGGGAGGCTCTTCTCGTGACCGCGGTCGTGTGCCTCGTCGCGCTCGTCGCCGTCATGTACCCGGTGGCGGACGCGCTCCGTGACGTCGGGGCCGGGTCCGACCAGGACGACTGCGTGCGCGAGCTCGTGGACAACGTGATCGCGCACCGTGCGCCGTTCGGCCGCGGCTACTTCGGCGACCCGTGCTCGACCGGCCCCGGTGAGCTGTTCGTGTACTGGCCGGTCGCGCTGTCCCGGGCCTGGTTCGTGGTCGTTCCCGGGCTCTGCGTCGGTCTCGGGTAGGTCGTGCTCCGGGTCGTCGCGGACCGCGGTGGCGGTGCTGCTCAGCCTGACCCAGCTGTGCTCCTGGCTGTTCCTCGAGCTCGCCACGACTGGGTCCGACCTGCTCCTGATCGGCTGGCTGTACGCCGCGGCCGTGACCTTCTCGTGGGTGGGGGTGCGCCAGCGGCGTGGCGAGCTGCTGGTGGCCGGCGCAGCGGCGTACTGGATCTTCGCGACCAGCCGGGTGCCGCTGGCCCTGGTCGCCGCCGCGTCGGCCGGCCTGCTGCTGCTCGCCCTCGGCGCCCGGGTGTGGCCGGTCGTCGCCCCGGCCGCTGCGCTGACCCTGCTCCTGTACGCGGGGAGCTATGCGATCGCGCCCTCGCAGTTCGAGCCCGGGCATCTCGTCGCCAAGTCCGGACGCGTGGTGCGCGACCTCCTCGCGGGTCCCGGGCTCGCGGCGCTCGTCGCGGTCGGGCTGGTCGTCCTCGCCGGTGCCGCACTCGCCCTGCGCTCGGGCGCGGTGGGCCTGGTGCAGACCCGGCGGCCTGGGAGGGCCTGCACTACCTCTACGTCGCGACGCCGATGCTCCTGGTGACCGCGGCCGACCGGATCAGGCGCGAGGCCGTCGGGACGTGCACGCCCCCCTCCCAGAACCTTCCCAACCCGCGCCGCCGGGCCTAGTGTCGTCTCGTCCTCATCTCGGGGGGCACGGGAGAGCCCGGAGGCGCGCACATGTTCGCTCGGTCAGCATCCACCACCCATGTCCGGACGCGGCTACGGCTGCTGGTCGTCGGCCTGTCCCTGGCGCTGGCCGCGGCGCTCGGTCCGCCCGTCGCCACGGCCGACGACCCGGGAGCAGCCGGCGACGCGCCGTACCGCGGCCGGGTGATCGCCCTGATGCAGCACATGACGCTGGAGCAGAAGGTCGGCCAGCTGTTCGTCATCGAGGTCGCCGGTCGAGACGCCACCGACGTCAGCGCCGCGGCCAAGGCCGTCAACCAGAAGCTGTACGGCGTCGACACGCCCGCGCAGGCGATCGCGAAGTACCAGCCCGGCGGCGTCATCTACTACACGACGCGTCAGGCCTGCTCCACCTGCACGAGCGACGACAACATCGGCGACCCCGCGCAGGTCGCCACCCTGTCCAACGGGCTCCAGACCGCAGCCCTCGCGCAACCGACGCACATCCCGCTGCAGATCTCGGTCGACCAGGAGGGCGGCGCGCTCGTCGCCCGGTTCCTCGCTCCGGCGACCCAGATGCCCGGCAACATGGCGCTCGGCGCCGGACGGTCCGCCGACGACGCCTACGACTCGGCCAAGGTGATCGGCGAGGAGCTCGCCTCGGTCGGGGTCACCCAGGACTACGCGCCGGTCTCCGACGTCAACATCAACCCGAACAACCCCGTGATCGGCATCCGCTCCATCGGCGGCGACCCGGACCTGGTCTCCGACCTCGCGTCGGCGCAGGTCAAGGGCTACCACGCGGGCGGGATCTCCTCGGTCGCCAAGCACTTCCCCGGGCACGGTGACACCGGCGTCGACAGCCACTTCGGCCTGCCGCAGGTCACGCACGACCTGGCACAGTTCGAGGCGACCGACCTGCCGCCGTTCAAGGCGGACATCGCCGCCGGAGTCGACACGATCATGACCGCCCACGTGGTCTTCCCCGCGGTCGACCCGTCCGGCGCGCCGGCGACCATGAGCCACAAGATCCTCACCGGCGTGCTGCGTGACGAGCTCGGCTTCAAGGGCCTGATCGTGACCGACGCCCTCGACATGGGCGGCGCGACGGCCACGTACCCGCCGGACGTAGCCCCCGTGCAGGCGATCCTCGCCGGCGCGGACCAGCTGCTCATCCCGCCGAAGATGGACACGGCGTACGGCGCCGTGCTGGCCGCGGTCCGCAGCGGCAAGATCAGCCGGCAGCGGCTCGACGACTCGGTCTACCGCGTGCTGCTGCACAAGTACCAGCACGGGATCTTCGCCGACCCGTTCGTCGACCCGGCGGCGGCGCCGACCGTGATGGGCGCGCCCGACCACCTCGCGGAGGCACGGGCGATCACCGACCGCACCACGACGCTGGTCAAGAACGACGCCGGGCTGCTGCCGCTGGCGGCCGGTCCGCGCCGCGTGCTCGTCGCCGGCTGGGGCGTGAGCACCACGCAGACGATCGCGAGTGCGATGGCCGTCCGCGGCGCGACGACCCGGGTCCTCGAGTCGGGCACCACGCCCTCGTCGACCGCGATCGACAACGCGGTGGCGGCCGCGCAGGACGCCGACCTCGTGGTGGTGCCGACCAACAACGCCTACGCCGTGAACGCGGCCACGGGGCAGCCGACCGCTGCCGCGGCGGCGCAGACCCGGCTGGTGCAATCGCTCCTCGCCACCGGGAAGCCGGTGGTGGTGACCGCGATGCGCAACCCGTACGACGTCGCGTCGTTCCCCGACGCGCCGACGGTGCTCGACACCTACGGCTACACGACCGACCAGGTCGAGTCCCTGGTGCGGGTGTTGTTCGGTGAGGTGAACCCGGCCGGCACGCTGCCGGTCTCGATACCCCGCGCCGACGGCACCGGCGAGCTGTACCCGTTCGGCCACGGCCTGCACTACTGACCACGACGAGTCCGCCCGCCGGTCCCGCCGAGGCGTCACTCCGGTCCCGCCGAAGCGTCACTCCGGTCCCGCCGAAGCGTCACTCCGGTCCCGCCGAAGCGTCACTCGGGCGCCTGCACATGGACGGGTCGACGTGGCTGGCGGCGCGCCGGAACACGAGTGACCTCCCGCCGGAACACGAGTGACCTCCCGCGGGGGCACGGGTGACCTCTCGCGGGGGCACGGGTGACCTCTCGCGGGGGCGCGCGCCAAAAGCCGTTGGGACATCGGGGACCGTCCGCAACACTGACCGGCGTGGACGAGGTCGAGGTCGTCGTGGCCCACAACGAGCGGGCGACCCTCCGCGTCGGCGAGGTGTTCCTGAAGGTCGACGCCGACCAGAGACGCACCGACGTCGAGGTCGAGGCGATGACGATGGCGCCGGTCCCGACCCCGCGGGTGCTGTGGCGGAAGCCCCCCGTGCTGGCGCTCGCTGCCCTCCCGGGATCGGCGCTCGGCCGCCTCGGCGAGCCGTCGACCGCCTCGTCGGCGGCGTGGACGGCGGCCGGCGCCGCCGTACGCCTGCTGCACGACGCGACGCCGCCGCCCCGGTCCGGACCGAGCCTCGAGGAGAAGGCAGCCGGCCTCGAGCGCGAGTGCACGTGGCTCCTCGACAACGACGTCCTTCCTGCCGATCTGGTCAGGCGCAACCGTCGGGTCGCCGAGGCTGCGCTCCGACCCTGGACGCCGATGTTCGCGCACGGCGACCTGCAGGTCGCGCACGTGTTCGTCGACGGTGACGAGGTCACCGGCGTGGTCGACTGGTCCGAGGCGGGTCGGGGCGATGGGCTGTACGACATCGCCAGCCTGACCCTCGGGCACCCGGAGCACCTCGGCGACGTCCTCATCGGATACGGCGCGGACGTCGACCACGACGTGATCCGCGCCTGGTGGTCGCTGCGGAGCCTGACGGCGATCCGGTGGCTGGTCGAGCACGGCTTCGACCCGTCCGCTCCGGGGTGCGAGATCGACGTGCTGAGGTCCCAGCGGTGAGGTGCGCCGACGAGGAGAGGGGTCGGATGGCTGACGTGATCGTGGTCGGGGCGGGCCCCACCGGACTGATGCTGGCCGGTGAGCTGGCGCTGGCCGGCGTCGACGTCCACGTCGTGGAGCGGCGCTCCAGCTCGGAGCTGGTGGGCATGCGCGCCCGCGGTTTCCACTCCCGGACCATCGAGATCCTCGACCAGCGGGGCATCGCCGACCGCTTCCTCGCCGCGGGGCGGACCGTCGCCGCGGCGTCCTTCGCGCGCACGCCGGTGGACATCAGCGACCTCCCCACCCGGCACCCGTACACGCTGGCGCTGGTGCAGAGCGACATCGAGAGGATCCTGGGCGGCTGGGTCGCCGAGCTGGGGGTGCCGATCCACCGGGAGCGCGAGGTCGCCGGGTTCGCCCAGGACGCCGAGAGTGTCGACCTCGAGCTGACCGACGCGGCCCCGATGCGCGCCCGGTACGTCGTGGCGGCCGACGGCGGAAGGAGCACGATCCGCAAGGCGGCCGGCATCGGGTTCCCGGGGTGGGAGGCGACCAGGAGCACGCTGATCGCCGAGGTGGAGGTGACCGAGGAGACGCCGCAGGGCGCCCGGGTCGACAAGACCGGGATCCACGGGCTCACCCCGATGCCCGGCGGCCGCACCGTGCAGGTGCTGGTCACCGAGCAGCGGCTCGGGCCGGCGACCGACCCCACGCTGGCCGACCTCAGCAGCGCCCTGGTCGCGGTGTACGGCACCGACTTCGGGGTGCACAGCCCGAGGACGATCTCGCGGTTCAGCGACGCGACCCGACAGGCGGCGGCGTACCGTGCGGGGCGGGTGCTGCTGGCCGGCGACGCGGCCCACGTCCACAGTCCCACCGGCGGGCAGGGGGTCGGCCTCGGTGTCGAGGACGCGGTGAACCTGGGCTGGAAGCTCGCGCAGGTGGTCCAGGGCGTCGCCCCCGACCGCCTGCTGGACACCTACCAGGCGGAGCGTCACCCGGCCACCGCCCGCGTGCTGGAGTACACGATGGCGATGGCGGTGACCCAGCTGGCCGACGACCGGGTCAGTGCCCTGGCCGGTGTGCTGTCCGACCTGCTCACGGTCGACGCGGCCCGGGTCAGGCTCGCCGGCCTGCACCTCGGCCTCGACGTCCGCTACCAGGCCGCCGACGGCGCACACCCGCTGCTGGGTCGCCGGATGCCGGACCTCGACCTGACGAGCGCGGGCGGTCCCGTGCGGGTGTACTCGCTCCTGCACGACGCGCACCCCGTGCTTCTCGACCTGGGTACGCCGGGCGGCATCACGCCGGGGGCCTGGGGCGAACGCGTGCGGTTCCTCCAGGCGTCGTACGACGGCACGTGGGAGCTGCCCGTGATCGGTGCCGTCGACACTGCCGCGGCCGTGCTGGTCCGACCCGACGGGCACGTGGCGTGGGTGGGAGACGGGACCGACGCGGGGCTCGAGGAGGCGCTCACCCGCTGGTTCGGGCCGGCCGCGGCGCGGTAGCGCCGGTCCGGCCGCCGGCCCAGGCGCGCCAGGACGGCCGCGACCGGGCGACTGACCTCCGGGTCCTCGGCGAGCTCCAGCTTCTGCAAGACCCCGTTGATGTGCTTCTCCACGCCCCGATCGCTCATGAACAGGCGTGGTCGCGGCGTTGTTGCGGCCGGCCGCCATCTCGGTAGGCACCTCGTGCTCACGGTCGGTGAGGCCGGGCAGCGGCGAGCGGCCCTCGCGGGCGTGGCGGCGCAGCAGGCTTCCACGATCCGCGGGTCGAGCGCGGCGCCACCTCGCGCCCCTCGTGGATGGCGCGGACCAGCTCACCGAGACCCGCTCCTTGAGCAGGTACCCGAGCCCGGCGACCCCGTCCTCGAGGAGCTGTCGGCAGGCCCACGTGACGCCGGTCCGACCGCTCGTGTCCGGAGATGTCGGCACATCGGTGGTCGGGGTCGGGTCGTGACGGCGTTTCCCGGGCTCCCGGGGCCGGGCCTCCTGTCCCCGGATCGGACGTACGGTTCGAACATGCTGCGCGACGTCCGTGAGTACATCGACCGTCTCAACATCGACGGGCACCACATCGGCGAGGACTACGACGACGACCCGGTGCTGCTGAACCCCGACGGGCGAGCGGTCGACACCTGGCGCGAGAACTACCCCTACGACGAGCGGATGCCCCGCGAGGAGTACGACGAGACGAAGTACCTGCTCCAGGTGGAGCTGCTGAAGTTCCAGAACTGGGCGGCCAACACCCGCAGCAAGCACGTGCTGCTGTTCGAGGGCCGGGACGCGGCCGGCAAGGGCGGCACCATCAAGCGGTTCATGGAGCACCTCAACCCGCGCTACGCCCGCACCGTCGCGCTCAGCAAGCCCAGCGACCGCGAGACGACGCAGTGGTACTTCCAGCGCTACGTGCAGTACCTGCCGACGGCCGGCGAGATGGTGCTGTTCGACCGGTCCTGGTACAACCGCGCGGGCGTCGAGCGGGTGATGGGCTTCGCGTCGCCGCCGGAGTACGAACGGTTCATGTCGCAGGCGCCGCAGTTCGAGCAGATGCTGGTGGACAGCGGGATCTCGCTGACCAAGTTCTGGTTCTCCGTGACGCAGTCCGAGCAGCGCACCCGGTTCATCATCCGCCAGGTCGACCCGGTGCGGCAGTGGAAGCTCTCCCCGATCGACCTGGAGTCCCTGGACAAGTGGGACGACTACACGGTGGCCAAGGAGGCGATGATCCGCCGTACCGACACCGAGTGGGCACCCTGGACGACCATCAAGAGCAACGACAAGAAGCGTGCCCGGATCAACGCGATGCGGGCCTTCCTCACCCGGTTCGACTACGAGGGCAAGGACGCCGAGGTCGTGGGCGAGCCCGACCCCCGGATCGTGCAGCGCGGCGTGGACGCCGTCGGGGACTGATGGCCGCGGGGTGACGTGCCGGTGAACGGCAGGTTCACGAGCGGCCCCGCTCAGGCGGCGGCCTGACGATGGTCGGGATCCCCGCGAACCCGGTGATCGACCTCGGCCGGATCGTCGAGTACCGGCAGTCGTTCCGCGCCGCCCGGCGCATCCTGGTGCCGGCCCTTGCCGATCGCGGCCGACCCGAGGTCGGCCCGTTCACCGCCGGCCGGCGCGACCGGGTCAGCGTCTCCGGCCCCCGCGCCCTGGTGGCCGAGCTGCTCGAGACCCTCGCCGGCGTCCGACAGGCACCCGCTGAGTGCATCCGCCTGGGTGACGCGGACCGGTGGCGCGGTAGGCCTGGATGGTCGGCCCCTCCCCCGCGCCGGCTCCCGTCAGAGCTCGGCGCGCAGGATCGACGCGGCACCGGCCATCGCGCGCATCTTTCCCTCGGCACTCGCGCGCGGGAGGTACTTCATCCCGCAGTCGGTGGCGATGGTGATCCGGTCGGGAGACGTGTACGCGAAGGCGCGGCGGACCCGGTCGGCGACCAGCTCGGCGGACTCGACCTCGTGGTCGGACAGGTCGATGACCCCCAGGATGATGCTCTTCTCGCTGAGGTCCTTCAGGACGCCGAGGTCGAGACCCGACTGCGCGGTCTCGATCGAGATCTGGTCGGCCGGGCAGCCGGCCAGCTCGGGAAGGAACGAGTACCCCTCGGGCCGCTCGTGGATGATCGCGGCGTACCCGAAGCAGATGTGTACGGCCGTTGTGCCGGTGACGCCGTCGAGCGCCGCGTTGAGCGCCGCGAGGCCGTACTCGCGGGCCGCCTCCGGCCGCGCCTGCATGTACGGTTCGTCGATCTGGACCAGGTCGGCGCCGGCGGCGTGCAGGTCCTTGATCTCGGCGTTGACCGCGGCGGCGTACGCCAGCGCGGCGGACGCGAGGTCCGGGTAGTGGTCGTTCTGCGCCTGCTGCGACATCGTGAACGGGCCGGGCACCGTCATCTTGACGGTGTGGTCGGTGTTCGCCTTCAGGAACTCCACGTCGCGGACCCCGACCGGCTCCGGCCGCACGATCGGTCCGGCGATCCGCGGCACCGGGTTCGGGTGCCCGCTGCGGTCGAGGGCCGTCCCCGGGTTGTCGATGTCGACGCCCTCGAGGGCGGTGGCGAAGTGGTTGCTGTACGACTCCCGGCGCATCTCACCGTCGGTGATGACGTCGAGCCCCGCCTGCTCCTGGGCGCGGACGGCCAGCACCGTGGCGTCGTCCTGCGCCTGGGCGAGGTACTCCGGCGTGACCCGCCACAGCTCCCTCGCCCGTACCCGCGGCGGGAAGCGGCCGGCCAGCTTGGCCCGGTCGATCAGCCAGTCCGGCTGGGCGTAGCTGCCCACCAGCGAGGTCGGGAGGATCGGCAGCGAGGTCGTGGTCACACCGGTGACTCTAGAACCGCCGGTTCCGGAAGAGGAAGCGTGCGCGGCCGACTGAGCCGCGTGCTCGTCAGTGGAACACGACGGCGGCGACCAGCAGGAGGCCGAGGAACCCGACGACCAGGTACCGCGCGATCCGCATCGGCTCCGACCGCCCGCGACGTCGCCACCGTCCGGCGACGAGCAGCATGACGACCAGCACGCCGAGGATGACGACCGTCAGGAGGCGTGGGTCCCACTCCTCGGTCCCCGGCAACGGAACCACGCGTGCCACAGATCCTCACCCCCACCCAGGAAGGCCCGGGTGATGGCTGTTCCCGAGCATGGCCAGGGCATGCACGGGAGACCCACCCGGCGTCACGTCGAGCTGTGCAGGAGGTCCAGCTCGCGGTCGCCGCCACGCCCGACGCGATCGACGTCGGCTTCTGGCGTGCGGTGCTCGGGTTCGCAGCGCTGGCCGACGACAACGCCGTCGACCCGCTCGGCCGCGGCTCGACGGTCTGGATGCAGGAGCTCGTGCGCCGTGGCGGCAGCCCTGGCCGCGGGCGGTCGCATCGTGGAGGACGCCGACGTTCCGGCCTGGTGATCAGCGCTAGCACGTCGCAGTACGGATGGTGCGCAAGGTGGTCCCGAGCGCGCGACTCCCGCGGCTAGTCAGCCGGGTTGTGCCTCTCGATCCGGGCCAGGACATGTTCGCGTGGCGGCGCGTGGCCGTGTTCCTGCTCCACATGGCTGAGCAGCGCATCCGCGAGCTGGTCGCCGTCGTCGCCAGAGAACGTTCGCTTGCAGCGAGGGCAGCGCAGCGTGAGGCCCGTCATGCCTCCCAGTGTCGCCCCGCCCGGCAACCACTGCACCCGGCGCCCGAGCAAGGCGGAGGCGGGACGTCGACGAACGCAGCTAACCGGGTAGCTCGGTCGGGAACGCGACTGCGTCGACCAACGCGCCGTTGCGCAGCACCGTGATCTCCAACCGCTGCCCGATCGCGTCGGCGAACAGGCGCTTCTGGAGCGACTGCGCATCGCCCAGGGTGACGCCGTCGACCGCCAGCACCAGGTCCCCGGCGCGCAGGCCGCTCATCGCCGCGGGGCTGGTCTCGACGACCTCGACCACACGCAGGGCGGTACGCCGCCCGAAGCGCTCGACCTGGGCCGGCGTCAGGTGCGCCGGGGTGCTCACGAGGCCGAGGTAGGCCCGTCGTACCCGTCCGTCATGCATCAGCGCGTGGATGATCTGGTGGGTCGTCGCGTTGATCGGCACGGCGAGACCGAGCCCCACCCCCGCGACCGCGGTGTTGATCCCCACCACACGACCGCGGCCGTCGGCCAGCGCGCCGCCGGAGCTGCCCGGGTTGAGCGCCGCGTCGGTCTGGATGACGTCCTCGATCAGCCGGGCTGCGGTCGCGGTCCGGACGGGCATGCTGCGTCCCAGGGCGCTCACCACCCCGGCCGTCACCGTACCGGAGAGGCCGAGCGGGTTGCCGACCGCGACCACCAGTGAGCCGACGAGGAGCGAGTCGGCGTCGCCGTAGTCCGGCGGGGTCGGCACCTCGCGATCAGCACGGATGACCGCGATGTCCGAGAGGCGGTCACGCCCGACGACGTCGAAGCGGGCGATGGTCCCGTCGGCGAACTCGGCCACACCACCGTCCGCCCTGCCGACGACATGGGCATTCGTGAGCAGGTGCGACTCCGCGGTGAGGACCACGGCAGAACCCACCGACTCGTGGCCCTCCGAGCGCGGCCGAAGAGCAGCCACCCGCGGAGTCAGCTGCGCCGCGACCGAGGTGACGATCGCCGAGTAGGCGTCCATGCCGTCTCGGTCGGCCGGCGGATCGGTGGCCATGCAGCGGCAACGGGTCGCGGCCACGCCGGATTCCGCAGTTCGCGCAGAGCGAACCCCTGGCCCCGATCCGACTACGGTGTGACACGTGGCCTGGCTGTCCGACACCCGTTCGTCGTACGACACGGACGCGTCTGGTTACGCCGAGAAGGTGCGCGGACTGCTCGACGAGAGGCCCTACCTCCGCGCCAGCCTGGCGCTGTTCGCCCAGCTGGTGCGCGACGCCGGGGGCGGGCCGGTCGCCGATGTCGGCTGCGGGCCGGGGCACGTCACCGGCCACCTCCACGACGCCGGCGTGGACGCCTTCGGCATCGACCTGTCGTCCGAGATGGTCGCCATCGCGAGGCGCGACCACCCGCACCTACGTTTCGAGGTCGGGACGATGACCGACCTCGACCTGGCGGACGACGCGGTCGCCGGCATCGTCGCGTTCTGGTCCGTGATCCACGTTCCTGACGACGCCGTACCCGGTGTGTTCCTGGAGTTCGGCCGAGTGTTGCGACCACAGGGTCTGCTGTTGATCGGCTTCCACGTCGGTGACCAGACGCGACACACGTCAACGGGCTACACGGGGCGTCCGATCAGTGTCGACAGCCACCGTCGTACGCCGGGCAAGGTTAGGGGCTGGCTGCGTGACGCGGGGTTCACGACGGAGGCCGAGCTGGTGGTCGGACCGGACGACGACGTCCCGGGAGCACTCGTCTTCGCGCGCAGCAACGCCTGATCGCGACTCGACGCCGCCCGGAACCGAGCACTGCGTCGGTAACCTGCGTCCCATGCCCATCAAGCTCGAAAACGTCGGGATAGCCGTCCGCGACCTCGAAGCGACGATCGCCTTCTTCACCGACCTGGGGCTCACGGTCCTCGGCCGAGACACGGTCAGCGGAGAGTGGACCGACACCGCAGTCGGCCTCGACGGCAACCACGCCAAGATCGCCATGCTCCAGACACCGGACGGCAACGGCCGCCTGGAGCTCTTCGAGTACATCCACCCCGACGCGATCGAGACCGACCCAACCCTGCCCAACGAGATCGGCATGCACCGCGTGGCCTTCTCGGTCGACGACATCGACGAGGCCCTCCGGATCGCCGCGAGCCACGGTTGTCACCCGCTGCGCGGCGTGGCGACGTACGAGGACGTCTACAAGCTCACCTATCTCCGCGGCCCCAGCGGCATCCTCGTGATGCTCGCCGAGGAGCTGATCAAGAAGTAACCGGCCCCTCCGGGCCAGGGCCGGCGCTCGGCGCTCTCGCCTCACCCGTCACCTGCCGGGCCGCCGACCCGGCTAGGAGGTGGCCGGCCGAGACCGGGAGTCACGTGTGAGGTGCCGACGAGTCGTGGGTTGTGCTCGCCGAACCGGAGGGCAACGAGTTCTGCGTCGTACGCCCGAAGACCACGCTGACGACCTGAGGCCATCGGCACCGTCGCCGCCATGGCGGGTCGGGGGGCTCGACTGCCGCGGCATCAGCATCGGGACGGCGGTGGGTGAGCGCCGTCCAGCTACCCTGCGACGCATGCCGATCCCCGACTTCGTCGTCGAGCTCAGGAAGCACGTGGGCCGCGCCGAGCTGTGGATGCCGGGGGTGACAGCCGTGATCTGTCGAGGCGACGAGGTGCTGCTGGTGCGCCGTTCGGACAACGGCGAGTGGGGACCGGTCACGGGAATCGTCGATCCCGGTGAGGAGCCTGCCCACTGCGCGGCTCGTGAGGCCCGCGAGGAGGCCGGGGTGGAGATCCGAGTCGACCGGCTTGCCTCGACGTCGGTGATGCGAGGCGTGGTCCACGCGAACGGAGATCGAGCCTCGTACCTCGACCTGGCCTTCCGCTGCACCTGGTTGTCCGGCGACGCACGGCCCCATGACGACGAGTGCGTCGAGGTCGAATGGTTCCGGCCGGAGCACTTTCCGGCGATGAAGCAGAGCCTCCTCGACCGCATCGACTCCGCGCTGTCCGATGAGGTGGCGGCTCGCTTTCAGCGTTGACGGCGTGGCGATTCCTCCTCGCGTGTGAAGCCGTCACCGACGATTCACGTCGGGACAGCCCGCGCTCCGCGCGGCCGGGTCGGCGACACCCATCGCTACGTTGGGCGTCATGGAGTGCGACGAGTACCAGCGCGCCGCCTTGCGCACGGCCCGCGACCCAGAAGCCCGAGACGAGTTCATGCACCTGGTCCTGGGCTTGGTGGGCGAGGCGGGCGAGATCGCCGAGAAGGTCAAGAAGCCGGTCCGCGACAAGGGCAGTGACGTCACCCAGCTCGACCGCGACGACATGGCGGCCGAGCTCGGCGACGTCCTCTGGTACACGGCGGTGCTGGCGAGCTTCCTGGGACTCTCGTTCGACGACGTCGCCCAGCGGAACGTCGACAAGCTGGCGGACGGGCAACGTCGCGCCGTCCTCGGGGGCAGGAACACGGCGCTCTGACACGTGGTCGGGCCGCCCTCCTCCGACATGCACACGGTGGGCCAGAGGCCGCGTGGGCGAAGCGGAAGTACTCCTCCACGTCGACGTTGAACCGCGCGGGCACGACGCACGTCCAGCCGACCCGTTCACCCCTGCTCCCTCCGTGGTCCCGGGGCTGTGACGCGGCAGCGGCGTGGCGGCGTCCCGTGGATGTGTCGCCTCTGCCGCCGCAGCGCCGCTGTCGCGACAATGACGGCATGGCGCAGGGTTCCGAGGACACCGTCGCGTTCCGGCTGTGGCCGCCGGTCGCGATCGGTGCGCCGCTGGTCGTCGGGTGGGTGGCCACGCTGACGTGGGGTGACCCGGTCGACCTGGGCGGGTGGCGGGTACCGCTCGGCGTGGTGCTGGTGCTGGTGTTCGTCGCGTGGAACGGCTGGTCGCTGTGGCTGTTCGGCCGGCACGAGACCGGGCTGCTGCCGGGACAGGCGACGGAGGCGATGATCGAGGAGGGCCCGTACCGGCTCTCCCGCAACCCGTTGTACGTCGGCCTGCTCGCGCTGTACGTCGGGCTGGCGTTGCTGGCGCCCACGTTCTGGGGGCTGGTGCTGTTCCCGGTCGCGGTGCTGCTCGTGCTCTGCGGCGCGATCCGGCCCGAGGAGCGGTTCCTGCACGAGCGGTTCGGGGCGTCGTACGACGACTACACCCGGCGGGTGCGCCGCTGGTTGTGAGCAGGGCGTGAAGTCCGCCGGAAAGAGTTCGCGTCGGGATGTCGAGAACCCGCACGCGTCTCCGTCCCAGCAGCGAACACGGCCACAATGGGCCGTACCTCACCAAGGAGAACACGATGGCCAAGTACCTGCTGCTCAAGCACTACCGGGGCGCGCCGGCAGCGGTGAACGACGTGCCGATGGACCAGTGGGAGCCGGACGAGGTGTCGGCCCACCTCCAGTACATGCGTGACTTCGCCACCCGCCTCGAGGGCACCGGCGAGTTCGTGGACAGCCAGGCGCTCTCCCCCGACGGCACGTTCGTCCGCTACGACGGCGAGGGGCGGCCGCCGGTCACCGACGGCCCGTTCGCGGAGACCAAGGACCTGATCGCCGGCTGGATGGTGATCGACGTCGAGACCTACGAGCGCGCGCTCGAGCTGGCCGGCGAGCTGTCCGCGGCGCCCGGTGCGGGCGGCAAGCCGATCCACGAGTGGCTCGAGGTGCGCCCGTTCTACGGCGAGCAGTCCACGGCCACCGGGTGAACGAGTCGCTGCCCCGCGAGCTGGTGCCCGCGGTGATCGGCGTCCTCGTCCGTCGCGGAGCCGACTTCGCGGCGGCCGAGGACGCCGTGCAGGACGCCCTGGTGGAGGCGGTGCGCGGGTGGCCCGACGATCCGCCGCGGGACCCCAAGGGCTGGCTGGTCACGGTGGCCTGGCGCAAGTACCTCGACGCCATCCGCGCCGACACCTCCCGACGGCGGCGGGAGGAGCGGGTCGAGGCCGAGCCCGCGCCCGGCCCGGGCGAGGCGCGCGACGACACCCTCCGCCTGTACTTCCTGTGCGCGCACCCGTCCCTGACACCGGCGTCGGCCGTCGCGCTCACCCTGCGCGCGGTCGGCGGCCTGACCACGCGGCAGATCGCGCAGGCCTACCTGGTGCCGGAGCCGACGATGGCCCAGCGGATCAGCAGGGCGAAGCGGACCGTCTCCGGCGTCCGCTTCGACCAGCCCGGTGACGTCGCGACGGTGCTGCGCGTGCTCTACCTGGTCTTCAACGAGGGGTACTCCGGCGACGTCGACCTCTCCGCCGAGGCGATCCGGCTGACCCGCCAGCTGGCCACTGTGACCGACCACGAGGAGGTCGCGGGCCTGCTGGCGCTCTTGCTGCGGCACCACGCACGGCGCCCGGCGCGGACCGGTCGCGACGGCAGGCTCGTGCCGTTGGCCGAGCAGGACCGAAGCCTGTGGGACACGCACCTGATCAGCGAGGGCGTCGACCTGCTGCAGGCCGCCCTCGCCCGTGACCGCCTGGGCGAGTTCCAGGCCCAGGCGGCCATCGCCGCGCTGCACGCCGACGCCCCACGGGTCGAGGAGACCGACTGGGTGCAGATCGTCGAGTGGTACGACGAGCTGGTGCGCCTCACCGACAGCCCGGTGGCCCGCCTCAACCGGGCCGTCGCGGTCGGGGAGGCCGACGGTCCGCGGGCCGGCCTGGCCGCCCTCTCAGGGCTCGACCCCGCCCTGCCACGCCACGCCGCCGTCGCGGCGTACCTGCACGAGCGTGACGGCGATCCGCAAACCGCCGCTCGGCTCTACGCCCAGGCCGCGCGATCCGCGCCCAACCTCCCGGAACGCGACCACCTCACCCGACAGGCCGCCCGGCTCAACGCCGAGCTGCGCGCGGAGCGCGGTCCGAGCCGTGGGCCAGCCAGACGAGCGGAGTAGGGTCCAGCCGCACGGCCACGCGCGCGACCAGCTGCTGGCTGGGCCGGCGGGCGGCGACGAGCACCGCGGTCGTCACCACGGCGCCGACCGCGAGTCCGGCGACCACGTCGGGCGGGAAGTGCGCACCGACGTACACCCGGGCCGCGGCCATCAGCAGTGCCGCGACGACGGTGAGGGTGGACAACCAGGTCGGGCGCCGCCTGCCTCGCGCGAGGTGTCGCTGCGTCACAGCACGCCGGCAGCGACGGCGCCGGCCATCACCCCGTGGTCGCTGGGGAAGGAGTAGTCGGTGCTGTGCGCGACGAGGGTGAACGCGTGCGGGAACACCGTGTACGGGCGTGCCTCGGCGAACGAGCCGACCAGCGGCTGGTTGACCGCGAGCGCCAGCAGGGTGGCGAGCGGCGCCCACAGCGCCGCGGTGAGTGCGGCGTCCGCCGACGGGTCCGGGGCTCCCCCGGCACTGCTCGGCCGGGTGGTCCGTCGTGCCCACCACCAGTTGGCGAGCAGGATCAGCGCGAACAGCGCCACCCCGTCGTCCGCGAACAGCCGCACGGGTGCGTGCAGCGACGGGGTCGTCGCGGCCAGGTGGTTGACCGCGAGGAACCAGGCGTCCTGGAGAGCACCGAGCACGACGTGAGGTGCGGCCGAAGGAACGATGAGCACGACGCCGACGCTAGGGTTCCGCTATTACCGCAACCTGACCGCGCACCGTGCCGCGTCGACGGCTCCGACCGGCAGCCGCAGGGAGATGCTCGAACCGTCGATGCGCGCGTCGCCCCGGTGGGCCTCGGCGACGGCCTTGACGAGGGCCAGGCCCAGCCCGGTGCCGGGCGAGCTCCGGCTCTCGTCTCCTCGGGTGAACCGGTCGAACGCGACCCGAGCGAGCCTCGGCGGGAAGCCGTGCCCCTCGTCGCTCACGGTGACCTGTACGTCGGACGTGCCCGGTGCGTGCCGCCCGGTCAGGGTGATCGTGCCCTCGCCGTGCCGGAGCGCGTTCGCGGCCAGGTTGGTGATCGCCAGGTCGAGCCACCGCGCGTTGCCGGTCACGAGCACCTGCTCGTCGACGGCCACCCGCACCCGCCTGCCCTGACGGTCCGCTTCGGGGCGCAGCCGGTCCGCCGCGTCCGTGACCAGCTCCGAGACGTCGACGACGTCGGCGGTGGCCCGTGTCCGCCCGGGCTCGTCGAGCCCGCGCAGCTCCTCGAGCTCGAGCAGCGCGTTCGAGAGACCGATCAGCCGCTCGACCTGCGTGCCGAGCGAGGCGTAGGTGTCGGTCTGCTCGGCGGCGGTCTGCGGATGCAGTGCGGCCACCTCGAGCTCGGTGCGCATCAGCGCCAGCGGCGACCTGAGCTCGTGCGACGCGTCGGCCAGGAACTGGCGCTCACGGGCGTGTGCCTCGTCCAGGTGCTGCAGCAGTGCGTTGAAGGTGTGCCCGAGCCGGGTGATCTCGTCGTCCTTGTTCCGGTCGACCGGAAGCACCAGCGCGGAGTCCGCTCCGGCGGCGGCGCGGCGGTAGCTCTCGACCGGGTTGAGGGCGGCGCGCGCGGTGCAGTAGCCGACGATGCTGGCCGCGGCCAGGGTGACCAGGTCGGCGAGGGCGAGCTGCAGCAGCAGCTCCCGCAGGGCCTCGTCGTGCTTGTGCCGACTGATGCTGGCCGCGACCACCACCGTCCCGCTCGGGGTCCGCACCCGCGACGTCACGAAGCGGTAGGCCACCTCGGCGGGCGGCAGGAACGAGCCGATGTCGTCGCGGTGCGTCCGCCCGGCGAGCGTGTCGTGCACCTCTTGGCGGTCGGCCAGCCGCTTGTGCATGTTCCCGGCCACGACGTCCCCGGCGGCGTCGTACACCTGGTACCGCTGCCCCGGCGTGTCCGAGGGTGGTTGGGCTCCGTGGGCGACCGCCCGGTCCACCACCCGCTGGTAGGCGTCGAGGTCCTGGTCGAGCTGCCGGCTGAGGGCGTACGCGACCCGCCAGACCACGAAGGCACCGGCCGCGAGGAGCACCACCGCCATCGCGCCGGTGACCACGAGCACCAGCCTGGTGACGATCGGCCGGTCCCCGATGAGGCGGCGCCACAGCCTCATGCGGCACCCCGCGTCGATGGCGGCAGGTCCGCCGCGAGGAGGTTCGGTGACGCCACGGCCCGGACGCTAGGCGGACGGGGTTACCGGAGACTGACGCGGGGAGGGAGCGGCCCTGGTGCCCGACACGAGGTGGGCAAGCGCCGGGCACCACGGGGACCTCGTCACCGGCGAACGTAGACCCCGAACCTGTCGGCGGGGTGAAGGCCCGTCCTGGCGATCCGGATGCTGCTCCAGGTCGCCAGGATCGCCACCGACGCCGCCGCCTCGGAGACGTTCGACGACGCCATCGGCGACCTCGCCGAGGCCTACGCCGACCTGAACGAGCAGGACCACCGTGCGTTCGTCCGAGCCGTCATGGACGCGCGGGCCGCGGGCCGGCACGACCTCTGAGAACGCGGCTCGGGGCAGGCCCAGGGAGCCTGCGGGCCCGTCTGGGGGGTCATCCCGATGTGTGGGGCTCGCTGCCGGCGGAGGCTGGACGCAGGCAAGGGCGAGCGCGAGAGGGAAGACGATGATCGACTGGGACTCGGACGACTGGGGCAACGGCGTCACCTACGCGGCCAACGGGTCCTGGGTCACCGACCGGCACGGTGACGACGACATCGCACTGGACTGAGCGGTCTGCCGGCGCAGCCCTGGGCCCACGTTCGTGGGACCCAGGGCCGCCCCGATCCGTCGACCTCAGCAGCCGCTCGGGGTCACCGGGTACGGCGTCACGACGTCAGCCACTGGTTCATCTGCTCGACCTCGGCCTGCTGCGACGAGGCGATGCTCTTCGCCAGCGCGACCGCGTCCGGGTTCTTCCCCCGCGCCTGCTCGGCCTTCGCCATCGTGATGGCACCGTCGTGGTGCTCGACCATCATCTGCAGCCACAGCTCGTCGAAGTGACCGATGCTCCACCACGTCATCGCCTGCGAGGTCGCGCTGCGCGAGCCGGCCCGACGTGGCCGCTGGCCGGATTACCATGGCAGCAGGTTTCGCAAACGGTCCTCGTGGGGCAGGGCCACGGTGGGACCTTCTCCTGAAGCCGGGCTCGGGGACGGCGCCGCGGCGAACCCGAGGAGGCGGATGTGTCCTCGCCATCCGGTCCCAGCGACCCACCTACTCCTCCTCCCCGTCCCCGAGTGCACATCGTCGGCGCGGGACCGGTCGGTCTCCTCCTCACGGCGCTGCTCCAGCCGATGGAGGGCGTGTCGGTGCGGCTGTACGAGAAGAGGAGCGACTACACCCGCACACGCATGGTCACGCTCGCGCCGTACCTGGTGGCCGAGTCGGTCGAGAGCTACTGCACCGACTCCATCGACGAGGACAGCATCGGGGCCATCTTCGACCCCGACGAGCTGGTCGAGGGGCTCGCGTTCCGGCAGTCCATCCCTGACGACCTGATGGCGCTGCTGCGCGGATGGACGTTGGGCTTCTGCCCGCTCAACACCATCGAACGCTCCATCAGCGATCTGATCGACGCGCGCGGCTCGAGCTCGGTGCAGCGCACCCCCAGCGTCGTGACCGCGGACGAAGCGATCGGCATGGTCGACCCCGGCAGCATCCTGATCGACTGCACCGGAAGCAACTCGCTGCTGCGGGACCACCTGACCCTCGACGGCCACGACGGGGCCGCGGCCGCCACCAACACGCTGAAGGTCCGGCTCGAGTACGCGCTCGTCATCACCTTCCTGTACGGCCAGCCCTACGACTGCAACGAGTACTGCAAGTACTTCAAGAACGTCGAGAACCCGCACTACAAGTTCATCCCCATGGTTCACCGCACGCACTACGACGGCAGCGTCAGCCATGTGACCGGCATCGTCAGCATCACCGCCGAGGAGTTCGAGGCGATGCCGCCCCGGTTCGACGGGGGGTGGCTGCGTCGTCATCATCCGGACGTCGCCCGGTCGATGGACCGGTTCATCGACAAGGTCAAGGAGGAGACCCACGGAGAGGTACTCGGCGACCTCGACATCGTCCGGATACCGCTCGACCTGTACCGGGCACGTCACGCGACGAACCGGCAGTGGCTCACCTCGGGGCGTAGCGACCACCCGTTCGGCCGCTCACCGGTGATCCTCGCGGGCGACTCGGCCATCGGCTCGCCGTACTTCCAGTCGATCTCGCTCGGGTTCGAGTGCGCGAGCTACCTCGCCGGCCTGATCGCCCGGCGCGACCTGGCACCCGAGGACATGCTCGACCGCTACGAGCGCTTCATGTACAAGCAGTGGCTGCGCGTGTACATGCGCAGCAAGATGATCAAGCACAACAAGGATCTCTTCGAGTCCATCGACCACCCGCTCGAGCTCCTGCAGAAGCTGCACATCTACTAGCCGTCGTCGAAATCGGCTGGCCGCGCGGACCCGGGCTCCGCGAGCATGGCGCGCATGGATGATCGCGGCCGGTTTCTCGCGGCGTACGACGAACAGCTGAGGACCGCTGCGGAGACGCCGAGCGCGGTCGCGGTGAGGCTCCTGGGTCCGCTGCGGCTGGTGACGTTCGCAGGTGGCCGCGGCTTCGTCACGTACCAGGACCTCGGCGGTGCCGACGCCGATGAGATCGGTCGACTGGTCGCGGCAGCGCTCGCCCACTACGAAGCGGACCCCGACGTCACGCGGGTGGAGTGGAAGACCCGGGGGCACGACCACGCACCGGGGCTGCACGAGAGCCTCGTCGGTCACGGGTTCGTCGCCGAGGAACCGGAGTCGATCATGATCGGCGCCGCGCAGCGACTGGCGGTCGACGTCCCCTTGCCGGACGGCGTCACGCTGCGTCAGGTCACGGAGGAGGGCGATGTCCGCGCCATGGCTGCGATGAGCGCGCAGGTGTTCGGTGACTCCGTCGCCGACGGGGCGGCCGTGGCCGATGCCTTGCTGCGTCGGCTCACGCGCGATGACGGCATGGAGCTGTGGGTCGCCGAGGCCGACCGGCGCGTCGTCTCCGCGGGCCGGCTCGAACCGGTTCCCGGCACCGACTTCGCGGGCATCTGGGGAGGCTCGACGCTCGAGGAGTGGCGTGGCCGCGGCATCTACCGCGCTCTGACCGCGGCGCGAGCGCGCTCGGCGCTGCGGATGGGCAAGACCCTCGTCAACAGCGACTCCACCGAGTACTCCCGGCCGATCCTGGAACGGTACGGGTTCCTCAAGGTGTCCACCACGACGCCGTACCTCTGGCATCGCTGAGCGCGGCTGCGATCCGCGCGCCCGGACGACCGATGAGTCCGCGGTCGCGTGGTGGTCGACACAGCATGACCACAGGACAGATCGACAACCGCTTCAGCGCCCCCGCGGCGACGGCACCCTCATGGGAGTCCGTGGAGGCATTGCTCGACCACGCCGAGCTCTACTGGCTGACCACCGTGCGGTCCGACGGACGCCCGCACGTGACTCCGCTGGTAGGTGTCTGGAGCGACGGGCACTTCGCGTTCTGCACCGGCGTCGGTGAGCAGAAGCACGTCAACCTGCAACACTCCCCGCTCGTGGCCGTGACGACCGGCAGCAACGGCTGGAAGTCCGGCACCGACGTCGTCGTCGAGGGGACCGCGCAGCGGGTCACCGGACGCGAGCGCCTCCGGCCGCTCGCCGGGGCGTGGCGAGGCAAGTACGGCGGGGACTGGGCCTGGGACGCCGACGACGAGGGCTTCACCGACGGCGACGGCAGCCGGCCGTGGGTCTACGTCGTGGCGCCGGCGAAGGTGATCGCCTTCGGCAAGGACCCGCACTCGCAGACGGCTTATCGACCCTGAGGCAGCGGCCCCCCGCGCCCACGATCAGGGGTCTTCGTCGACCTGCGGCCGCCACGGCTCGTGCTCGTGCGAGAGCCAGACCTCCGACGGGTCGAGCTCGCGGACCCGTCGCTGACCTTCGGTGCGCGGCTCGTCGAGCTCGGCGAAGAACACCGCCGTGTCGCCCGCGATGACCACCGGACGCCCGCCCGCCTCCACGACGACCACCTGTGAGCCTGGCGTGTGGCCCGGCGCCGGGACGAGCCGGACCCCCGGCAGCAGCTCGTGCGCGCCGTCGACGGGTACGTACTGCACACCGGGCGGGTCGACCCATTCGGGAATGGTGTAGTCGTCCTGGCTACGCGCGTCGTCGAGCTCCCGGCGCTGCACGTAGATGGGCCTGCCGGCGAAGAGGTGGTTGCCGCCGCAGTGGTCGAAGTGCAGGTGGGTGTTGACGACGACGTCGATGCCGGCCACGTCGAGGTCGGGCTGCTCACTCAGCGGGTACAGGCGCGGGTCCATGTCGGCCACCGCCGGGTGCAGCTGTGTCATGCCGGTGTCGACCAGCACCCGCGCATCGGGATGGTCGACGACGTGCACGTAGACCGGCATCCGCCCGCCTTCGACGAGCAGCTCGGCCACCAGGACCGGCGTGACGGCGGGCGCCGACGCCGCGTCCCCGAAGGTCATGAACCTGGACATACCCGCTCGCTTCCCTCGACGTTCTCGCTGCTCGTTCGCCGCTGAAGCGGCCCCTAGCACTATGACTGCCGAGAGTCACAAAGATCATCGAGCCGCAGCTGCCTGCTCTGGTTCCTCGGTGGTTGTGCGTATGTCGCGGCATCGGCGCTGTCTCCGACCATCGGGTCATGGCGACGGGGGACGTGGACCTGGCCGCGCGCACGGGGGGCGCGTGATGGTGTGCCAGGTCCACGCGCCGTCGTGTCCCACCAGCGGGTCTTCGCCGTGGGCACCGGTCGGGTGCCGGCGCTCGACGGGGTGCGCGGGCTCGCGGTACTCGCGGTGCTCGCCTTCCACGGAGGGCTGCCGTGGGCACGCGGCGGGTTCCTCGGTGTCGACGCGTTCTTCGTGCTGTCCGGCTACCTGATCACCTCGCTGTTGCTGGCCGAGTGGGGCCGGACCCGGGGCATCGCGCTGCTCGCGTTCTGGGGTCGGCGGCTGCGACGGCTGCTGCCTGCGCTGTTGCTGATGGTGACCACGGTCGCGGTGACCGCGCGCTCCTTCATTCCCGCCGAGCAACGCCTCCAGCTGCGCGACGACTCGTTCGCCGCGCTCTTCTACGTCGCGAACTGGCGGATGGCGCTGCGCGGCGGGGACTACTTCTCGGACACCGCAGGCCCGTCACCGCTCGAGCACACCTGGTCGGTCGGGGTGGAGGAGCAGTTCTACCTGCTGGCACCGCTCCTGCTCGGCGGCGCGGCGTTCCTGGGCTGGGCCTGGACACACGCGTCCGGCACCGACTCGTGGCTGTACCACCGCGGGCCGCTCGTCGCCGCGGCCTCCGTGGCCGCCGCTCGCCCACGTCGCGGTCGCACCGCACGGGTTCAGCGCCCGCGCGTTGGCCGTCCCGCCCTTGACGGCCCTCGGGCTGGTCTCCTACGGCGTCTACCTGTGGCACTGGCCGGTGTTCCTCGCCGTCGACGGGCACCGCACGGGCCTCGCCGGCACCGCGCTGTGGCTGCTGCGCTGCGGGGTCACCCTCACCATCGCGACCGCCTCGTACCTGCTCGTCGAGCGGCCGGTCCGACGCTCCCGGGCACTTCGAACCGCACCCGTGACCTTCGCCGCGGCCGCCGCCGCCGTCGTCGCGGCCGCGCTGGTGGTGACCTCGACACCGCGACCGACCACGGTCGCCGGCCCCGCCGACGTACCACCGGTCGGAGGTCTCGAACGCCTCCCCGCCGACGGAGCTCCACGCATCGACGTCCCGCGGGCAGCCCCGACGCCTGCAGTCCACCGGTGGCGCCCCGGGACCCGGCTGGTCGTCGACGTGTTCGGGGACTCGCTGCCGTGGAGCCTGGTCCGGGCCCTGCCGGCACACCCTCGGGTCGAGCGAGGTGCGGGACCGCACCATCCTCGGCTGCGGCATCGTGCTCAGCGCGCCCTACCGGTACTTCGGCCACACCTACCCACGCGTCTACCGGGTCTGCCGCGGCTGGAGCGACAAGTGGCGCCGGGCCCTCGCCGCCGACCAGCCACACGTCGCACTGGTGATGGTCGGTCGATGGGAGACCATGACCCGCACCCTGCACGGACGATGGCGCGCGCCCTCGGCGACCCGACGTACGACGCCTACCTGCGGCGACGCCTCCACCACGCGATCGAGGTCGCGGGCAGCACCGGCGCGCGTGTCGTGCTGGCGACCCTCCCCTACAACCGGCACGGCGAACGGCCCGACGGCGGGCTCCTCCCCGAGGACGAGCCCACGCGCGTCACCGCCTGGAACCGGCTGCTCCGCGAGGTCGCCGCCCACCACGCCGGCGTGGCGGTCCTCGACCTCGGCCACCGCATCACGCCCGAGAACAGGTACACCGACCTTGCCGGCGGCTACCTGATGCGCACCGACGGCCTCCACCTGGCCCCGACGGCGTGCGCCGTGGGTCGCGCCCCGGCTCTACCCGCGGCTGACCGAGCTGGCCCGGCGGTGACCGACCCCGTCCGTGCGTCGTTGGTATTAGCACCTTCGGTGGTATAGGCCTCGCGGCCGGTTGGGAGGAGGCTTGAGGGGTCGGGCGGCACTCCCCCCACACGCCGCTCGGCACTCACCGGGGGCGTCACCCCCCAGGCGCGCCCGGTGTGCCGGTTGCGACCGGCGGCAACAGGCAGTCCCGGGTCCTGGCGTACCCGGGGCTGCTGCCCGGTCGGCCCGCCCGCACCGCTGGCAGGCGGCCGGAGCCGGGAGGGCTCACGGCCGCCCCGGCCCGGCCTGGAGCGCGAGCACCGTCACGTCGTCGTCGAGCCGAGAGTCGTCGACCAGCAGCGCCTCCAGGACGTGGTCGAGAAGCCCGTCCGGACCGATGTGCGGGCCACGCACCGCCTCCAAGCGCGCCAGCCCCTCGCTGATGGACCCGGTACGGCGCTCGACCAGTCCGTCCGAGTACAGCATCAGCGATCCGTTCGGCTGGATCCGGCAGGCTCGATCGACGTACGTCGCGCGCTCGGTGACCCCGAGCGGCGGGCCGGGATCGCCGTCGAGCAGCCGGCCGTCCCCCTCGGGCCCGACCACGAGCGGGTTGAGGTGCCCGGCGCTCGACCAGCGCACCACTCGGGTGGCCGGGTTCACGATCGCGTACAGGCAGGTGGTCAGGTCGGTCACCTCGAGCAGGTCCGCGACCCTGTTCACGCGAGCCAGGACCGCGGCGGGCGACGGTTCGTCGACAGCGAAGGCACGCAGGGCACTTCGCAGCTCCCCCATCGCGGTGGCGGCCCGCAGGTCGTGCCCGACCACGTCTCCTACGACCAGCCCTACCTCGCCCGACGGCAGCGAGATGACGTCGTACCAGTCGCCGCCGATCCGCATCGAGGAGTTGCCCGGCTTGGAGCGCACCGCGAACCGCAGGCCGGGCACCGCCGGCAGTCGATCCGGGAGCAGGCTGCGCTGCAGGTGATCGGCGACCGCCCGCTGCTCCGCCTCCCGGCCCAGAGCGTCGAGCAGGTTGCGACCCGCCCGCCGCAGCACCCAGAGCAGGAACAGCCAGCCGGCCAGCGCAGCGACCGCGGTGCCCACCAGCATCCACGCCACCATCACCTGCTGGTCCCGCCGCTCGGTGGCGACCCGGTTCGCCGTGGCGGCCAGCCTGGCCGTCAACCGGGCCTGGCCCCCGACCAGGTCCTCGTAGGTGCGGTCGAACCGCTCCAGCCGCTGCTCACCGACCTGCCCCGTCGTCAGGCCGGCACGCACCAGCCGGAGCGCCTCGGTGACGTACGACCGTCGGGCGGACTGCAGACCGGCCACCGCACCATCGAGACCCCCGGGCAGGTCGACCTCGCGCAGCTGGTCGAGGTCTCGCCGGAGCTGCCGGGCATGGCCCTGGGTCATCAGCAGCGTTCGGCTCAGTCGCGCCTCGGAACGAGTCCCCGCGGGCGCGGTCGCCTCGGCGACATCACCGCGAAGCGCGTCGTGCATCATGTCCGCGTCCTGGTTCAGCCGCTGCGCCGTGGCCAGCCCCTCCAGCACCCTCCCGGTGCGGGCGGTGCCGACCAGGGTGAAGATCACGGCACCCGCGACCACCGTGGTCCACACGGCTCCGAGGACCCCGAGAACCACCAGCCGGCGCGGCCATGCACGGCCAGTCCCCACCTGTCACCCCCCGGACGAGCGGCCTCGCACTCCCCCGCCCCGTCGGCCGCCTCTCCTCACGGCCGGATCGCACGAAGGTACCTCGCCGGCTCGGGTCTCCACGGTCGAGCACCGCAAATGACCCGAACGGGTGGGCAGCAGACAACCCCTCGTGACCATGGGCAGACGTGCTCAGACCGCGACGATCACCCACATATCCGTACGTCGAGGAATGACCGCATCTGACCCGAGGTGCCCCGCCGCTGCATCGGGCGATCTTCGAGTCGCTCGCGGCCGACCTCCGCAGGCGTCTCCCTCACGACTTCGACGTGATGGCCGAGACCGACACGACTGCTGCGCGCCAGCGGACTAGCGGGTGAGCACGAAGTGGAAGCAGGGCGTCGTTTGCTTGGGGTGGCACGAGGACACCACCTGCCAGTACGCGTACGTCCACGCTTCGGCGACGACGCCTGCTCCCAGGAAACCGTCGGCCGCACCGTCCCTTTCGCCGGCCGGATCACCGCTCTGAAGCCGCCCGGCCGAGGCGATGGTCGTGTTCTCGACGGGGCCGCTCGCGGCGAGAGCGACGGTCGCGACCGCACCACCAGCCAGCAACGCGAGGCCGGCCAACAGAGCCAGTCTCGGCGTCCATCCCGGCGCCGCGCTCTCGGCGTGACCCACCCGTCCAGCACCGCCAGGTCGACCCGCAATCGGCTTCCTTCGCCAAGTGCGCTCGGACCCGCACGACAACGTCTCGGCCGGCCAGACCATCACCGGATCCCTCGAACGGTCCCCCACGGCCCCCATCGCGCGGCTCGTCAGTGCCGAGATGTGCGAACCGAGAGGTGTCGCCGCGAACCGAGTGCGTCGGCACAGTGGCTGCTGTGGCGCCGGCGGCTGACCTCGACATGCACGCTAGCCCTGACCCGGCGAGCCCGGTAGGGACGTCTAGCACGCCCGCAACCGCCTGGGCAGGTGGACTCACCACGAACCTCGGCAGGGGCGCGAAGCAGCCGACGACCAGGCAGCCATGCCCCCGCATCTGGCGAACAGCTCGAACATCCCGCTCCAGCGCCCGTCGACTGCTGACGCCCGGACTCGGCGGAGGGCCCGGCGAGCGGGTTCGTGCTCGCCCAGCGCGTGAACCGTGAACGCGATGCCGGTGAGCGCCGAAGTAGAGCGACCGTCCTCGACGGGGTCGACGTCGCCTGCGAGCCCGGTGGTAGAGGCGCAGCTCGGCCCAGTCTCGGCTGTCGACGTTCCGCATCCAGTGGACGGTCGCACGGGCAAGGTCCTCGGCCGCGGCGACCCGCGGTGGACGACCACCAGGGTGCATGAGCGCGACGCTATTCACGCATCCGCGTCGCCGGCGCGCGACGACAAGCGCGTCGGCCATCGAGACAGACGTGACCGTGAGCAACGCGCCGGGCGCCCTGCTCGCGGTCGCGATCACCAGCCTCACCGCGTTCTGGGTCGTGACGTCGACGGCCCGGCTGTACCTCGACAACCTGTACGGCCCGTTCGGTGAGCACGGGGCGCTCGGGGCTCTGGCCGGCCTGGGCTGCGGCATCGGGGCAGGTGCCGTGAGCTTTGTCCTGACTCGAGGAGCCGCTCGACGGTCCCGGGCGCTGCTGGTCCTTCCAAGCACTACCCACCCGGAGTACAGGACGGCTCAGCGGCTCGCTACTGCGTCGGCGTGGAGCACCGGATCCCGAACGGCTGACCCCACCGTCGTCGAGCAGGGGCGGCGAGGCGGGAAATCGCTCGATCGAGGTGATGTCCGCGGCACGCTGTGGGCCGATGCTGTCGTACGCAACCGGCTGTTGCACGCCAGCACCCACGGGGTGCGGGCGCTCGGGGACGACGAGAGGTGGTGTCAGATGTCCGATCCGTCACGTGAGCAGGTGCCTTCGACGGAGAACGTCTCGGGGGCAGCGGTCAGTCATGCCGCCGTCGCGCTGAGGTCCATGGGGCAGCCGAACTCGGTGACGGGTGCCTTCGACTTCTGGAACGACCACTACGAAGGGCGACGGCTGTTCTCCGAGCTGCTCGGGACGTTCATGTTGGTGCTCGTGGCGGTGGGCGGTGGCATGGTCAGCGCGCACTTCGGGGGCGATGCGATTCCGTACGGCGCGAAGGTGGTCTCCCCGGCCCTGATGGTGGCGGCGGTCATCCTGTTCATGGGGACGGTCTCGGGTGCGCACCTGAATCCGGCGGTGAGCGTGGCGTTCGCGGCGCGCGGCGACTTCCCGTGGAAGCGCGTCCCGGCGTACATCGTCGCTCAGTTCCTCGGCGCCATCTTGGCCACGTTGTTGCTGTGGGCGTTCCTGGGCAAGGAGGGCAGCGCGGGGTTGACGCTGCCCGGCAGTGGGATCTCGACGTTCAGCGCGATGCTGTGGGAGGTGGTCCTCACCACGGGGCTGGTGAGCGTGATCCTGGGCACGGCATCGGGCGCCCAGCAGATCGGACCGCTGGCGGCGGCCGCAGTGGGCAGCTACATCGCGTTGGCGGGGCTCTGGGGATCTCCGGTCAGCGGCGCGTCGATGAATCCGGCCCGGTCGTTGGGTCCGGTCCTGGTGAAGGGCGACTGGACCGCGTGGTGGGCCGACCTGGTGGGACCGTTGGTCGGTGCGTTCATCGCGGTGGCCTTCGCCTACGTGCTGCGCGGCGCGGGTGGCGGCAGGAGCGGGGTCGCGGCCGCGCAGGGCACGCTCGGGGTGGAATGGCACCCTGGCCCCGATCCTCGGCAGCAGAACCCACCCGCCAGCGCTGAGTGAGGAAGCACGACTGGTAGCAGCACCTGACAGGTCCCCGGTCACAGGACGGCGATCGGGTTCACCGGAGATCCCGTGGCGCCCGACAGCCGGAGCGGCGCGATCACGCACAGGAACGACCATCGCCCGGCCTGCTGGCAGAGCGCGAGGAGGTCCTCGAGCTGCAAGTAGTCCATCAGCATCAGGCCGAGTGCGTGGATGGCCAGCACGTGCACCGGGAAGTCCACCCCGTCCGTGAGAGCCGGAGCCGTGTCGCCGTTGCCGTCGTTGCCCAGGACCGCGACCTGACGCTCCGAAAAGAACGGGACCACCTCCGGGTGCAACCCCGTCCGGGCCTTGGCCACGTCCCACGGCCCCTGCTCGTTGCGACGTTGCCGATGACCGACCCGCACCAGCAGGATGTCGCCGGATCCGACCTCGACGCCCTGGCTGCGCTCGGCCGCGAGCAGGTCGGCCACCGTCACGTGGTCGCCTGGCTCGAGCCATGGCCGTCCGCGAGACCGCGACACGTCCAGCAGCACGCCCCGCCCGACGAGGCCGTCGGCAGCCGTTCTCACGGACAGCTCGGTTGCGCCGTCCTCGGTCAGGGTCGTGGTGGGTACGCCGTTGTACAGCTCGCCGTCGAAGATCACGTGGCAGAGGGCGTCGAGATGGCTGTCGGCGTCGCCGTGGATGTTCATCTCGATCCGGTCCACGCCGAACGCCAGTCCTGTTCCGGACACCGCTGGTGGGCCCAACATGACGTGTCGGGCGGGCTCGGGGTTGTCCGGTGTCCGCCGGCCCGCCACGGGTGAGGCAAGCGAGACGGCGCGGCCCCACCTGACCTCGCCGGCGGCGGCGAGGGTCTCGGCCTCAGTGAGGTAGTTCAGTGCCCCGCGTCTGTCGTCAGGCCCCCACGGCACGCTTTCGCGCAACCGGCGGTACAGCGAGCGGAACTCGTCCTCAGACATCCGACCCGGCGAGCCGGAGCCGGTGCCTGCCGTCCGGGTCATCCGCTCAGCCTCCCCGCCGCCGCTTGCACCCAGCATTCTGGGGGCTGCCACGCCGAGCAACCTCATTCGGCCGGGGTGAGGCGCCGGTGTCCGGGAGGCGTAGACGATCGCAGCTACCCGTCGGAAGGAGCATCATGAGCGAGCAGAGGACCGACAAGCGACCGATCGTGCTCATCCATGGCTTGTGGATGACGCCCCGCAGCTGGGACCGCTGGGCGGAGTACTACCGCTCGAAAGGACACCAGGTCGTCACGCCTGCGTATCCCGGCTTCGAGATCGAGGTGGAGGCGCTGCGGGAGAAGCCCGAGGTGATCGCCGACGCAACCGTCCCCGACACGCTCGATCACCTCGTCGAGGTGGTCGAGGGCCTCGACGAACCGCCCATCCTGATGGGCCACTCCTTCGGCGGGACCTTCACGCAGCTCCTCGTCAACCGCGGCCTGGGTGCCGCGGCGGTGACGATCGACTCCGCGCCACCCGAGGGGGTGCGGGTCAACCCGCCGGCCCAGATCAAGTCGCTGCTCCCCATCCTGTCCAACCCCGCCAACCGGCACCGCGCCGTGGGCTTCACCAAGGAGCAGTTCCACTACGCGTTCGCCAACACCTGCACTCGTGAGGAGTCCGACGCGGCCTACGACCGCCTGCACATCCCCGCACCCGGCAGCTGGGTGTGGGCGTACGGCCTGATCGCCAACTGGAAGCCCGGTCACCAGGACACCTGGGTGGACTACGACCTCGACGACCGCGCTCCCTTGCTGTTCATCATGGGCGGCAAGGACCACCTGATGCCCCCGTCGGTGATCCGCTCGAACGCCAAGAAGTACCGCAACTCCGAGGCATTGACGGAGACCTACGAGTTCCCGGACCGCTCCCACTTCACCGGCGTCGAGCCCGGATGGGAACAGGTGGCCGACTACGCGCTGGCCTGGGCCACCAGCCACGCGGGCATGCCCCGGCCCTGACCTGGATGGCGGACGCCGGCGCCGGGGCCCCACTCTCGTCCTTCGTCGAGGGCCCTAGGACGGCGCGTCAGCACCAAGAGCGCGGATCGCGGCGTGTGAGTGCGTTCCACGGCCTAAGGCGTGCCCGCCGCGCTCGCACCCACGGGCGTGAGCGTGTCTCACCCGGAGGCAAGACTCGACGGGCACGCGCTGGCTGAGTACCCAGTAGGGAGCGAAGAACGCGTGCGATCCGCGACATGTGCGGACACTGGCCCTCGTGCCCAGTGCGGGATAGCGTGCACGGCCAACGGGCACCGTCGTCAGGCTTGGTGACAATACGAGCATGCCGGCGACCTTGGATGCTCAGTTCAGTCTCGACCTTCTCGTCAATGCTCAGTGCGCAAATGGAGCGCTACCGGCGAGCACGGTGCACGAGGTTTATCAGTTCGGGTGGTTGCGCGACGGATCCTGGTGCGCCTACGCCATGGATCGTGGTGGCCGGCCTGACGCTGCTGCCCGGTGGCACGACTGGGTGGCCGACACCCTGCTGCGTCATGAGCACCGGGTGGACGAGGCGTTGAACGCTGTCGGCGCAGGAAAGGTCGATGGGCGGGTGATGATGCCGGCACGCTTCACGCTTGCTGGTGAGGAGGAGCCGGTCGCCCCCGCAGAGGAGTGGCCGAACTTCCAGACCGACTGTTACGGCTTCTGGCTCTGGGCCGCAACCGACCACGTCGTCCGCGCCGGAGGTCGCCCCGATCCCACCGTTGAGCGTGCCATGCGTCTGGTCGTGCGGTACCTGCTGGGCGCCGGTGAGACACCCTGCTACGACTGCTGGGAGGAGTATCCGGGCCTGCTGCACACATCGTCGCTGGCGGCGGTCTCGGCCGGGCTGCGTGATGCGGGCGAACTGCTTGGCGATGCTGCCGCACGTAGCTATGCCGAGACCATCCGACAACGGCTGCTGGGCGGCGAGTTCACCCTCGCGGAAGGATTCGTCAGGTCCGCCGGCGGGGACACCCGCGTGGACGGATCCCTGCTCTGGTTGAGCGTGCCGTTCGACCTTGTGCCAGTAGACAGCGACATCTTCCGGACCACCGTGAAAAGGATTCGAGAAGAGCTGCGCGCGCCCGGTGCCGGCGTCCGCCGCTACGTGGGCGACTCCTTCTACGGCGGGAGTCAGTGGATCCTGTTGGCCGCGTCGTTGGGTCGGGTGGCCTTGGCCGAGGGGCAGGTCGATGAAGCCAGGGAGCTGCTGGCCTGGATTGAAGGAACGGCCACGAGCGACGGGTTTCTGCCTGAGCAGGTCGCCGTTGATGTGTACTCCCCGCACATGCTGGCGTTCTGGCGGGAGCGCTGGGGTGCAACCGCTACGCCGCTGCTCTGGTCGCATGCGATGCACCTCACCTTGTTGACGGAGCTCCGGTCATGACCTCGGGGTCCAGAACAGTCGGAGCCATCCGCTCATCGGCAGCTCCGCCCGGCCGCAGCGCGCGGTATCCCCGGCATTCGAGACAACTGCTGGGCTCGTCGGCTTCAAGCAGTGAGTGGAAGCGTCCGTGAGACGGTGATGCTGTTCCGGGTGGTCACATAGCCGAGGTGTTCGTTGAGGCGACGCATCGGCGCGTTGCCGACTTGTGTCCACGTGTAGATCTCTTGCACTCCGTGGTGAGCCGCCCAATGGAGGGTTCGGCGCTTGAGATGTGACGCGATGCCGTGGCCGCGCCAGCTGCGGCGGACTGCGGTCAACGCGTTCTCGGCGCGTTCGGGTCGGTCTGCATCGCGGTTGAGACCGGCACAGCCGATCACCTCGTCGTCGCTCAAGGCCAGGAACATCGGGTCGCCGTACCACGATGTCCTCCACTGCTCGGCGCTGATCTGCAGCGGCGTGTACAGCGCGAAGTCGGCAAGCACCTCCTGGCCGAACGTCTCGAAAGAGGCAGCCCACAGGTCAGGGCGTTCGCTTGCCTCGATCACGTCTACGCCGGCCGGCAGAGTGCCCGGGGCCGGCTCGTCGCCCACCACGCGTACCTGTTCGACCTCGCGGTCGACCTCGACGAACCCGTACCGCTCTGCGAATGCCAGGGATCCGTCGTCGTCCACACCGGCCACGACCTTGGACAGGCCCAGGTCGCTGCAGTGCTCGGCCAGGACACGCAGGAGCGCTGACCCCATGCCCCTGCGGCGATGCTCGGGTCGGACGCGTGGGGCGACGAATCCCGCCCCGGTGGTGTCAGACCGGTCCGCGATGCCGGAACCCACCACGTCACCGTCCGTGACTGCGAGCAGCAGCAGTCGATCCCCCGAGTCCTGCTCACGCATCTCCGCGACGGTGAGGCAGCGCTCCTCTGGCAAGACGGGCGAGCCGGACGGCTCGCCACGCTTCGTACTCCTCGTCGCTGCGGCAGACCACCAGCTGCATAGACGGCAATGTAGTCGGCCGACCAGCCCTTCCAGGGTCAGCACGACGCGCGCGCTCGGCTTGTTGATGTCGTCACCTCGTTCGCACCTGCACGATCGACCCCTGGGCTGTGCCCGAGCGGCCTCGGCACACGGGGGCGAGCCGGCGTGCGGGGCGCGGCGAGCGATCAGGCGAAGGTCTCAATCTGAGCTAGCTGTGGGAACCGCCCCGATCGACACCGACCACTACACCAACCTGCTCGCAGCCTCCGTCATCGAGACCGTCCGCTGGCGACGCGAGTACGAAGCCGCCAAGCACCAACATGCCGACCGACTCGGCGACGCCGGCGCCGCGTTCTCGGCCCGGTGGTCCCCGTCTGGTCCCCACCGTCCGAGCCTCGCGGTGGTACGACCGGCCCGTGGAGACGACAGAGGGGCCTGACCTGGACGTCCAGGTCGGACCCTCGCGGTCGGGCTGACAGGATTTGAACCTGCGACCCCTTGACCCCCAGAGACCCCATGAGCGTGATCTTGGGTGTGCACCAGTGTGTCTGGGTGGGCCCTGGCACGCTCAGCGGGCCGCTAGGGTCGGGGTCAGGCTGGGGCCGTTTGTGACACGTCTTGTGACACGCCGGCAGCACGTGACCATCCGACTGGCGGTCAGACCATGTCTGCGGATGACGAAGCTCAGGTTGTGGTTCTCGGCCGAGGCGCGTCGATGGCGGTGCGTCGGAGCTTGCGTCCGCAGCGTGTGCATCGGCGATGCCGGGGGTTGCAAGTCACGCCGTTTCGAACTGGGCTGGACGCCGCCTCCAGCAGCACGAGCCTCAGATCCCAAGCCTCTTGGCGACCTCGGCGCCCCCGCCTCTGCGCACCACCTCGGGGTCGCCCACGACGACGAGCTCATCGGTGGCCCGCGACATCCCGACGTACAGCCGCTCGCGCGACCGGTCACGGCTGCCGTCCTCGTTAACGCAGAGCACCACGGCGGGGGGCTCCAAGCCCTTGCACCCAAGGACATGTCCGTAGAAGACGTCGGCGTCGTCGAAGAACGTCACCCAGTACCCGTCTTGGTCATGGAAGTCGGTCCGCTCGACCTGCACGGGGTGGCCGCGGCCCGTGGTCAGGAGGCAGACGCTCCCGGCTTTCCATCCGGCGTCGAGCAGTCCGTCGACCTCATCGTCCGCCGTCGCGATGGCGTCCTCGGTAGTGCAGGGCACGAAGCGCACCGCGGGCCCATCGCCGCCCCGCGCGTACATCCGGCTCGGCGCGAGCGGGCCGAAGGTCTGGTGGATCTGACGGGTGTTGCGCAGATTGTGGTCCAGCACCAGCGGCACCAGCTGCACCGGCGGGCGTCCAAAGCGGGCGAAGATCCGCTGGTTCTCGTCGGAGAAGACGTAGAGCCCTCCGGCAGTCTCATCCTTCAACGCCCGCAGCACCGGCCGCCACCAGGACTCCGCGAAGTCCTGCGCCTCGTCGACCACCACCGAGTCGTAGCGCTTGCCCTCCGGCAAGTCCTCGGCCAAGCGCGCCATGATGTCGGGAAGCTCAGACTCCCAAAACTCGCTGTTGGTGCGGTCCCCGTCTGGCGCGCCCCACTGACGACCGAACTCGTGGAAGGTGCCCACGAACGCAGGGCGGTCCTTGCGGTGCCAGGTCGCCACCTGACGCTTCAGATGCTCCGCGAGCCCGATCGAGTAGCAAAGCAGCGCGACGCGCTCCGACCTCCGGTCCGCACGTCCCCGAGTCAGCTCCTTGGCCTGCTGCAGGGCTAGGACGGTCTTGCCGCTCCCCGCACCGCCGCGGACCTCGACTCGGTTCAGCAACCGCGTGACCTTGAGGATCATCGCCTGCTCCTGGGTGAGCCGGTCTGCCGTCGACGCCCGCTCGGCCGCCTCGGCGTTGACGTCGTACGCCGTGGGCAGGCGCCCGGTCAGGATGTCGCCGATCGTCTCTACGTCCTCGTGCGTCGGGGCCTGCTTCCCCTGTCGCGCCCTGGCGGCGTTCTCGCGGATCCGCGCCGGCAGGTCGCCCTGGTCGTGCCGGTCGTGCAGCGACCATCGCGGGCAGTCTGGTCCCGCGTCCTGGTCCGGGAACTCCGAGAAGGGGATGACCACGGCATGGCCCCACGCAATGTGGTTCCGATTGTTCCACCGGGGATCGTGCGCCACGTAGTCGCGGAGCGCGTACTTCGTGGTGCGCACCTGCTGGACCGGGTCGATCTGCCTGGAGCGACCTCGGTGCTGCTGCCACCACCCCTGCTCGTCGCGCCAGACGCTGCCGCCCTTGACCTCCACCACGACCGCACCTACCTCCGGCATCAACACGACGAGGTCCGCTTCGTGGTCCTTGACCTCGTCGGTCAGCCGCAGGTTCGCGATGAGCACGTCGTCTGGACCGAGTCCGTCGCGCATCCGCTCCCACACCTCGCGCTCCGACGCGGTGGTAAACACGGGGTCGTCGGGAATCAGCCGCACCATGCCCAGCACCCTGCCACGCGGCGCCGGCCGCGACAGCCGAACTCCAGCGTTGCCCCGGCACACCACGGGTCGAACCGGGCCGGTGTGTGCGAGGAATCCGACCGTTCGCTCCGGAGGGCCGCGCCGCGGGTGCGCTGCTGGTTCCCCACGATTCGAGGCAGGAGCGCGGCAAGCAGCGACCACGACCTAGCCGGCGGCACCGCCCGGCAGCCGGATCTCGGAGTTCCACCGCATCCTCATCGTGTCCGGGCCGGCCGGGACGAGGTCGAGGACGGCCACCTCATCCCCCGGCGTCGGTGTTGAGCATCCCTGAACGGTTACGATTCTGATCAGCTCCGGCCCACCGGCCTCGATCTTGAAGGACCGGCTGTCAGGCTGCTCCGCGACGATGCCCCGCAAGTCGCGCTCTGACGTCGCATCCGAGGCCCAGTACGGCCAGCACACCGTCCGGAACGCGCATGTCCGGCACGCCGTCTGTGCGGGATTCGCGGGGACGTTTCCAGCAGCGACGGCGTCGTTGAACCCAGCGATCGCCTGCTGGGCCTCCTGCACCGCGCTGCTCACGGCCACGCTGTCGATCTGGAACGACGTCTCGTTTCCGGTGGCGGACTCGATGACGCCGACGGCGGGCAGTTGGCCGCAGGCGGCATCCACCAGGTGCGCGTACAGCAGGAGCTGGCGGCGCTGACCAGGCTGGACGCCTGCCTGGTGGACCCCGGACTTGAGGTCGATGACGCGCAATTGGCCGTCCCGCACCTCAACCCGGTCGGGGGTGCCGAACACGCCGGCGTCTGGGTCCTTCAACTTCCGTTCGATCCAGGGGAAACCGGGTGCGTGCTCCGGAGCGGCCGCCGAAGCCGGAGCAAGGTCCGGCCAGGTCGCCGACAGCTTCCGGAGCGTGCGGACCCGAGTTGCCACCAGACCGTCCCACTGAGCGACCGGGGGCACCGGCCGACCGGGCCAGGCCTTGGCGACCTTCCGCACCTGCTCGGCGAGGAGGCCCTCCCACTCCGCTTCGAGCCAGGATCGTCGGTCCTGACCGACTGGTGGGTGCTTTGTCGCGGCGATCTCGTGCAGGCCGTGGGCCACGACGCCCAAGGCGGTCCGCGGGCTCGGCTTGCTGAGGCCCCGGGTCGAGGGGTCACGCTGGTAGGCGAGCTTGCGGGGACAGCGCTCGTATGCGTTCAGCGCGCTCGGCGAGACCATCTCAAGCGGGTCCGCCGCCGGGGGAACCCAGGCCAGAAGGGTCATGCCAGCCGCCGGATCAGGCCGATCGGGCGCCGCAGCGCCTCGAACACGTCGCTCTGGGCAACCGAGGAGGACATTCCCGCAAGCTCGTCTAGCGCGGTGATCTGCTCCTCGACGGCGCGGTCCTCCGACCGCCACCACAGCGGGTGTCCCACCAAGACGGATTTGCCGGTCCCGGTGTTGTGGAGGTAGGAGATGCCGTCGGTGGTGGCGCCGGCCTTCAGGCTGATCAGGCCGGTCGCGGCAATCCCTTCGGCGGCGCGCTGGCCGAGTTCCATCCACCGGGCCAGTGCGAGCGGCTCGTCGGCAAGCAGGTCGAGCATGTCGAGGGCAAGGCGCCAGTCCAGCAGTCCGTGCAGCCGGCTGTTGTCGTAGGACCGCAGACAGTCCAGGCAGGAGGAATTGCAGTCCGCGTGCGCCTTCTCGGACCACCGGTCGCGCAGCGACAGCCGAGTGTCGGAGAGCATCCGCTCGAAGTTGTGCTCGGCCCCGATCTCCGCGGCATAGCCGGCGCCGTTGTCCAGCGCATCGGCGAGGAAGACCTGCATCGAGCCGTCACCTTGCGGGTGCAGGCCGAAGACCAGCTCTTGCGGATCGATATCGAGCAGCTGTTTCGCCCCGCGACGCAGCACCTCGGCCAGGGAGCGGTAGGCGGCCAGCCCTGCCGGCACCTTCTCCGGCGAGTAGGGGACCAGACCACCGGGCGCGTGCGCGCCGTTGAGCCCGACCGTCAGCGCGTCGGTGGTGCGCAGTTCGCCGATCGCGATCTGCCTGGAGCCGACAAGGCTGTTAGGGGGCCAGGCCTTGAGGTCCGCGAAGAGCTCGGGGTCTGCCGCCAGCCACGACCCGTAGTCCTGGCCGATGTCGAAGAGCCTCCCGTTGTTGTCGTTGACCTGGACCAGCCGTGCCTGACCGTAGCTGCTGAGTCGGGCTCCGCGAACCGTCGCGTCCGTGTCCGGGTCGCCGTCAACTGAGATCGTCTGCGAGCCCGCGTTGGCGGACTGGTCCTCGTCGCCGTCGTAGTCAACCTCCTGGTAGGTGGTCCTGAACCCGCGAGGCTGGTGCATCGGGACGATCCGAAGGCCGGAGAGACAGATCGAGCACACTGGCTCGACGGCGTCCACGATGCAGGCGCCACACTCGTCGCACAGCCCGATGAGGATCTCGGGGCCGAGCGGGTCGACCGGCTTCATCCCCTTGTAGTCGGGCGTCCAGTCCGCGAAGCCCGCCACGGTGTGCACGGCACCGTCCCGGACGATCTTGGCGCCGGGCGCGCACCTCGACCCCGCCTGGCTCAGGGGCCGGTCCGAGACCGTCACCCCGTCGAGGTCCTCCAACTTGGACGGACGCTTCCGAACCAGCCGGCGTACGCGGGTCGGGAAGCCGAACATGGGCAGGACGCCGTAGGTCGCCAGCAGCTCGCTGAGCTCGTCGGTCAGCCCGGAGTCGCGGGCCACCGCCGCATCGATGTCGGCAACGAGGCCGCCGGTGGCTAGCCAGTCACGGATCGCTGTGACCGCAGCCGGTTCGAGCCCGGTGAAGGCGCAGAACCGCTCGACCACCTGACCCAGCGCGGGCGAGGCAAGTGCGGTGGCGATCTCCGCGCGTCGGTCAGGCCATCCAGAGCTGGGCCCGAAGACGCCGTGGATGCTGTTGGCGGTCCACTCCGGCGGCTCACCGAGCGACTGGAACGCCAGCCGGAGCGCTTCGGCTGCGACCACCCGGCGCACGATGCTAACTCGATTGAGGTCGAGGAACGGCTGCGGCGGGTCGTCGCCGGTCATCCTGCGGGGCGCACGGAAGTAGTCGTCGTCGTGCGATCGGTCCCGGCAGACCGTCACCGCGTAGGAGAAGATCTGTCCAGACCGGCCGGCGCGGCCCACGCGTTGCTGGTAGTTGAACCGTTGCGGAGGCATGTTGGCCATGACCGTGGAGCGGAGCGAGCCGATGTCGACTCCGACCTCCATCGTGGTGGTCACGCTCAGCACGTCGAGCGGCACCGTCAGTGCGTTCTCGGCGGGGGCCGGCAGCAGCACCTCCTTGAACACCCGCGCTCGGCGGCGCTGTTCGCTCAATGGCTTGGTCTGACCGGTGAGCTCGGCAGCGGCGAGGCGCCGCGGCTGCTGGCGTGATAGCCAGCCGTAGTAGTCGCCCTCGTCGTCGGTCGCGTCGGCGTCCACCTTGACCAGCGCTGGGCGGTTGCAGCCGACGTTGGCGCAGACGCCCGCCGCGGCGTGCCCGTGCATGAACCCGCAGACGTCGCAGCGCCAGCGTTCGGTGCCGAGCGGGACCAGTGTCAGTGGCGATGAGAGGGAGGCGAGGTCCAGGAGCCAGTCGCTGGCGATCCCAGTCGACTTCAGGAGGCGTTTGACGTCGTCGGTGACGTCGCCGAGGTCCAGGCCGTGCACCTCGGCGATCGTCTTGAGGTAGCCGGCCACGCTCCGCGGGACGTTGGTGGATGGCTTGGCGTCGGTGCCGGCCCACCGGTTGCGGATGCCCAGTATCCGGATCACTGCCGCCAGAATCTGGTCCCGGACGGTGGGGTCGTGGACGATCCCCGAGGATGCCGGCGGCGCCGCGAAGTACGCGATGCCGACGGACTCCAGATCCCGTCCCGCCCTGCCGAAGAGGCCGCCGGCAAGTGCCTGCACCAGCTTCTCGGCCTGCATCGCTGCCTGCGTCTCCCGAGGGCCGCCGAGCGGAAGCGGCATCCATAGGTCGGGAGCCGGAGGCGCGAACGCCTTCCACCAGGGACTGGCGTCCTGGTTGACGGCCGCTGACGGCCCGGTGCCACCGGGCGGGATCCCGAGCCGGACCAGCCGGTCGCAGATCTCGTGCCGCAGCTCGGGCCAGCCGATCCGGACCTCCTCGTCGGCGACGAACGCAGCCTCGACCGCCTCCTGCTCTGTGTCGTCGAGTGGCACATACGCCTGCTTCCTCAACAGTTCGAGGGCGTCGGGGTGTGCCTCCTTGAACGTGGTGAACGCCGCTTGCTCGGCCAGCGTGAGCGTCTCCAGCGCAACTCCGCGGTCGACGATGTCGCGCAGTGAGGGGCGCTGGGCGGTCAGCACCTGCTGGGTCATCTGCCTGATCACGTCGCGGTAGTGGTTCAGCGCGATCCCAGCAGCCGTCCGGGCGGCGTCGTCTCGGCTGTCGGTGAAGACGATGGTGCGCGACTCGCTGGCCTTGTCGCCGAGGCTCCGCACCAGTTGCGAGAGGTAGAGCTGGGTGGACTGTGCGGCGCCGGAGGTGTGCGCTCGGATGGGGCTGCGGACCGTGCCGGCGAAGAACTTCTCGCCCGGGTTGTACCCGCGTGAGTCGCACCGGGGGCACCGGTCGGGCAGCGCCGGTATCCGCTGCCGCTCCCCCAGGTCGGCCTCGACCTTCATGACCCAGCCGTCGAGGGTGTCCCCGGCGGCAGTGACCAGGCCGGTGCCGTGGTCCAGGCTGGCTGGGGCGAAGGCGAAGGAGGCCTCCTTCTTGCTGCCCGGGACCTTCTTCGCCCAGGAGGGGTCCGGCTGGACGGGCTTCTGTCCGGGCCAGAACCAGACGAACTCGTCGTGGGAGCGTCGGAAGATCGGGGCGATGTCCGAGGCGACCTCGCCGACGTTCGCCGATGCGATGACGACGCCGTCGGGCTCGCCGTGCTCGACCGAGGTCCGCTCGACGACGTGACCCCCGAGGCTGATGTCGCCGCAGGAGAAGCAGTAGAGGAGCTCGAGGACCCTGGCGCCGCAGTCCGAGCAGCTGAGGGTCGGGATCCCGTAGAGCTTGCCGACCCGGCGGCCTTCGCGTGCGTCTTCGGCGACACCTGAGCACTGCGGATCGCAGCAGGCCCACATCCCGCGCATGGTCCGGACGAACTGGTGTGCCCGCAGGGGGATGGTGCCGCTGAGGTCTGACGCTCCCGCCAGCGAGGTGAGCGCAGCCGCCAGGCCCTGCAGGCCGTCATCGGGGGCTCCGAACAGCCGTTCTGCGATCAGCGAGGACTCGGTGGCCCGGACGCGACCGGACTCGGGATCGACGCAGGCAGCGGCGATCTGCTCGGAGACGATGCTCGCCGCGGGCGCGGTCCCTACGAGCAGGGCGGCCCGGTCGAGCCCGGAGAGCGGCGTAATCGCCCGCGGGGCTCCCGCAGTGACGTGGAAGGACGAGCCGTCCAGCCCGAAGAACTGCTCGAGGAAGTCCCGGCCGCCGCTCTCACCGGACAGCGATGCACTAGTGGCGATGCACCGCAGCTGCGGGGAGTCCGGGGCCAGCCCGAGCCGGTTGAGCAGGTTCCGGACGACCATCGCCACCTCGCTGCCCTGGGTTCCCCGGTACAGGTGCAGCTCATCGACGATGAGGGTGAAGACGTGGTCCGCCGAGGCGTCCAGCCACGCCCGGGTCTGGCTGAACAGCGGGTCCTCGAACGCGCGCATCAGCATCGCGTTCAGCATCGAGTAGTTCGTCACCAGGACGTCCGGCGGCGTCTCCACCATGTCCCAGCGGACCAGCATCTCGTGGGCTCGCGGGTCGGGGAACTGCGCCAGGTCGCCCTCGCTGACGCTCGCGTCGACGAGGCGCCGGAACTCGGATGTCTGCTCCTCCAGGTTCGCCACCAGCTCGGCGAAGCCGTTGCCGCGGCCGTCGGCGGGGCGCCGCGAGGTTCCGAGGGTGACGCCGGTGTAGCGACCGAACCAGAGTGGCTGACCCGGCAGCGCCGCGCCGATCCGCCGGGCCGCCCGACGGAGCCTGGTCATCTGGTCCTCGACGAGCGCGTTGGTCGGGTAGAGGATCATCGACCGAACGGCCGGCATCCGCGTCTCCGGCTTGCGGATCGGGCGCCATCGACGCGGGTGGGGCTTGTCGTTCCACCACAGGTCGGGCGGCGGTTGGGCGGACCAGGTCCTGGCCTCTTCGACCAGCCGGAGCAGCATCGGCAGCAGGAAGCTCTCGGTCTTGCCGGAGCCGGTTCCGGAGGTGACCACAACGTTGCGCCCGGCTTGTGTGCCGCCGCGGAAGTGGCAAGCGACCGCCTCGGCCTGGTGGGCACGGAGCCTCACGGGGTGGTCTGGGTCGGTGAAGTCCCCGAAGAGCGCGCGGCCGACGATCTCGGCCGACTCCGCTGAGACTCCCGCGGCAGCGGCCGTGGCCAGCAGGTCGACGGTCGCGTCATAGGGCAGCACCGGCTCGAGCAGGCACTCGCTGCGCAGGTTGCCGTCGGCTCGCAGCAGTCCGCGCCGTTCGTCCGACAGCCTGGTGTCCCGCAGCCAGTACTGGGTGTCGATGTAGCGGAGATAGGCCGAGGCGAGGTCGTCGCGCAGCGTCAGGGGCGTCAGGGGCGTGGTCTTCATGATGGATCACCCAGCCAGGAGGGAGTTGAGGCCGTCCGCGACGTCGCGGGGCACTTCGAGGTACGCGATGGACCTGGTGCGCGTAGACACCTTGGGCAGGCGTCCTGAGCACAGCGCGGCGACTCGGCCGTACAGGCCGGGCAGGTCGGCGCCGATCGGGACGACCAGCGCGTCGCTGGACGGAACGTAGCCGACCAGCGGACGGCCGGCGGCACGGCCGGAAAGGTGCTTCACGAGCTGGACGCTGCCGATGCGCGCCGTTCGCTCGACGGCACCGCGCTGATCGACCCAGATGCTCAGCCTGCGGAAGGACTGCTCGACCCGGTACGCACCCGAGATGCCGACACCGGGGACGGTCTGCCAGGAGGCGTCACGGAGGCTGAACAGGGTGGCCTTGGTGTGTTGCGGGATCGGGACCACCGGCATGACTGCTTCGAGCTCGCTCAGCGGCGGCAGCGAAGCCAGCATCTTGCGTGCCGCGTCGCGGACGACTGCATGCTCCTGGCCGATGTCGTCCGCGATCTTCTCCAGGTCGTCCGCGTGGAGGCCGCGGACGAACCAGGAGGAGAGGCCGCCCGTCTCGCTCTCCTCGCGAACCAGCTTGCCGCCGAATGCCTCGACCTCGTCGGCCAGCAGGTTGCGCATCGACTGCGACCACACGCCGGCGAGCAGGAAGCCGTTGTTGATGGTCTCGGCGAGGTAGGCGGGGTTGGCCTCCCACTCTTGTGGTGTCATCGCGTCGTCTCTCCGGACGTCGATGTGGCCGGCGAGCTCGAGGGTGCGCACGAACTCGTCCGCGAACAGGCTGGTGCCGTCGGCGTGGGATGCGATCCGCTCCAGGGCGCTGATCGGTCCGCCGCCGACGTGCACGACTGCGTCGAGGCAGACGTCCCACTGTGCCTGTAGGTCGCTGGGCGTCGAGATCTCAGCCAGGTGCAACTCGACCGGCGCTTCGCTCGGCGCGTCGGCCTTCTTCCATCGCGGCCTTACCGGCGACGTCTTCACCACGCCGCAGTCGCGGCAGACACCCTGGATGGTCTTTGACGTCGCCTTGCCGCCGTGCCAGGTCGGCAACTGGATGTAGTGCTTGCCGGTCACCATGCACGAGTCCGGGTCGGCGGAGCCGAGGACGACGACGGGCTGGACCACCTTCGAGGAGACCTTCTTCGCCTGCCAGCCGATGCCGTCGCCGATCGGTCGTCGGGGAACCGCCTGGTCGCGTTGCCCCACGGCGTTGACGCCGTCGACGAACAGCGCGGAGGTGCCCGCCGAGGCGACGGCGCAGACGACTGACAAGGCGCTGTAATCGAGCTCGTAGTTGAGCGGGGTGCTCGCCGACCGGAGTCGCAGCGTCGGTCGGGAGAGCACCTCGTCGTCGACCTGGAGGGTGACCTCATAGTCACCGTCGTCGAGACCGAGGCCGTCCAGGGGGATCACCATCGCGTTTGCGGCCTCGGTCCATCGGTGCAGCTCCTCTACCTCGTCCCCTAGGGAGGTGATCGTCACCGTGATGTCCTCAGCCTCCGCGACCGCTGCCCGGATCTCCGGTGGCTGCAGGCTCGAGAACTTCCTGATCCGGCCCGGCATCTTCAGGCCGCCGGCGAAGTTCAGCTGGGCGGTGGTGAGCGGCACGAGGGCGTGCAGGTCGACGTGCTTGACGCCTTGCGGCACGGCATAGAGCTGGACGTCCTCGATCAGCACCCAGCCGGTAGGTAGACCCGCGAGAGCTTTGGCCTGATCGGTCGCGGTGCTCCGGAACATGCCGCCGCGCTTCCCGCACTGGTCGATGATCCGCAGGACGTCCTTCAGCAGCTTCTCGTCATCCTTGACCAGGATCGCGACGTCGTCGGCAAGCTGCAGCCGGTCGGTCTCCACCAGCGCGCCCACGAGCTCATCCCTGCGCAGTGGCACCACCCGCCGAGGCCGGCGGGTGACCGTGGCTGCGGAGACGGGCTCCTGCAGCTCCAGGAGCGCCCCGACAAGCGACTCGGGGGCAAACCGGCTGCCCGGGATTGGGCGAACCCGGCCGCCGGCGGCCGGGAGCACCCCGACCACTGGCTTCTCCGCAGCCGAGTTCACGGTGAGCTCGCTGGCCTCGGTGTGCCGAGGAAGCCGCGCCACGAACGACAGCTCGACACTGCGGCCACCGAACGACTGGCGGAGGTTCGCGCACAGGCTCACCTGGCCGGTAGCTCCCACGGGCTGCTCGGAGGAGTCTCGGAAGGCGCCATCCCACAGGCTGAGCTCAACCGCCGCGACGCCGGCAACTCGTTCACGGGCAGCGCCGCGCCCCCACAGGTTCTTCAGATTGGTGCTGACCGGGCAGGGCTCGCGGTGATCCAGGCGTCCATGAGCCGCTCGAGGTCGGCCGGGATCACCGGCGAGCCCGGCGCGAGGCCGAATCGGGTGAAGAACGCGGGAAGCCTGGCCCGGTCGGCGGCGCGCACCAGCGCCTGCGACTGCGGGATCCCGACGTAGCGGAAGGAGAGTGCGTCAGCGGTCGGCAGGCCAAGCCTGCCCTCGTGGGCGGCCAGGTACTCGTTGAGCCCACGCCAGAACACCTCGGTGACTGGGAAGGCCTGTCGCAGGCGGGTGGCTTCGGGCTCGTCGAGTCCCAGCACCTCGGCGAGCCGTGGATAGTACGCGTTCGCCGCCTGGTTTGTGTCCTGTCCCATCCGCACCGCTGCGATCACGAGCACCGCCAGCAGCGCGACCACCGGGGGCGCCTCGAGCTCGGTCGACGACCGCTTGGCGAGGGTGCCCGTGGGGGCGAGCTTTTGGCGTCGCCACATCTGGAATCTCTCGCGATGCGCGTCGAACCCGTGCCGGTCCTCCAGGTAGAGGGTCTCGCGGACGACCTTGGCCAGGTGCTCGGCGGGGTCACCCGGAACATCGAGGTCAGCGGCGACGGCACTGAAGATCTCGGGGGTCACCTCGAGGTAGACCGGCAGGCCCGCGGACTCCTCGGTGAAGATGTGGCGCGCGAGAGCGCGGTCCCACCTCTCGTACTCTCCCCAGACGTTCATTTGATGCTCCCCCGAACTCGAACAAGTGCGACACTCAAGACCGTATCTAGGTGCGCCGACATTCGCGTGCGAATCTGGGCGGGTCCTCGTAGCGCGGCCGCGAGAGCGGCCAGATCTGCTGGCAGCCATGCGTCAGCCACTGACCCGCGGGAAAAGGCTAAGCCGTCCCGTCCCGGCCCGCCAGCACGGCGAAACTCGAAGGTCAGTCCGCCGCCGAGACGACTCGGGCAACCGTGCCCGGCTCATCGACGGCCACGCCGAAGGCAGCGTCGACTCGCCGCGTTCGAAGTCGATGTGGCTGGCCGACCACCCGTGGTCGAACACGAGCTCG
>JABFXA010000260.1 GCA_013361955.1 Nocardioidaceae bacterium
GGCGGCCCCGCGACGCGAGCGGCCGGCGTACTCGCGCTCCGACGCCCGGCGCATCCACACCGCCCGGCGGACCGGCTGCGCGATGGCGGACACCGCGCTCCGGGCGACCCGCCGGGCGCGGATCCCCTTCTACGTCGGGTGCGCCTTCCTCAAGCAGGAGTCCGGCGGCGGGCGCAACGTGTTCGGTCACGACCCGTCGATCTTCGCCGGCGCCGGGACCGTGACGAAGGCGAAGTACCTGCGCTACAAGCACCTGCGCAAGCGCACCGGCGCCATGCAGGGCGTCGGGCCGATGCAGCTGACCTGGTACTCCTACCAGGACCGCGCCGACCGGCTCGGGGGCGCCTGGCGGCCCTACGTCAACATGCTGGTCGGGTTCCGGCACCTGGCCGGCCTGCACCGCCGGCTCGGCAGCTGGCACGAGGCGGCCCGCGCGTACAACGGCAGCGGCCCGATGGCGCACCGGTACGCCGACCAGGTCAGCCGGCGCCTCACCGCCGAGCGGCGGGTGCTCACCTGAGACCGGGCCGGATCGCCCGTTCCGGGTGGGTGGCCGCGGGCCGGCGCGGACCTACGCTCCGCGCATGCTCATCCTGGCTCTGATCCTGTTCGGCATGGTCATCGGCGCGGGCGCCCAGCTGATCCTCGGCCGCGAGGACGGACGCGTGAACTGGGGCCTGGCCCTGGGCTCCGGGCTGATCGGGTCCTTCGTCGGCGGGCTGCTGGTCAGCCTGATCTCCGGCGACGGGATCGAGGTCCGGCCGAGCGGGATCATCGGCTCCCTGGTCGGCGCCGTCCTGGTGACCGCGGCCTGGCGGTGGTGGACGCACCGGACCGCCGCGGCGGGCTGAGGGCGCCCTACGCGCCGGCGCCGCCGACCTCGGCGGAGAGCAGCAGCAGCCGGTTCAGCAGGTCGGCGCCTTGCGCGACCTGCTCTCGCTCGCCGCTGACCAGCAGGTCGAGGAGCAGCCCGCGAGCCGCCCCGAGGGCCAGCCGCGCGTGCGTCTGCGCCTGCGCCTCGGGGATCCCGATCGCACGGCACAGCTCGGTCACCGACGGCAGCCACGCCGCGATCAGCTCCTCGCGGAGCGCCGCGGCGTGCTCCTTGCCCTGCATCGCGTGCGCCGCCAGCTCGAAGAACAGCGGTCCGTAGTGCAGCGTCGCCTCGACGGTCTGCTCCCAGTACCGCGCGGCTGCCTCCAGCGGCGGCAGGTCGGTGTCGACGTACGTCGCGGTCATCACGGCGCGCTGCCGGGCCTCGACCTCACGGGTCACCTCGGCGAGCAGGCCCTCGCGCGACCCGAAGTGGTAGATCAGCATCCGGTGGCTGGTGCCGACCGTCTCGGCGATCCCACGCAGGCTGGTGTCGCCGATGCCGTGCCGGCCGAAGTGGTCGACCGCGGCGTCCAGCAGCCGCGCCCGGGGGGACGCCGTCACGCGGTGGGCGCGCGGTGCACCCGCGCGTCGAGGCTCTCGGCCTCGAGCTCGATGTAGCGCTGGGTGAGCCGACGCCACACCAGCGCGGCCACGGCGCCCATCGGCCCGGTCTGCTCGATGCTCAGCGTGACCGCCGAGCCGGTGCCGTCGGGGACCACCTCGTGCCGGGCGATGGTGCGCATCCCCGGCCCGGCCGCCTCCCAGGTGAAGCTGCGACCCGGCACCACCTCGGTCACCTGCCACTCGGCCCGCGGCAGCCGGGGCTGGCGGACCCGGGCCCGCGACCCGACCTGGAACGGCCCGTCGTCGAGCCGCCGGACGTCGTCGATCGTCGGGGTCCACTCCGGCCAGCGGGCGACGTCGAACAGCACCTCCCAGACCGGCTCGGTCGGTGCGTCGATGTGCCTGGTGGTCTCGAAGAACCTGCTCATGTACCAGATGGTACAACGCCGGGCGTCAGCCGACCAGGGCCAGCAGCCGGACGTGGGTTCCGGTCAGGTTCGTGGTGATCTCGACGGCGTCGCACAGCTGCCGCGCCAGCCAGATCCCGCGGCTCTCCCGCGGGTCCCCGTCGGGCGGCACGTACGTCGCGAGCGGGTCGGCCGGGCCCAGGCCGCTGTCGTGGACGTGGCAGGCCAGGGCCGGGCCCTCGCGGTAGACGTAGAGCCGCCGCGGCGCCGACCCGTGCTCGAGGGCGTTGGTGAGGATCTCGGTGACCCCCAGCAGCAGCCCGGTGGTGGCCGCCACGTCCAGGCCGTGCGCCGCCGCGTGGCTCTCCACCAGGCCACGGGCGGTGCCGAGGTCCTGCGGGCTGTCGCAGTTGAAGGTCACGGCCGAGGCCGGCGGGTCGGGGATGAACGAGTGCTGCGCGATGAACCGCGCCGGGTCGACGTACGCCGGGCTGGCGCAGCTGCGGCCGGACTCGAGCAGGTGGCCGTGCGTACGCCGGCAGGAGTCGAGCACCTCGCCCGGCAGGTGCACGGCGTCGTAGGGGCACAGCACGTCGATGGTGGAGCGCTCGAAGAGGACGTTGGACGCCGCCTCGATGCGCAGGTAGTCGGAGACCTCGAGGTCCGTGCGGGCGGCCAACAGCTGCTGCTCGGCGACCAGCCGGGTCCGGGCCTGCACGCGGCCGAGGAACCCGACCACCTCGCGGAGCACCCGGGCCTGCGGCCGGTAGGCGACGTCCGGGTCGCCGATCTCGAGGCCGGCCATGTCGGCGCCGAGCTCGCGCGAGAGCAGGTCGTGCTGCTCCGGGCTGATCATCAGCAGCACGTGGTCGCCGCGGGTCAGCCCCTCGCTGACGAACGGACCCACGCTGGCCAGCCACTCCTCGTCGCTGTGGTAGAGGAGCGCGCTGTGCGTGCCGGGGACGACGGCGCTCACGTGACCAACTCCAGACCCTGGTGCCGGACGAAGGCGAGATCCAGGATCCGCGCGAGCACCGCCGGTGGCCGGACCAGGAACAGCGTCCCGTCCGCGGGCAGGCCGGCCGCCAGCGCGACCAGCTCGCGGGTGGCCCCGACGTCGATGAACGTCAGCTCCCGCATGTCCACGAAAACACGCGGATCGACGGCACACCGGGCCCGCACGGCAGCCAGCAGCTCGTCTGCGTTCTCCAGGTCGACCTGCCCGACCACGCGCAGGCCCCACGGTTCCCGCGTCGCCAGGAAGTGCGCCGCCGGCGAGGTCAGCGCCGCCGGGGCCGAGCCGGTGTGCTCCACCTCCAGCCGGCGCAGGTCCTGCTGGGGCAGTCGGCGCTCGTCGTACTGGCAGACGCTCGACACCCCGGACTGCTGCTGCATCCGGGAGGCCGCGCGCTCCCACTGCAGCAGCCGCTCGGCCGACCCGAGCGCCTCCGCGAACGGGGTCATCTCGGCCGCCACCCGCAGCGCCGTGAAGCCGCTGCGCCGGGCCTCGCCGCTCTCGGCGCCGATCGCCGCGGCCAGGGTGGCCAGGTCGGTCTCACCGGTGCCGTAGACGGCCGCCGAGTCCCGCAGCACGAGCTGCCCGGCGTCGACCGCGGAGTCCAGGTCCACGACGCCGCGGAGCGCGAGCGCCGCGCCGAGCCCCCGCACGGCGTGGTCGGCGGCGACGTACAGCACCCGGGCCCCGGTCGCCAGGCCGGCGGTCACGAACGCCGTGGCGACCCGGCTCAGCTCCTCGTCGTCGCCGTAGAAGGCGCAGAGGTGAGACCCCGGCGACAACCGGGACAGATCCGCTACGGGTCGCACAGCCACCTCCCGGCGCAGTCCGGACAGCCGTCCGGCCGTTCCTCTAGGGGCACCCTCAAACCTACGCGACACCGGCAGCGGGTCGGCAGCCGCGAGACCGGGAGCGGGGGTCACCGGGGGCACGGGTCGCGGACGTGGCAGGAGGTGTCGTACGGCGACGGGTTCGACGCCGTCGCCCGCGGGTTCCCGGGGTGGTTCGTCGGCCCGTTCGTACTCGTACTCGTCCTCGCCTTCGGCGTGGCCGGCACCGTCTGGCGGACCTGGTCACGGCCGAGGAGTACGACCAGCGGCGACGCCGGTCCTCGACGCGATCTGACGCCTGGTCAGCCGCGCCGGCGCGCGAGGAGCGTGGAGTCGGGCACCTCGACGGTCACGCCCTCCCGGGTCACGGTCCGCGGGCGCTGCTCGACGACGAGCACCTCCAGGTCGTCGGGGAGACCGGGCACCAGGTCCTCGGCGAGGAACATCGCCCGGCGGTGGCTCTCGGTCAGGTGCGGGACGTCCTCGGACGGCGCGTGGCCCACGACCAGCAGGTGACCGCCCGGTGCGACCGCGTCGGCCAGCCGCCGTACGACCTCGACCATGCCGCCGTCCGGCGGGTGCAGGAAGTGCGTGGTGACCAGGTCGAAGGAGCGCCCCTCGGCCGCGAAGGCCCGCGCGTCGACCTGCCACCAGTCGCAGCGGTCGGCCACGCCGGCCTCGTCGGCGTGCCGCGCGGCGCGGGCCAGACCGTTCGCCGAGAAGTCGGCACCGGTGACCCGCCAGCCCTGGCGGGCCAGCCAGACGACGTCGCCGCCCTCGCCGCAGCCGACGTCCAGGGCGGTGCCCGGCGTCAGCCCGGAGACCTCGGCGACCAGCTGCGGGTTGGGGTTGCCGCTCCACAGGCTCTCGTCGCCGCCGTACCTCTCCTCCCAGCCGGCCGGCTCGAACAGGTTCGGTGCGTCCCCGTCGTGGTGCTCGTGCCGGTGTCCGGCGCCCGCCTCCGTGTCGTCCATGGGCCCAGCGTGCGGGATCCGAGCCACGTTGACAAACGCGCTTGCCGTTTCGGCAAATGCCTGCCCCGTCACCGGCTGTCGCGCTTGGCCTGCCGACGGGAGCCCATCGAGCGTGTCGAGGCGTCCTTCTTGACGCCACCCGTCGTCTTCCTGACGCCGCGCGGCCGACTCGCGGGCTCCGGCGCCGGGGGCGCCGCAGCCACGGCGGGCCCGGATCCGTCGGAGCGGGCGGCCGCGAGCCGCTCGGTCTTCAGCTCGGCCGCCGACCGCGCGGCGAGCGTGCCGAGGCGCCGGCTGACCCGGGCCAGGGCGGTCTCGAAGATCTCCGCCTTGCCGCGGTCGCGCTGGTTCTTCTCGTAGCTGAGCCCGCGCCCGCCCCGGGTGGCGACCGCGCCCGCCGCGGCCCGCCGGTAGTTCTTCACGTACTTGTCGCGGAGCCGTCTGGCGCGGGTGTGCAGGTCGAGGACCTGGTCCTCGTCGAGCGCCGCGAGTGCGTCGGGCGAGGTCTCGGCGACGAAGAGACGCTCGGTGTCGGTCAGCGAGCTGAACAGAGCCTGGTTCATGGTGCCCTCCAGGGACAGACTACGCCGGGGCGACGCGGCCGTCGGCGACGCGGAAAACCCGGTGACCGGGGCCCGCATCCGGCCTACCGTCGACGGATGGAGGTCACGTTCACGAAGGCCGCCCACCAGCGCTACACGATCACCGTCGAGCGCGAGCACGGCCCGGCCCTGCTGCCCCGCTTCGGACCCGGCTACGACGACCGGATGCCCCATGACCTGGCCCACTACGTCGTGGAGGAGTACTTCGAGATCGAGCTCGGGGTGTGGGGACAGCTCGCGGCCGGAGGCGGCGGCATGTTCACGCCAGCCCCCGAGGACAACACGCTGGGCTACCAGCGACGGGTGCGCCGGATCGGCACCGTCGGCCGCGACGACATGGCCCGGTCGGAGCGGCTCGTGGCGCAGACCGTCGCTGCCTGGCGGCGCGGCAAGGACCGCGACGAGGTCGGCCGCCTCGACGAGGTCGCCGCGCGCTGGCACGCCCTCCAGACCGGCGGCTCGATCACGTTCGCCTGGCCGCGACACCTCACCTTCGACGCGGCCGGGTCGCACCGGGGCCGCCGTACGTCACGGCGGACGCCGGCACCGGCCCGGCACGAGGCGCACTGAGGCCGCGCCTCAACGTCCGGGGTCGTGCAGGGAGGTCGGCGAGAGGAACGGGTCGAGCAGGCCGTCCGCACCGAGGTCCGGCCGGCGGCGCGCCACCCCGGCCAGCAGGTCGGCGACCTGCACCCGCGGGTCGTCGCGGGAGTCGACCGTCACCAGCCCGGCCAGCGGCGACGGCCCATCGCCGGACTCCCCGCCGTCGGCCAGCACCTGCTGGAGCCGGCGCAGCCGGCCGGCCGTCAGCGCGCTCTGCTCGTCGTGGACCACCAGCACCCGGCGGCGTCCGCCGCTCCAGAACAGCACGGTCTCGGCCAGCGCCGGCAGCAACGGCTCCAGCGGTGGCGGGATCGAGCGGTCGCCGCGCACGAGCCGGTTCAGGACGGCGCGGACCCGCGTGCGGCTCAGCCCGTCGAGGACAGCCCGCCCCTCCCCACCGATCCCGGCCGCGAGCGCGTCGCGCGCCGCGAAGAAGCGGTTCACCACGGCTCGGTCCGGACGGTGCCGGCGCTTCGTGCGCACCAGCTCGACGAACGCCGCGAGGAACTCCCTCCAGGCGCGACCGGCCGCCCGCCCGGCGCGGTACAGGGCCAGCGCGGCCGGCCGACGGTCCTGGGTCAGCCGGGTGCCGGCCGCGTACGACGGCTCGGTCAGGAACAGGTCGACGACCCGGGTGACCAGGAAGTACTCCTTGTCGATGACGTGCACGTGCGCCCGGCCGCTGAGCGCCGCCGGCAACCAGGCCATCGCCTCCTCCGCCTGCGGTGCGCGCAGGAACCGGCCGGACTTGAGCTCGCTCAGCGAGTACCGGAACCCGGACCGCAGCGCGGCGATCAGGTCGACCGCCTCGTCGACACCGAGGTCGACGCTCGCGTGCGTGAACACCGGGGTGGCCGCGTCCAGCAGGTTGGAGCCGGAGAACCCGGACTCGTCGCAGGCGATCTCCACCACGTCGCCGTCGCGGACCCCGTCGGCCGGCGGCAGCCCGCCCTGCAGGGGCAACCTCCGATGCGCGACCACGCGCACCATGCTCGCCCGGCCACCCGGATCGCACCAACGAATTGCCGGCTCAGCGGCCGCGCGTCGCCTCGATCGCGTCGAGGTCGCGGACGGCGTAGCGATGGTGCTCCCACTCCTCCTTGAGGATCACGTGCAGGCACGAACGGGTCGTCTCCGGGTGCGACGGGTCCCACGGGTTGCGGCGCGCGACGGCCAGGTCGTCGGGCGTGACCGCGGCGAGGAAGTCGCGCACCATCGCGACGCGCCCGGCGCGCGCCTCGAGCACGTCGGCGTACGGCGGGGTGCCGGTCGCGAACACCGACATGTCCAGGCCGTCGTCCTCGGCGCCGCCGTAGGCGAGCCCGAGGGGGTGGAAGGGCTGCTCGATCCCGAGCACCGCCCGTCGCAGCCACACGTCCGTGGCCATCACCAGGTGCCGCAGCGTCTGGGCGAACGACCACTCCCCGGCGACCGAGACGTCGACCGTGCCCGCGGGCAGGGCCTCGACCCGCTCGAGCGTCGCGGTCCAGGTGCCCTCGACCGCTGTCCAGGCGTGGCGCAGGCCGTCGGCGTCCTCGGCGCGGCGCTCGGCGCGACCGGGGAACCGGCGGTCGAGCTCGGCCTCGACGAACGGGACCACGTCCACGCCGTTGACCCGCAGAGAGCCGCCGCCGTCGGAGAGCCAGGGTGCGTCGATGTCGGCGCGCTGCACCTCGACGCCGCGCATCACGACGTCGGACAGGTCGGCGCCGACGAACCGGGCGCCCCGCAGGTTCGCATCGTGGAACTCCGCGCCCTGCAGGTCGTCGGACCGGTTGAAGGTGGCCATGCCGCATCATCGCGCACCGCCACCTCGTAGGTTGGCGGCATGACGTCCGAGATCCCCCGGTACACGCTCAACGACGACCAGACCGTGCCGGTCGTCGGGTTCGGCACCTACCCGCTGCGCGGCGACGACGGCGTGGACGCGATGGTGCACGCGCTCGAGGTCGGCTACCGGCTCCTCGACACCGCGGTCAACTACGGCAACGAGGCCGAGGTCGGCGAGGCCGTCCGCCGGTCGGGTCTGGCCCGCGAGGACGTGCAGGTGACCACCAAGATCCCCGGACGGCACCACGGGTACGAACAGGCGATCGGTTCCGTCGAGGAGTCGCTCCGCACGCTCGGGTTCGACTACGTCGACCGGGTGCTGATCCACTGGCCCAACCCCAGCGTCGGCAGGTACGTCGAGGCGTGGCGCGCCCTGGTCGAGCTGCGCAAGCGTGGGCTGGTCCGCTCGATCGGGGTCAGCAACTTCACCGAGCAGCACCTGCGCGCGGTCATCGACGACACCGGGGTGACCCCGGCGGTCAACCAGGTCGAGGTGCACCCGTACTTCCCGCAGCAGGAGATGCTGAGCGTGCACGCCGACCTCGGCATCCGGACCGAGGCGTGGAGCCCGATCGGCAAGCGCAGCGCGCCGTTCGCCGAGCCGCCCGTCGCCGAGGCGGCGGAGCGGCACGACGTCACCCCGGCGCAGGTCATCCTGCGCTGGCACGTGCAGCGTGGTTCGCTGCCGCTGCCCAAGTCGGCGACGCCCGAGCGGCAGCGACAGAACCTCGACCTGTTCGGGTTCGAGCTCACCGACACCGAGGTGGACGCGATCACCGCGCTCGCGCGTCCCGACGGCCGGCTGTTCGGCGGCGACCCGGACACGCACGAGGAGATGTGAGCCGACCGGCATCCCTAGGAGCCGGCGAGCCAGGCCAGCATGCCGCCCCGCGACCAGCAGCGGCCGACGCCCTCGGCGTGCAGGGTCGAGTGGTCGAGCACCGTCAGTCCGATGATGCTGTGACCCGAGGCGCGCCGGTCGCCCATCGTCGGGACCGCCGGCGCGACGCCGACCCCCTCGACCGACACCCAGGCCACCGGACGGCGGGCAGCGGCCTCGTCGAGCCGGTGCAGGAAGCGCAGCCGGCCCTCCCGCGGGAGCCGTGACAACGACCAGGCCGTGGTGACGACGGGAACGGCGTCCGCGGGCACCCGGTCGAGGGCCTCGGGCAGCACCTCGACGACGTCGCCCTGCAGCAGCGTCGGGGCAGTGCTCGCCGCCAGCGCCAGCTCGGCGTCCAGCCGCGCGAGCCGCTCCGGCCCCACGCAGGCGCGCAGCCAGCGGGTTCCGTCCGGGTCTGTCACGTCGACCGGGTCGGGGTCGACGCCGATCCGGGCGACGACCTCGGGCACCCGCCGCGTCGGGAGCCGCCGGTCCCCCACGACCGACGCCGACAGCTGCACCGGGGACGACGGATCACCCAGCGACTGCCCGTTGCCGTACCTGATGCCGACCCGGTCGACGGTCAGGTCGAGCCCGGCCGAGCAGCCCACGTCGACCAGCCCCACCGCGCTCGCGCCGGTCCGGCGGGCCGCCTCGGCGACCGCCGGGTACAGCACCGCGCCGTGCCCGGTCACGT
>JABFXA010000292.1 GCA_013361955.1 Nocardioidaceae bacterium
GCCCGCCTCGGCCCTCGAGCCCGCGCTCGGCTGGGTGGCCGGCACGCTCGCGGCGACCACGGCGCTCGGCGAGGTCAAGGAGACGACGCGGCGGATCTCCGAGCTGGTCTCCGCGGTCCGGTCCTACTCGCAGATGGACCGCGCCTCCCTGCAGCGCATCGACGTCCGCGACGGCTTGGAGAGCACGCTGGTGATGCTCGGCCACAAGCTGCGCCGCGGCGTCACCGTGGTGCGAGAGTACGGCGACGACGTACCCGACATCGAGGCGTACCCCGGCGAGCTCAACCAGGTCTGGACGAACCTCGTCGACAACGCCGTCGACGCGATGGACGGCACCGGCACGCTGCGCGTGGCCACCCGCCGCGACGGCGACGGGGCGGTCGTCGAGATCGTGGACTCCGGCCCGGGCCTGCCGCCGCAGGTGGCCGAGCGGGCCTTCGAGGCGTTCTTCACCACCAAGGAGGTCGGGCAGGGGACCGGCCTGGGCCTCGACATCGCGCGCCGGATCATCGTGGAGCGGCACGGCGGCCGGATCGAGCTCGACCCGACCCCGGGCAGCACCACCTTCCGAGTGCACCTGCCGCCCCGTCCCGCCAGGTGAGCGTCCGGGGAATGTGCAGAGTGCAGGTTGTGCTGGACTGAGGCGTGACCGAAGCCGAGGTACGCCGCCGAGACGTCGGCCTTCGCTCCGAGCGCGGTCCGGTGCTGCTGGCGGTGATGCTGTCCACGGCGCTGGTCGCCCTCGACTCCACGATCGTGGCCACCGCGATCCCGGCGATCGTGCGCGACCTCGGCGGCTTCCAGCAGTTCCCGTGGCTGTTCTCGGTGTACCTGCTCGCCCAGGCGGCGACGGTCCCGGTCAACGGCAAGCTCGCCGACCTGTTCGGCCGCAAGCCGGTGATGTACTACGGCATCGCGGTCTTCCTGGCCGGCTCGGTGCTCTGCGCGCTCGCCTGGAGCATGCCGGTGCTGATCGCCGCGCGCGGCCTGCAGGGGCTCGGCGCGGGCGCCGTGCAGCCGATGGGGATGACCGTGATCGGCGATCTGTACTCGCTGCGCGAGCGGGCCAAGGTGCAGGGGTACGTCGCCAGTGTCTGGGGGATGTCCTCGGTGGTCGGGCCGACGCTCGGCGGGGTGTTCAGCCAGCTGCTCACCTGGCGGCTGATCTTCTGGGTGAACGTGCCGCTGTGCCTGGTCGCGGCCTGGCTGCTGCGCCGGTTCGAGGAGCGCGTGCAGCGCGGCCACGCGCCGGTGCGCCTGGACATCGCCGGGTCGGTGCTGCTGACCGCGGCCACCACGCTCGTCGTGCTCGGCCTGCTCGAGGGCGGCAACGCCTGGCCGTGGGGCGGCTGGCAGACGCCGGTGCTGTTCGGCTCGGCGGTGGTGCTGCTGGTCGGGTTCGTGCTCGTCGAGCGCCGGGCCGCGCAGCCGGTGCTGCCGCTGTGGGTCTTCGGGAACCGCACGGTGCGGGTCACCAGCGCCATCTCGCTGCTGGTCGGCGCGTTGATCGTCGGCCTGTCGTCGTACGTCCCGACGCTCGGGCAGGAGGTCCTCGGCGCCACCGCGATCGTCAGCGGCTTCGCGCTCGCCGCGATGACGCTCGGCTGGCCGATCTCGGCGGCGGTGTCCGGCCGGCTCTACCTCACCGTCGGCTTCCGGGCCACCGGCCTCCTCGGCGTCTCGCTGGCGCTGGTCGGCTCCCTGGTGCTGGTGCTCGTGGACATCACCGGGTCGCTGTGGCACGTGGCGCTGGGCTGCTTCCTGATCGGGTTCGGGATGGGCTGGGTGGCCGCGCCGTCGCTGGTGGTCGCCCAGTCGAGCGTGGCGTGGGGGGAGCGGGGCGTGGTGACCGCCACCAACATGTTCGCGCGCTCGGTGGGGTCGGCCGTCGGCGTCGCGGTCTTCGGGGCGATGGTCAACGCCGTCGTCGGCGACCACCCCACCCGCCTCGCTCTCGCCACCGGCGTGCACCGGGTCTTCGCCGGCGTGCTCGCCGCGGTGCTGGTGATGGCGCTGCTCGAGCTGTTCATGCCCGACCGCGTCGAACCCCCCACCGCTGGTTGAGCTGCGAGCCCGCGGCGGATTCAACCTGTGTTTGCAACACCGGGTTTGTTGTCGTGTTCGGACAGTAGCTTGTCGAGGGCTTCGGCGGGGGTGGCCCA